>JBILJV010000061.1:0-13121 GCA_044377005.1 Bacteroidia bacterium
ACTTATTTATAATCAACCATTAACTTATTTTAATTATTAACATGATTTCTTTGTATCATCAAAAATAAAAACGTTTTGTATATTTGCAAAACTTTGAAATTTGCAGATATATACGGACACGATTCGCTTAAGAAAAAATTAGTTGAGCAAGTTAAAAACAACAGAATCTCACATGCACAACTTTTTAATGGCAGCGAGGGAAGCAATGCACTTCCAATTGCAATTGCATATGCCCAATATATCAACTGTACCAACAAACAAGAACTTGATAGTTGTGGCACCTGCCCCTCATGCAACAAATACCAACAATACATTCATCCTGACTTACATTTTTCTTTTCCTTTTATTACCAGTAAAGTTGAAGATGTTGAAGTTTGTGATGATGTCATAACTTTATTCAGGGAATCATTGATTAAAAGCCCAGAACTTACCGTTAATGAATGGATAGAAGCTGCAAAAATTGAAAACAAAACTCTTAATATTCCAGTCAAAGAATGTCGCAATATTATTAAAAAACTATCTTTTAGACCCTACGAAGCTGAATATAAAGTTTTAATTATGTGGCTTCCCGAATATTTAGGTAAAGAAGGTAATATCTTATTAAAATCGATAGAGGAACCTGCGCCTAATACTCTCTTACTTTTTGTTACCGAGAATCCTACCCAAATATTACCTACGATTTTATCAAGAACACAGCTTTTAAAAATTAACCTATACAGTCGTGATGAAATTAAAGATTATCTAAAATCACATCTCTTTATTGAAGAGTCTGTTGCAAATAATATTGCTTTAATGACAAATGGCAACATCCATAAAGCCAAAATACTTTCTGAACAAATTGATTATTCTTTTTTGAGTGGTTTTAAAACTTTTTTGAATGATTGTTATCAAGGGAACTCAGTTGCAATTTTTAATTGGGCAGAGTCTTTCAGCGAAAAGGGCAAGGATGAAGCCAGACACTTTTTAAATTATATCTTAGAATTACTGAGATATTCTCTAATTGTGGAACACAAGTCTATTTCCACCGAAGTAGCAGCTGAAGAAGAAAAAATAATTATCACTTTATCAAAACTAATGAATTTAAAGGGTAGAGAGACAATCTATAAAGCTATTAATCAGGCCTTTTATGAAATTGACAGAAATGGGAACTTAAAATTCATTATAATTAATTTATCTTTGAGCCTTAAAAATAATTTCTTGAGACAGCCTAAGGCTCAATCAAACTAAAATATATATACAAAATGGGATGTGGAAGTTGCGGTACTTCAGGGGGATGTTCTCCCAAAGGGTGCAAAAATAATGGAACTTGTGGAACAAGTGGATGTAATAAATTAAACGTATACAATTGGCTTAGCGATACTGCTATGCCTGATAATTATAAACCTTTTGATGTTATTGAAATAAGATTTAAAGGAAGCAGAAAGGAATTTTATAGAAATTCTAATAACTTAGAACTTTATACAGGAGATGCAGTAGTTGTTGATTCTGATATGGGATATGATGTTGGTCATGTTTCATTGGCAGGAGAATTGGTTCGTCTTCAATTAAAAAAACGAGGCATTAAAGAAAATTCTGATTCTATTAGAATGATTCAGAGAAAAGCACACGAAAAGGACATTGAAAAATACCAAGAGGCTAAATACAGAGAAGCCAAAGTATTAGAGCGGGCAAGAACTATTGCCATTCAACTTAAGCTTGAAATGAAACTAAGCGATATTGAAATTCAAGGAGACAATAAAAAAGCAGTCTTTTTTTACACGGCAGAAAGTCGCGTAGATTTTAGAGAATTAATAAAACGCTTTGCCGACGAATTTAAATTACGAATAGAAATGAGACAAATAGGCTACCGTGAGGAAGCATCTAGACTAGGTGGCATTGGAAGTTGTGGAAGAGAATTATGTTGCAGCACCTGGCTTACTGATTTTAAAATGGTAAACACCTCTGCTGCTCGTTTTCAGAACCTTTCTATTAACATGCTTAAGCTTTCTGGTCAATGTGGCAAACTGAAATGCTGCTTAAACTATGAATTAGACACCTATATGGATGCTTTAGATGAGTTCCCGAAATCAAAAACCGTAAGATTAGATACTGTAATGGGAACTGCTTACATGATAAAAACAGATATTCTAAAACGTTTGACTTGGTTTAGTTATGAAGAAAAAAACTCATGGATTTGTATCCCATTGTCAAAAGTTAATGAATACTTAAAAATGAATGCTAATGGACAAAAAGCGCCAGAGTTAGTTGGGGAAATCATTGAACCAAAAACGCAAGAGGAAATTGATTCTAAAAACGATGCAAATCTTGATTTAGTAAGTGAAGATATTACTCGTTTAGATCAAAAAGCGAAAAAGAAAAAGAAGAAGAAAAAACCAGCTTTTAATCAACCAAAGAGCAATTAAAATCGATACCCCACATTGACCCCTAAAATAATGGTGGGGAACAAAGCTTCTTTTTCAAAGAAAAATCCATTTCTGTATGTATTCTGACGAATATCTATGGGCGTTTCATACCTTGAATAAGTTAAACCTAAACCGTACTTTAACTCAAAATATAAGCCATCAATAACATTAAATTGATGAAAACGTTCAAGAGTCAATGCATTCCTAAGCAGTTTAAATCTTTTTACTTCATACTCAAAATACTGACCATTTGTGCTCAAACCAGGCATGTTTTTTTGCACTTTCAAGTATCCATCAATATTGGTATGCAAATAATTGTAACCAAAAGAAAAACCAGAAAACCTTGTTAGTGTTTTTCTATTATAAACAGCGTATTTTAAGCCTGTGTAAAAACCACTTACACGCCTATTTTCTTGTGTTAGATTTGATTTATAATTATAACCTAACTCAACAATAATGTGATGGGTTCTGTCGAAATCATCAAAAAAATTATAATCATACCCACCTTTTATTGTAGGAAGGGTAATCAATGATTGGTCAAAAATATTTAAACTTACCCTGTGTTTATCCCTCAATTCCAACTCACTTTGCGCGACGATACTCTCGACTGACAAAAACAAAGTGACATAAAAAAGAATTTTATTAAGCACAAAAAAAATTAATTTTTACCTATTTTAGAAATGAGTTTTAAATCCAAAGGATTTGTACAATCCAATTGATAAACACCATCTTTACCTGTAACAGTTAATGAATTACTGTTTTTTATTACATCAAACGCTTCAATTCCAGTAAATGTCTCAACAACTTTTACGTTATTGAGATTGGAAACATCTAGAACTTTTAAACCTGCATTTCCATCACACAAATACAAATAAGTTCCATCAATTGACAGCCCTTTAGGATTATTAAAGTTATAAATTTTGAGCAATTGAGGATTATAAATATTTGAAATATCAATCAGCTCAAGTTGATTTACTCCTCTACCACATTGATTACCAGTACTTAATGTTACATAGGCAATATTATCTTGAACCACTACAGGGTCACAACTTACAATATGTGAATAGGTACTTATATAAGCCGGTGTAGTTGGCGTACTTAAACTGTATATCAACATTCCATTTTGAGTTCCAAAAAACAAATAGTCTTCATAAGGAAAAATCGTTTCTACAGCTGTATTGTTTAAATCTATAGTTCTTAAAAATAAAGGTTTTGAAGCTACGCTTACATCATAAACCTGTAAATACTGTTTTTCTACTACATAAAGATATTGCTTATAGAAAGCAAATTTTGCCATAGAACCTCCAATACCGGTTGAATTTCCGCCATCGCTTGAAGACAATTCCGAACCCTCTTTTTGACAAGCTCCTATTAAAAAAATGAGTGAGAAGAAGAATAAATATTTTTTCATAATGGTTTAATATATTTTATTATTGATAACATTTGGGTTTTATTAGAGTCGTTGGTTCCCACCCTATTATTAGGCCTTTTTGGGGGTCGATGCATTCAAAGTATGTTTTAACACTCGACCTCAATCCAAAATTAAAATTGGGACCTACATTAGGAAGCGGCGGATAAACACGATTTGTTTTATATCTCATAAAACTGAGTATGTTAATGGAACTTGGCAACATTGAAATATCAATCACGACCAATCCTAAGTATGCATCTGCATACATTATATTATTTTTTATTGAAATATCGTAATTCAAAGGGATATTTATAAAAGCAATAGGAATAGGAATTTGAGGATTAGAATTATCAAAAATATGCGCTCCTTTTCCTACCTCGTTAACAATTAAGTATTGCTTGTAAAGGTAAATTTTACCCGGATTGTTTAAAACACCTGGTGGTGTTAAATAAACAGAATCAACAAAATTAGTGGTGTCTTTTATGTAAACAGGTTTGAACCCATCTATCACTTCAGGCACAGCATTGTAGTCATCCCTTTGGATACAGCCCAATAAGAATAAGACACTGGCAAAGACAAAAATGATTTTTTTCACAAGCTTTAATTTTACAAAATATTACAAATACAAATATATTTATTAATTTGAAATAAAAAATCTGTTTTTTCAAATTAATGTAGCTTATTTTTGCATCTAATAACATGCTAACATTAAATGCTATAAGAACCCAAACAGATGAGGTTATAGAAAGGCTTTCTTTGAGAGGAAAAGACAGAAAAAATGATGTACTTGAAATCCTCTCAATTGATGAGCAAAAAAGACAAAAACAAACAGAATTAGAGCAAGCCTTAGCTAAAAGTAATGTTTTAGCCAAAGAAATTGGTGAATTATTTAAAAGTGGCGAAGCTGAAAAAGCTAATTTCTTAAAAAATGAATCTCTTGCACTTAAAGAAACTATCAAAACTTTGGAGTTAGAACAATTAGACCTTGAACAATTGCTCACATCCAAATTGTATGATCTTCCTAATACACCTAGTAAAAAGGCAAAACTAGGGTATGGTGCTGAGGACAATGAAACTGTTTATGAATGGGGAAATGACCCAATTTTACCAGCTAATCCATTGCCACATTGGGAACTGACAGAAAAATACAAGTTGGTAGACTTTGAACTAGGAAATAAAATAACTGGTGCAGGTTTCCCGGTATACACAGGGAAAGGCGCAAGACTTCAGCGCGCATTAATTAACTTTTTTTTAGATGAAGCTCTAGCAGCAGGATACTATGAAATACAGCCCCCAATTTTAGTAAATGAAGCCAGTGGAATTGGAACTGGTCAATTGCCCGACAAAGAAGGTCAAATGTACCATGCAACGATTGATAATTTATATTGTATTCCTACGGCCGAAGTCCCTATAACTAACATCTACAGAGATGTTCTCTTAAAAGAAAACGATTTGCCAATCAAAAATGTTGGTTATACCCCTTGTTTCAGAAGAGAAGCAGGCAGTTATGGCGCTCATGTGAGAGGGTTAAATAGGTTACATCAATTTGACAAAGTTGAAATTGTTCAAATAGCAAGACCAGACCAAAGTTACGAAATTCTAGAAGAAATGGTTGAACATGTTAAAGGACTATTAACCAAACTAGGTTTAAAATTCAGAATATTAAGACTATGTGGTGGTGACATGGGCTTTGCAAGTGCTTTAACTTATGACTTTGAGGCATGGAGTGGGGCTCAACAAAAATGGCTTGAGGTAAGTTCAACTTCCAATTTTGAGACTTTTCAAGCCAACCGTTTAAAATGTAGATTTAAAAACAAAGATGGCAAAAATGAATTAGTTCACACCTTAAATGGCAGTGCTTTGGCTTTACCTAGAATTGTTGCTTCATTGTTAGAAAACAACCAAACAGAGGATGGCATCAATCTGCCAGAATGCCTTCACCCCTACTTAGGTTTCCAAAAAATATAAGCCACTATTATAAAAAACGCCCTCATATCGACTGTATTGTTTTTGAACTTAAATGTATTTGGGCAATTCAACAACTGTGTAAACCCTGCACGTATTCAACCATTTTACCAATGTAATGATGCTTTTTATAATCCAGTTTGTGGATGCAACAACATTACATACAGAAATCAATGTGAAGCATTAAATGTTTATGGAGTAGAGAATTGGTTCAGTGGCGTATGTTCAGGAATTCATTTAGACATATACCCCAATCCAGTAGGACCAGCAAGTCAAATTTCAATTAATGTTAGTCATTCTGAATTTATTAATGGCAACCTTGATATAAAAATCATAGACTTATATGGAAAAGTTTGGTACCAAAACATCCTAAATAACGTCAACAGAATTAACCTCCCAATAGACTTATCATCCTTGAAAACTGGCATTTACATGGTTTTTGTAACTAGTAGTGTAAAGGCGTTTCAAGTTAAAAAAATCTCAAAATATTAAATGAATTTAAAAAAAACAATTTTCCTTTTTTCAGGATTTATAACTCTTAATTTAGTAGCACAAATTGATGCTCAACTAATGAAAATATACGATACGAAATTAAAAAAAGAAGTCACACTCGATTCTATCGTAAAAAGAATAGCCAAATATGATGTTGTATTTTTGGGAGAAGAGCACAATGATTCCGTTGCTCATCTTATTGAATTTCATCTTTTAAAAATGATGCATCAAACATACCCAAACACAAGTTTGTCTGTGGAGATGTTTGACAGAGATGTTCAAATTGTTATGAATGAATACCTTAAAGACATTATAAAAGAAAAACATTTTACTAAAGACGCAAGAGTTTGGTCGAATTACAAAGACTACAGACCCTTGATTGAATATTCAAAAACAAACCAAATAGATGTAGTTTGCGCCAATTCACCAACTAGATACACCAATCTTGTTGGTAGAAAAGGACAAGGCGCTCTAAATAGTTTGGACAAAAACACCAAACACTATTTTGCGCCAATTCCTTATGACACAGCGTCGGGGGCTTATTACAACAAACTTGCCAATTTATTTGGGCATCCAAGTCACACCATCAAAGACACAAGTACAAAAAAAACAATGATTATGCCTAAAATGAATGCTTTTAACATCATTTTAGCTCAATCGTTGTGGGATGCTACCATGGCTTATTCAATTGCACAATACCATAAGGCTAACAAAATAAATAAAGTATTACAAATCAATGGTAGATTTCATTCCGATGAACATTTTGCCATAGTCACTCAATTAAACAAATACAATAAAAAATTAAAATCATTGGTTATATCAGTTTCACCAAGTGAGGATTTTAATACACCTGTTTGGTCAAACCACCAACACCTAGGCGATTTCATAATTTTAACAAATCCTAGCATAAAAAGAACTTTTTAAACTTTAAAATTGTTAGATATAATATTGTCACCAATTCTACATCATACTAAATATATTCATCCAAATTCGAAAGAATGGGTTACTTTTATTCATGGAGCGGGAGGAAGTAGTTCCATTTGGTTTAAACAAATAAAAGCGTTCAAAGAACATTTTAATATTCTGCTTATCGATTTAAGAGGGCACGGCAAATCCAAAAAAATAGTTCCTGAAAATATAAAAAAATACACATTTTCATCCATTGGTGATGATGTGATTCATGTTTTGAATCATTTAAAAATCTCAGAAAGCCATTTTATAGGCATTTCACTTGGTACTATAATAATAAGAGAGTTAAGTGACAGATATCCTGATAGAATAAAAACATTAATATTAGGTGGTGCTGTTATGCACTTAAATTTAAAAAGTAAAATCTTAATGCATACTGGTCATTATTTAAGATCTATACTCCCCTATTTAATTCTTTATCGATTTTTTGCTTTTATAATAATGCCCAAAAAGAACCACAAAACGTCTCGTTTGTTGTTTATAGAGGAAGCGAAAAAGTTGTACCAAAAAGAGTTTTTAAGATGGTACACACTTATTGTAGAAGTAAATCCACTTTTAAAATTATTCAAAATTAATGATTCTGGGAAACCGACTCTTTATATAATGGGTAGTGAGGACCACATGTTTTTGGCTTCTATAAAAAAACTATCAGCAAACCATCAATCTTCACAATTGCAAATTATCCAAAACTGTGGTCATGTTGTAAACATAGAACAACCCGATCAATTCAATGTAATTAGCATTAAATTCATCTTAAATAACGCATAAACGACGTTTAAAATTGGCGATTTTCAACGGTTTCAATAATTTTACCATCTTTCATTATTAACTTTCGGTCGGCCATGTTAGCAAACTCTTCGTTGTGAGTTACAATAACAAAACTGTATCCAAAGTCTTTTCTAAGATTTAGAAAAAGCTGATGTAATTCATTGGCATTTTTACTGTCTAAATTGCCACTAGGTTCATCAGCAAATACTATTTTAGGTTGATTCATTAATGCCCTTGCTACAGCACACCTTTGTTGTTCTCCACCGGATAATTGTGAAGGTTTGTGGTCAAATCTGTGAGACAATCCTAAATAATTTAGCAGTTCAATAGCTCTTGGCATTGCATTTTTAAGAGAAACTCCATTTATTAGAGCTGGCATACATACATTTTCCACACAAGTAAACTCAGGCAATAATTGATGAAACTGAAAAACAAAACCAATGGTTTTATTTCTAAAATCAGCCAATTGCTTTTGCGAAATATCTTTTATTTGTGTACCATCATAGTATACTTCACCCGAAGAGGGCGTATCTAATGTCCCCAATATTTGGAGTAAAGTAGTTTTGCCGGCCCCAGAATCTCCCACAATAGAAACAATTTCAGAATCATTAATACTTAAATCAACAGCCTTCAAGACTTCAATACCATTGTAATGCTTTGTAATTCCTTTCGCTTCAATCATGTCATGCGAAAATGGTATATTTTTTTAAATAAATCAAAAACAAAGTGGAGATTTTTTGTAAATTCGCAGCTTTAATAATAATACATTCTTTATTTATCATGAATATACACGAATATCAAGCTAAGCAAATTTTAAAATCATATGGTGTAGCCATACAAGAGGGCATTGTTGCAGAATCTGCTGAAGAAGCAGTTGAAGCAGCAAAAACAATTCAAACACAATCTGGTTCAGATTGGGTTGTTGTTAAAGCTCAAATACATGCAGGAGGAAGAGGGAAAGGTAAAACAATTAATTCAAATCAAAAAGGAGTTGCAGTAGCTAAAAACCTAGAGGATGTTAAAAATATTGCTCAAAATTTAATTGGTGACACTTTAGTAACAATTCAAACAGGTGAAAAAGGCAAACTAGTAAGCAAAGTATTGGTTGCACAAGACGTATTTTATCCAGGTGCTAGCGAACCGAAAGAGTACTATATGAGTGTATTGCTTGACCGTGCTACTGGCAAAAATGTAATCATTTACACCACAGAAGGTGGAATGGATATTGAAGAAGTTGCAGAACATACTCCTGAAAAAATTCACAGAGAATGGGTTGACCCAACTATTGGTTTCCAAGCATTTCAAGCAAGAAAAATTGCTTTTAACCTTGGCTTATCAGGAACAGCTCAAAAAGAAATGGAAAAATTTGTAACAGCATTATACCGTGCTTACGATGAAACAGACAGTGCTATGTTTGAAATCAATCCGGTATTAAAAACTTCAGATGATAAAATAATAGCAGTTGATGCTAAAGTTGATTTAGATGAAAATGCATTATATCGTCATAAAGATTATGCATTACTTAGAGATGAAAGCGAAGAAGACCCAACAGAAGTTGAAGCAAAAAAATTCAACCTTAACTATGTGAAATTAGATGGTAACGTAGGATGTATGGTTAACGGTGCAGGTTTAGCAATGGCTACAATGGATATTATTAAATTGAGCGGCGGAGAACCAGCTAACTTTTTAGACGTAGGAGGAACAGCTAATGCAGAAACTGTTGAAGCAGGTTTTAAAATCATATTAAGTGACCCAAATGTAAAAGCTATCTTAATTAATATCTTTGGTGGAATTGTAAGATGTGACAGAGTTGCTCAAGGTGTTGTTGATGCATACAAAAAACTAGGGAATATCAATGTACCTATTATAGTTAGACTTCAGGGAACAAATGCAGTAGAAGCAAAAAAACTTATAGATGAAAGTGGTTTAGAAGTTAAATCTGCGATATTATTAAAAGAAGCTGCTGAATTAGTTAAAACGGTATTAGCCTAATTAACTTAACTTTATAATATTCAAAAAGCCAATATTTATTTATTGGCTTTTTTTATGTCGTTTATAAATTGTTAATATTTTCTGTGACAATAATACCAAATTACATGCAAACTAAACTTAGTTTGTATTTAAAAAAATAAAATGAGTATCATTTCAGAATTCAAAGAATTTATCAACAAAGGGAATGTTGTTGATTTGGCTGTTGCAGTAATTTTAGGAACTGCTTTTGGTAAAATAGTAACTTCATTAGTAGATGATGTCATAATGCCTATAATTGCATTGGCAGGCAGCGTTAAAACTATCGAGGAATTCAAACTTGGTCCATTATATATTGGTAAATTCCTAGGAGCTTCAATTAATTTCTTGATTATTGCCTTTGTTTTATTTATACTTATAAAAGCCTTAAACAAAGCATCAAGTTTAAAAAAAAACAATTAAATACGAACTAATAAAAAGCCAAACAAATTGTTTGGCTTTTTATTATTAAAATTTTCAAAAGATGAACATTAAATACGTTTTGATAATTGCTTTTTTTTGTTTAATTGAACTCCAATTAAAAGCACAAGATGAGGAATTAAAGAAAAAAGCAGCGGAAAAAACAGCACCTAAAAACTTAAAGGATACAGGATGGATTAAAGGTGGCTTTTTTAGTACGAATATCTCCAATACTACCTTTTCCAACTGGTCACAAGGAGGCACAAATAATTCAGGATTGATTTCAAATGCTAATTTATTTGCAATTTACCATCCGGCAAACGACAAATATATTTGGGAAAACTATCTAGAATTAGCTTATGGTGTTATTAGAAATGGAGAATCAACCATTAATGACCCAACAAATCCGGGAACTAGAGTGAAAAATCCGTTTGTAAAAAACGAGGACAAATTTATTTTTCTCTCAAAATATGGTCGAAAAATCAATAGAAAATTAAACTATACAGCACTTATCAGTTTGAATACACAATTATTCCCTGGTTGGGCTCCAGACGACATATTAAGAAAAAACAACCACGTTTCTAACTTTTTGGCACAAGGATTTGGGTTCCTTTCTGTTGGTTTCGACTACAAGCCAAAGTCCTATTTTTCTATATATGCCTCTCCTGTAACGGCCAAATATACCATTGTAAGAGAACAAAGGCTTGCCGACTCAGGATTATACGGAATGGAAAAAGCAGTATTTGACATTACAGGCACTAAAATTAAAAATGGACAAACTTTTAGGAATGAAATTGGATGGTATATCAACATTTCAGTAAATAGAGATATTGCTAAAAATATCAATTATCAAACAAGGTTAGAGTTGTTTCAAAACTATAAAACTATGCAATTTATAAAAATTGACAGAAATTGGCAAAACACCATCAATATGAAAGTCAATAAATATGTTACAGTTTCATTAATAAATCAATTGATTTGGGATTGGGACGTGGATGTAAATACAACTGTAGAAGGTGTACAAAGAAAGGTTCAAATTAAAAACTTTTTTGGAGTAGGATTCTCTGCAAAATTTGGCGATAAGTTGTTATAAATGTATATCTTTGAATTAACATTACAATACAATGAAAATTAATGTCAAAGATAGATATAAACACAAGTAATCCTGAAGAGAAAAAACTTAAAATAGCTGCTGAAATACTTAGTAGCAATAAACTTTTAATTTGCCCAACAGACTCATATTACGCTATAGTTTGTTTACTTTCCAACAAAAATGGAATTGAACAAATTTGTAAAATTGTAGGTAAAAAACCTGAAAAGGCAAATTTATCTATTTTATGCTTTAGTCTAAAAAATATTAGTGATTTCACTTTACAATTCAGTAAAAGTATTTATAAAATCTTAAACAAAAACTTACCTGGACCATATACTTTTATTTTGAGAGCCAATAACAAGGTTCCTAAACTATTTTTAAACAAAAAGAAAACGATAGGCATTAGAGTCACTTCGAATAAAATTACCGAGAAATTAATCGAAATGGTCAACGAACCCTTGGTTTGTTCCTCTATTCCACTGAATGAAGAGTCGGAATACGAGCATCACATTGATGAAATTTTGGCATTGTATAGCAACAAAGTTGAGCTTATCATAGATGGTGGCGACTGCCCAAACAAAGGTTCTGCCGTAATAGATTGTACTGGAGAGGAACCTGAATTGATTAGAGAAGGTTATTTACCGCTAATCATTTAAGATTGGACTCAAATATTTCAAAAAAATAAAAAAAAAGTGTATAATTGCATGGAGTTTTAAAAAAACAAAAGCAAACGATTAGTCATGTCTAACGATATATCCATAAAAGTAAACATTGGTGATAGGATGTATCCACTTAGAATAAAAGCAAATGAAGAAGAAAATGTGAGGAAAGCTGCCAAATTATTAAATGAAAAAATGGCATTTTTTAACGCAAATTTTTCTATCAAAGATAAAATAGATGGATTGGCAATGGCCGCATTGGAATATGCAGTAGACACATTGAACAAACCAAATACAACAAAAGAAACAGTAACAGTTGAAATTGATTTATCTCCAATTGAAAATCAAATAACTGAAATTGAATCAATCTTAAGCTAAAAACTAATTATTGTTTTTTTTATTTTAATCTCACCCTAAATAAAAAAACAAATGACGATAATTATTATTTCCATCTCTCTCATTGTAGGACTTGCCATTGGCGTACTAATAGGCTTACCTATCCTCAAAAAACAACAACAAGCTCAAGCTAATATTATAATTGACGAAGCTAAAAATAAAGCCGAGTCAATAAAACAAAGTAAAATGTTAGAGGCTAAAGAAAAATTTCTGAATCTTAAATCTGAGCATGAAAAAGAAGTACAAAGAAAAAACTCTGAATTAGACAAAGAAATTCAACGAAGAACATCCGAAATTCAAGTTTCTGAAAATCGAATTAAACAAAAAGAACAATCGCTTGAAGATAGAATAAAAGCATACAAACTTAAAGAAGATGAATTAGAGAAAACTAAAGTCAAAATCCAAAACCAACAAAATGGACTTGCTCGTAAAGAACAAGAGGTAGAACAAGCCAGACAAGAACAAATAAAATTGTTAGAAAAAGTGGCTAGTTTATCTGTGGATGAGGCCAAAGCTCAAATGATTGAAGCTGTTAAAGC
>JBILJV010000118.1:0-3711 GCA_044377005.1 Bacteroidia bacterium
TAAAATTGTTCTTTCACTTGCATTTGGAGATTTACGATTGAGGTAGTAATAATATTCTTCTTGAAGTGTTTCATTGTCTTCAAAATTTGTATTTACAGCACCTGTAAAAAACATTGAATTTTTGAAAGTTGGCTTTTGAGTTAATCTAAATGGAACCGACTTTTGAATAGGTTCACCACCAAATGGATTTACAATTTCTTTGGCAATACTGTATGTTTTGTCTGTCGAGTAAGATTGTCCAAAAAATTCAAGAAACTCAATAACCCTTGGAATTACGGTTTCTTCTACAATTTCTTGATTGTGATAATTTATATAATAATATTTAAGAGTATTAGAATCCAACAAATTCGCTTGGTACTCCTTTTTTATGTTATCTATTAAAACTTGGGCAAAGAATTCCCAATTAACCAATTCTATAAATTCTCCCTTGGGAGTTAGTGCAATTTGATAGGTTTCAGTTTTTAAAAAATTATATTTATTCATTTCATCATTGTTGAAAACTCCATTTTTGAAATAATCAGAATAATTAAAATCAATTAAAACTAGAGTATCATTAACATCCTTTACCTTAAATATCATGTATGATGTATCATACATTAAGAATGTAAAGTGACCATTTATGTTTTGTTTAAATTTAGTTTCAACTAATTGATAAACAAGCCGTTCACCTGTTTTAAATTGAGGAATAAAATCGGTTTTTATAATTTCCTCCGTTGTTTGAGCAGAAAGAGAAGAAACGGAAAAGAAGATTAAACCAATCCATTTACAAAACCATCGATTTATACTTTTCATTATATATTGTAGATTAAATTTTGAAGTCAGAAGTTGTATGGAACGTAATTTTTGGGTTTTGTTCAATAGCTGAATTCAAAATCCAGGCCGTTTCTGCTAAAAATACTAAATTATCATCTTTATCTTTAACAATATTTTTGTGTCTAAACTTTATAAAATCATCAATAGCAGTTTTATCTCCTGTCAACCAACAAGCTTTATGAAAGTTTCTTGGTTCAAAACGACATTTGGCATTGTATTCATTTTCCAAGCGGTACTGTATCACCTCAAATTGCAATTCTCCAACAGTTCCAATAAACTTTCTATTCCCCGGATCTTGTCTAAATAATTGAGCAACCCCCTCATCAGTTAGCTGTTCAATTCCTTTTTCTAATTGCTTAGATTTCATAGGATCAAGATTGATCAATTCTTTAAAAATCTCAGGAGAAAAACTTGGAACCCCTTTGTACATATAGTTCTCACCTTCAGTCAAAGTATCACCAATTTTAAAATTTCCAGTATCATACAAACCAACAACATCTCCTGCAAAAGCATCCTCTAACAATGCTTTACTGTCAGCCATAAATGTAAATGGACTCGCAAATTTCATATTTTTGTCAAGTCGAACATGATGAAAAAACTTATTTCGTTCAAACTTACCTGAGCATACTCTTAAAAAAGCAATACGGTCGCGATGTCTTGGGTCTAAATTGGCATGTATTTTAAAAATAAATCCAGAAAACTTTGGTTCTTCTGGGGTAACTAATCTTTCACTACTTTGTCTAGCTTGAGGATATGGCGCTATTTCTAAAAACTTTTCAAGTAATTCTTTTACACCAAAATTATTTAATGCACTCCCAAAAAAAACTGGAGCAACATCTCCACTTAAATAATAATCAATATCAAATTCTCCATAAACACCATCTATTAAATCTACATCGGCTCTCAGTTTATCTGCATCTTTTTCCAAAAGTTCATCAACCAAAGGACTGCTTAAATCATCAATCCTAACAATATCTTTTGAAATTTTAGTTTTGTTAGCTTCGAAAAAATTAAAACTATTGTCGTACAATTTATAAACACCTTTAAAATCTCTACCACCGTTGATAGGCCAACTCATTGGACGAACACTTATGTCTAATTTTTTTTCTAACTCATCCAATAAATCAAAAGGATCGCGACCATCTCGGTCCACTTTATTAATAAACACAATTACAGGTGTGTTACGCATTCGACATACCTCCATCAACCGTTCGGTTTGTTCCTCAACTCCTTTAACGCAATCAATAACTAATATAACACTATCAACAGCTGTAAGGGTTCTGTATGTATCTTCAGCAAAGTCCTTGTGACCAGGAGTATCCAAAATATTAACTAACTTCCCATTGTATTCGAAAGTCATTACTGAAGTGGCAACAGAAATTCCTCTTTGTTTTTCAATTTCCATAAAGTCACTGGTTGCTGTTTTTTTAATTTTATTAGACTTTACAGCACCTGCAGTTTGTATTGCACCTCCAAATAATAGAAATTTTTCTGTTAAAGTAGTTTTACCAGCATCGGGGTGACTGATAATTGCAAAAGTTTTCCTTTTATGGATTTCGTTGACCAAATTCACATTGCAAATGTATTGTGAATAAACGGATTTAAAAATCACATTTTTAAAAGAATGAATTGATGTATCAATAGTTTAAATTTCATTAATTTATATTTGTTTTTACAATTTATGATTATAAATTTGCGATAAATAATGAGGATTTCATTTCTATTGATTTTATTACCATTTATGGCTTGTCATAATAAAGACAATACTTCGAACAAAGAAGTTTTGACTGAATTGGCTGTAAAAAATGAATGGTTAAACCAAGATGAATCTTTTGATAATATTGAAGATAATTCAAACATTGAAATAAATCAATATGATTCTGCGAAAGATTTAGTGTTTGTATCAGACCTCAATAATGACGAGATTAAAGATTCTATTTGGCGATATTTTATAGATGGAAATCAACACTTTGTCTTTTCTTTTTCGAATATTCCTCTCATCATTTCTGGGCAAAGGCCATTTAAGTTTTTCAATTCAGGTGATTTAAATCAAGACAATTGGAATGAAATTGTATTAATAGAAGAAATACCTGAGGGATGTTGGGCTGAACTCCAAGTATACAGTTTTAAAAAAGAATGGCAATTAAAATTAAAAACCACAACTAGCTTGTGTGCAGGTGATTTTTACTTCAAAAGTGAACCTATTGATAAACGAAATGCCATTTTTACTAGTTATGGCTTTGTAAAAGATAGTATTCAAAACAATGACACTATTGAAATTGTGGACCCCAACTCTCCTGTTCGCCACACAATTACTTGGTAAAATTTAATTAATTTGTAAGTTCTAGTTTCAAAATTACCCTTATATTTGCAAACTTTTTGTTCATTATCAATGCTATCTAGAAGGAATATCCGAATCAAAGTTCTTCAACAACTATATGCTTTCCAACAACAGGAACAGTTATCATTACCTAACTCTGTTAAGTCATTAAAAGAGAATTTTAATAATCTCTATGAAATTTATTATTTCTGCTTAGAATTTCTATCTGACTTTAATACATACTTGGAATCTGAAAGAGAAATAGAAACCCAAAAATATTTTCCATCAAAAACACATATACTCAAAACACACGTTATTGATAAGCTAGCCTTTTATAAAGCATTAGAAGAAAGCGATGATTTCAGATCATGCAAATTAAAATCAAAACACAATTGGCAACAACATGGTAATTTGTTTGACAAACTTTTTGAAGACCTAGTTCAGTATGATTTCTTTATTGAATACAATATTTTCGATGAACCTTCATTAGATGCTCAAAAAACTTTTTTAACAAACTTATATGAGTTGTTATTTAATGAATTTGATTTGTTTGATAGTATTTTATCTGATGAATATGT
>JBILJV010000063.1:0-12982 GCA_044377005.1 Bacteroidia bacterium
AATATTTTAATTGGTTGGTCAGAAATATTTTTAAAGGTAAAAACGCAAGTCACTTCATTACTTTCTTCATTTACATTTCCAAAATCATGTATCATTTTATCAAAAATAATAGCGTTGTTAACCTGAGCAAAAGCAAGTTGTGACAGGGTTAAAAAAGTAACAGCAATAAAAAATTTCATGTTTATAAAGAATAACAAATTTCGTACAAATTATTTATTAAGTAGCAAAAAAATGACAAAAAGTTGCTTTATCTCTTTGAAAGAATGAAAATATGTCACAACTCAACGTCAGAAAACCACATGAAATGTGAATATCAATTTTTGGATTGATTAAACAATGCCCTACCTTTGTGTAAAGGATGAAAAACGAGCATTTAAATCCAGACTCTGAACAATTAAGTTCTACGGACAAAGACATTGAGAAGGTATTGAGACCGGCAAATTTTGATGATTTTGCAGGACAAGATAAAATTTTAGAAAACTTAAAAATATTTGTTAAAGCGGCCGTTCAAAGGGGCGAAGCTTTGGACCATGTATTATTACATGGCCCTCCTGGTTTAGGAAAAACAACTTTGGCAAATATCATAGCGAATGAATTAAACAGTAATATAAAAATCACAAGTGGGCCTGTTTTAGAAAAACCTGGTGATTTGGCTGGATTGTTAACTAACCTTGAAGAAGGCGATGTTTTATTCATTGATGAAATCCACCGATTGAGCCCTGTTGTTGAAGAATATTTATATTCTGCAATGGAGGATTACAAAATCGACATAATGTTGGACAGTGGACCAAGTGCAAGAAGTGTTCAAATTAGTTTGGCACCTTTCACTCTAGTTGGGGCAACAACCCGTTCAGGATTGTTAACCTCTCCTCTGAGAGCCCGTTTTGGCATCACTAACCGTTTGGAATATTACAATACCGATTTGTTAGCGAAAATCATTACCCGTTCCTCGGGAATTATAAATATTCCAATCGTTAATGAAGCAGCATACGAAATTGCTAGAAGAAGCCGTGGAACCCCGCGTATTGCTAATGCTCTTCTAAGAAGAACTAGAGATTTTGCTCAAATAAAAGGAAGTGGAAATATTGATATGAGTATTGCTAAAATTGCACTTGATGCCTTGAATGTGGATTACAATGGTTTAGATGAAATGGACAACCGCATTTTAAGCACAATAATAGACAAATTTAAAGGAGGGCCTGTTGGATTAAATACAATTGCAACGGCTGTAGGTGAAGAACCAGGAACGATTGAAGAAGTTTATGAACCATTCTTAATTCAAGAAGGCTATTTAATGCGAACTGCTAGAGGACGTGAAGCTACAGAATTAGCCTTTAAACACCTAGGTAGAGTTCATTACAATAAAGGGAACTCATTGTTTTAAATTCAACAATTCCTTTACTACAATTTCACTCGCCCCTTTGTTCAATTTTACAAATTCTAAACATGCTTGATGATATTGATTATTCATTAATTCCTCTAATGCATTAACAAACTCCACTGAAGTAGTTACCTGAACAGCAATTTGATTATTAATAGCTAATTGCGCCTCAGGATACTTTTGTGTATGAGGTCCAAAAATCACAGGAACACCAAAGGCGATGGGCTCCAAAATATTATGTAATCCTTTACCAAATGCACCACCAACCAAGGCTACATTACCGTAATAATAAGAACTTGCTAAATGTCCAATAGTATCTAAAACCATTACTTGTGACATGGAAATTGATGGTATGAATTTTGAATAAAGTATTGGCATATAGTCTTTAAACTTATGTAAAATTTCATTGACATGTCCTTGCGATATGTCATGTGGTGCAATAAGAATTTTTAAATTAATTTCCTTTCCCCTTGACAAATAATACAACAACAAATCTTCCTCGGAAGACCAACTGCTTCCTAAAATTAATAAATTAGATTCGCCTTTGAATGATTCGATAATTGTATTCATTTTTACATTCATCGAAGTAGAATAAACCTTGTCATATCTGGTATCTCCAGACAATATTGCATTTTTAATCCCATGAGAAATCAAACATTCTAATGAATTTTTATCTTGCACAAAAATGGTTTTGTACTTTGGCAATAATTTAAACAACCATTTTCCAAATTTAGAAAAAAGAAACTGATTGGGTCTGAAAACCGCAGAAATCAAATAAACCGGGATATCTTTGGCAAACAATTCTGTTAAAAAATGAAACCAGAATTCATATTTAACAAAGATGACCTTATCAGGATTAATTGCTTTGATAAACATTTCGGCATTTCGAGGAGTATCTAATGGCAAATAAAATACAGCATCAACAAATGGATAATTTTGAGAATATTGATACCCTGAAGGAGAGAAAAAACTAACTATTAATTGACAGTTTTGTTGGTGCTTTATACTTTCAATTATTGGCTTTACCTGTTCAAATTCACCCAAACTGGCGCAATGAATCCATATTCGTTGACCTGTTTTTTCCGGTAAACTAATTTCCCTTTGAGCTATTCTACCTATAACAAATTCTTTTGCCTTACCTTTCCTTAACAATAATGCGGCCAAAGGCAAACAAGCATTTGCTATAGTTAACAGAAAAGTGTACAAATAACGCATCAATCAAAGTACCTTTCTTCTTGTCCTTTTTTAGCACCTGCTTTTCTACCCTGAATGGCAATCATTACCCCAATTTTCAAACCAATTAACAGATCATTCCTTTGGCGTAAATCAGCTTTCCTTGTATCAAAGTCAAAAGAACGTCTACTTTGAGTTAATCCATGCATCCATTCAAGGCCTGCAATAAAGTTCAACATTTGCTCATTATCAATCCTTTGATATCCAACAAATCCTCGCCACATAAAACCGTTAGTCAACCTGTCATAACCTTTAAAATAGCCGCCTTCCAATTGCGGCAACACATCTCTTTGATAAAAAAACTTGATTTTATGTTCCATAAAACCCAAACCAGCGGTCATTAATAAACCTGAATTTTTATTTAATGGCGACAACGGAATTACTTTACCAAAATCAAAATGCCACATATAGCCGCGCTGATACAACCTAATTTGAGCAAAATTTCCATTTACATCCAATAAGTCTGTTCCATTTTTACTGATAGAATCAAACATTCCATTTTCTTTAACTACAGAGCCAAACAAAGTATTAAGTTGAAAACTAGCCTGCCAGTTTTTACCAAATTTGTAACTTGTATTTATTCCAACAGTATTGCTACCGCCAAATCTTTCGTTTAAAATGCCAATGGATTGTTGACGACCATAAGTAATTCCCATCAACAACGTATTTCGATAGTCTTTTTGTTCAGACATCGTTTGCGCTGACAATACAACACTAATAAAACAATTAATTAATATAAAAAACCTAAGTAACATTCAACAAATATAAGAATTCTTTCAAATAAAATTCACATCCAAAACTATCACTCCGAGCTTATAAACCTTCTGTCATTCTAGCCAAACTATAATAAACCCCTTCTCGTGTCATTAAATCATAATGATTACCACGTTCTATTATTTTACCATTTTTTAAAACAATAATCTCGTCTGCATCTTTTATAGTACTTAATCTATGGGCTATAACCAAACTGGTTCGTCCCTCTTTTAAATGATCGAGCGCTTCTTGGACTAATTTTTCGCTTTCATTATCCAATGCACTAGTTGCTTCATCTAAAATTAAAATTTGAGGATTTCTAAGCAAAGCACGGGCAATTGCTATTCTTTGTCTTTGCCCACCACTCAATTTACTACCCCTCTCTCCTATTACAGTTTCAAATTGATGTTCAGTTTCATTAATAAAATCTAACGCATTTGCCATTTTACATGCAGCTTCCAACTGAGCTTGACTAACATTATTTAAACCAAATTTAATATTATTGGCAATGGTATCATTAAACAATATAGCCTCTTGTGTAACTATGCCCATTAAGGAACGTAATTGATGCGTAGAAATATCTTTTATATTGACTCCATCAATCATAATTTCACCCTTAGTAACATCATAAAAACGGGGCAACAAATCGGCTAAAGTACTTTTACCACTTCCACTTGAACCAATCAATGCAATTTTTTTATTCTTAGGAATTGAAAAACTAACTTGCTTAACTACTTCTTCCTTTCCGTATGAAAAACTCACATTTTTAAATTCAATAGAGTCATTAAATTGTTCAACAAACACTGGATTTTCAGGTTCAGGTATTTTAATGTCTGCATTTAAAATCTCTTCGTATCTGTCCATACTTACTGCCCCTCTTTGAACCATAGGAAAAGCATTAGACAATTGTTTGAAAGGAGGAATAACTTGACTAAATATGGCAAAATAAGCTAAAAAAGCCGACCCCGTTAGTTGTTCATCAAAAACCATGTTACCACCAAACCACAAAATAACAGCAGCAACAATAATTCCCAATGTTTCAGAAATAGGTGAAGCCATATCACCTCTGTGATTGACTTTAATATTGGCTGTAGTTGCGGACTGATTAATGTCACCAAATTTTTTCTTAAAAATAGATTCTACAACAAATGCCTTTATAATTCTAACACCACCAATAGATTCTTCTAAGAAAGAAAGCACCAAACTTTGTTGTTCCTGATTTCTTTTTGACTTTCTCCTTAAAGATTTACCCAATAAAGCAATAGAACCACCTGCTACGGGCAATAAAACTACTACAAATAAGGTTAATTTAGGACTCATAAAAACCAAAGTTGCAATATAAACCAATATGGTAACAGGTTCTTTAAAAATTGCTTCCAAAGAAGCCATTAAACTCCATTCAACCTCCTTAACATCGTTACTCATTCGTGATATTAGGTCTCCCTTGCGTTCGTTACTGAAGTATGAAATTGGCAAATCAAGCATTTTATTGAATACCCGTTTTCGTATATCCTGAATGACTTTGTTTCTAAGAATAACCAAGTAAAAAAGTGCAAGATAACGGGCAATATTTTTTACAACTGTTGCCACAATTAATGCAATACTAATGTAAAGTAAAGCTTGTCGTTTATCATCCTGAACCAATTGAGTCATCCAACTAATAAAATCGGTATAAAATTCATTAAATCCACCTTGTTTTTTGCTCAAATTACGCTCCAACAAGTCTTTGTTGTTATTGAACATAAAATCGAGCAAAGGCATAATAAGTGCTAAAGAGAACAAACCCGCTATAATTTGAATTAAATTAAAAAGCATATTTAGGAATGCTAAGCCTTTAAAAGGCACTATCAATTTCAATATGCGTAACATGGCATTCATTTACATTGGCAAAAATAACAACTTTATTGTTGATATTCTATTATAACAATTAAAAGAGGAAAAATGACCATTCTAATTTAAGAAGATTAAGTCAGTGAGATTCTAAATTTTCCCCTTTAGAAATTTCGCAAATTGACGCGAATTTGATTTGTGCTTTGGGACAACTTTGCAGAATCTTCTATAATGCTAAGCATTATTAATAGATCAATAAAGCCATTAATTCCTTGTTGTAATAAACTTGCTCCCTTCCCGATTTTTTTGAAATCAGAAGTCCTGCATTTACCATATGCTTAAGATACGTATAGGATGTTTGTCTATGACAGTTTAACAACAACGTAATGTCTGATGTTTTAACAAAGGGATGTTTCATCAAAACTAATATTAACTCGTCAGGCAATTTATAATTGGTATATTTCGATATTATCAATGATTGCTTTTCTTTCAATTGAAAAATTTGTTTCAATTTCATAATCATTTTTTCAATTGACAAATGTATTGCATTGATTAGCAATAAACACCAAGACTCATAATTCTCATTGAACAATGCATTTTTAAGCATCACATTATAATCCTCTTTTACCAATATCAATTGTTGTGAAAAAGGTATGGAAATAAAACGTTCCAATAAATTTTGGACAACAAATTGCGAATGAAATCTGGCTGAAGCATCATTGAACTGAGTGAATGGCGCAACAGCCCTAAATTGAAGGTGCAGCATACACAAATTGATCAAATCATCCTCAAAAGGCTTAGTTAATAACGATTTATTCAAATCTTTTCTTATCCGACTAAGTACATTGTTTTGATCGGGCGCTGTATATAACACCAAATTGGTAAAATAACTTTTAATCACGGCTTTTGTCTTTTCTCTGTAAAAACTTAATTCCGACTTCTTTTTACCCACTTTGGAAATATAAAACCTATTATAACTACTTAAATCATTCCCAATAATTTTATTTTCTGACACAAACTGTTCTAAGATAAGTTGGGTAGTTTTATCATTGTTTTTTTGTTTTGAAACAGAGGATTCAAACAATCTTTGAATAGATATTGAATTATTTTCCATGTCGAACGAATATTTAAGTTCTAATAACTGAAACCATTTAGAAATATAAAACAAATTATTTTGAGGTAAGGCATCCAAAAATCCCTTTAAATATGAGATAGACATTTGACACTGCCGACTAACAGTCAATAATCTATCACTTGGTTTAAACTGAATCTCAGTCAATAAAGGCAAATGATTGTATGGAATTTGACTATTTAACAATTCGTGTCGAAATTATTAATTTTTTTCGACATATTTTATCAATTATTGAAATTTTGTTAATTTTTTACCATAAAAAACATCTTTATTACCACCTTTAACCCTAATTTTGCAGTCAAATAATAATAAAATGATACAATCCTCTGGAAAAAGTAAGTCAAAAACCACCAAACAAATTTCCGAATACTTCGGTAAAAATGTTTTTGGACCAAAAGCCATGGCAGAGTATGTTAGTAAAGAAGCCATCAAAGCTGTAAACGAGTCAAGAACCACAGGCCATCCGTTGGATATGAAAATGGCTAATTTAATTGCTGAAGGTATGAAAAATTGGGCCATTGAAAGAGGCGCTACACATTACACTCATTGGTTTCAACCACTTAGAGGTTCTACTGCAGAAAAACATGATTCGTTTTTTGAACCTACAGGGATTGACTCTGGTGTAGAAAAATTTCCAGGCAAAGCTCTCGTTCAACAAGAACCTGACGCATCAAGTTTCCCCAATGGCGGCATAAGAAATACTTTTGAAGCACGTGGTTACAGCGCTTGGGACCCTTCCTCTCCAGCTTTCATTATGGAAAAAGCAAGTGGAAAAACCTTGTGTATTCCTACTATTTTTGTTTCATACACAGGCGAGGCATTGGATTATAAAGCTCCGTTGATTAAATCAACCAATATTTTATCAAAAGCCTCTACAGATGTTTGTCAATTATTTGATACCAATGTAAAGAATACAAAAATTTCATTGGGAATTGAGCAAGAATATTTTTTAATAGACGAAGAATTATACAACCAACGTCCCGATTTAGTTTTTGCAGGAAGAACTTTGGTTGGCAATATGCCTGCGAAAGGGCAACAATTGGAAGACCACTATTTTGGAAGTATTCCTGAGCGTATCTACAACTACATGACTGAATTCGAAAAAGAAGCCTTTAAACTTGGTATTCCTTTAAAAACCCGTCACAATGAAGTAGCACCTGGACAATATGAATGTGCACCTATGTTTGAGGAAGCGGATATTGCCATTGATCATAATTCATTATTAATGGATGTAATGCAAGCTGTAGCTAGTAAACATAAATTAAAAGTTCTATGGCACGAAAAACCATTTAAAGGGGTAAATGGGTCGGGCAAACACAACAATTGGTCAATTATTACTGATACCGGGGTTAATTTATTATCACCAGGTCAAAGTCCACAAGACAACTTACAATTTTTAACTTTCTTCATCAATACGATTAAGGCTGTTCACGACCATGCCGACTTATTAAGAGCAAGTATTGCAACTGCCGGCAACGACCATAGATTGGGTGCAAATGAAGCTCCTCCTGCTATTATGTCTGTTTTTATTGGCAGCACATTATCAGATGTTTTAAACCGTTTTGAAAATTCTAAAACTGAACAAAAGCCGGGCAGAGTAAGTGAAAAAACCATTAACATTTACCGTATTCCTGAAATATTACTTGATAATACTGATAGAAACAGAACTTCTCCATTTGCCTTTACCGGAAATAAATTTGAATTTAGAGCGGTAGGTTCTAGTGACCATTGCGCAAATGCAGTTATTGTATTAAATACAATAGTTGCCAACCAATTAATGGCATTTAAAAATGATGTAGATTTACTAATAAAGAAAAAAGTAAGCAAACAAGCTGCTATCGAAAAAACATTAATTGGCTATATTAAAACTTCTAAAAAAATCATTTTCGAAGGCAATGGTTATGGCGAAGAATGGGTGAAAGAAGCTGCAAAAAGAGGTTTAAGTAATATCAAAACTACGCCTTACGCTTTAGATGCTTACAATAAAAAAGAAAGTCAATCTATCTTTGTTGACAATGGCATATACACCAAAAAAGAATTGGAAGCACGAACTGAAATAAAATTTGAGGACTATGTGTTAAAAATTCAAATTGAAGGTAGAATTTTAGGTGAATTGGCAAAAAATTATGTAATTCCATCAGCGGTTAAATATCAAAAACAATTGATTGACACAATTGAAGGTTTAATAAAAATTGGTCAAACGAAACAAGAAACCAAAACATTACTTGAACTAACCAAAGAAATCTCTAAACATGTCAATTCTATATGGAGTAATAATGCTAAAATGACAGAAGAGCGTCGAAAAGCAAACTTGATTGAACATGCTGACAAGAAAGCAAAAGCATATTGCGACAAAGTAAAACCATACTTTGATGAGATTAGAGAAAGTGCTGACAAATTGGAAGAATTAATTGACAATGACATGTGGAAACTTCCTAAATACCGTGACTTGTTATTTTTAAAATAAAAAATAAACCAATCTTAAGGGGAAGGGTTGTTGTACATTTGTAACAACCCTTTTTTTATGCGTAACTTTATAATATTCTTGTTATTAAACTTTCTAGCCTTAGCAATTGGTGGACAGTTTACAGGCATTGGCGTTGCTAGCGAATGGTATCAAACCATTAACAAAGCACCTTGGACACCACCGGGTTGGGTTTTTGGTGCAACTTGGACCACCATTATGATTTGTTATGCCTTTTATCTAAGCGGATTATTAAAAAACTCAAAAACTGAACAAACCAAAATATTTATCTTTTATGGCATACAATGGCTATTGAATGTGTTGTGGAATCCAATTTTTTTTTACTTTCAACAACCCGTTTTAGCTTTATTCGTTATAAGTGCGTTACAACTGGTTTTGATTATCCCATTTTTAAGATATTTCAGAATTCAGCATTATTACAACTTATTGTTATTACCTTATCTGATTTGGCTTTTCACTGCCATTTCACTGAATGCTTACATCGTGATTTATAACTAGATTATTGCGTTTTTAACTTTTTACCTTTGTTAAAAACTAAGCGACCTTTGTTGGTGCCTTTTCTTAGAACCTTTTGCTCTTCCTCTGGTAATGAAGCAATGTGTTGGCATTGTTCATCACAGCAGTTGCTGTACTTCTCTTTACACGCTGGACATTGAATAAATAGTAAATTGCAGGCTACATTAGCACAATTGGTATGGGTATCACTCGGATTACCACATTGGTGACATTTGGATATAATTTCGGTTGAAATATTTTCGCCCAAACGTTCATCAAAAACAAAGTTTTTACCATGAAATTTATTGAGTAATCCTTTTTCTTTGATATCATTGGCATATTTAATAATTCCTCCTTCCAACTGGTATACCTCCTTAAACCCTCTATAAAGCATATAAGCACTGGCTTTTTCGCAACGGATACCACCTGTACAATACATTAAAACTGGTTTATCTTTTTGATTTTCCAACATTTCTGCCACTTTTGGCAATTGTTCTCTAAAACTAAGCACATCTGGCAAAATAGCTTTTTCAAAATGCCCAATTTCACTTTCGTAGTGATTGCGCATGTCCACTACTATGGTATCGGGATTGTCGATTAGTGCATTAAAATCTTCGGCTTTTAAGTGTTTTCCTATTTTTGTGACATCAAAATTAGGATCATCTATTCCATCAGCAACGATTTTCTTTCTGACTTTAATAGCCAATTTAAAAAATGATTTACCATTATCATCAACAGCAGTATTTAAGCGCACTCCATTCAAAAAATCATAGCTATATAAATGGGACTTAAAAGCCTCAAAATTTTCTGTAGGTACAGATAACTGGGCATTAATCCCTTCGTCTGCCACATAGATTCTACCTAAAACACCTAATTGATTCCAAGTCAAGTACAATTCATCTCTGAAAGCCTTGGGATTTTGCATATGGTGATATTTATAAAAAGAAATAGTAGTTCTAGCTTCATCGCTAAACTTAATTTTTTCCTTTAACTCTTTATTACTAATTCTATTATGTAACAACACTTTACAAAATTATAAAAAAAAACAATTTCAATAAATGATGTAAATCATTTAAAAAGACTTGTTTATTTTTTTGACTTACTTGTTAAATCGATGATTTCTACACCACTGTATTTGCTTGCTTCAAACACAAACTCCTTGTCCAAAATAGCCTCATTTGCTTTTTGTTGAGTGATAGTGTATGTTTGTTTGTTGCCTGCTTTATATGACACTTTCATACTTTGCAATGTCTTTAAGGTATTATCAACCTCTAAGTTCATTAAGAAATAAGGGACAGATTTGTCGGTTGGGGTTAGTTTAATTTTAGAAATAGTAGAGGTACCTTTTTTGTAGGTCCCTTCACTGATGTATAAAAACCCTTTTTCCCAAATAGTAAATAATTTGGTAGGATTTATTCCTTTTGAACTATTTGGATTGTAATTGTCTTTCACACATTCATTGGTTTCGGCGGTGTAAGTCCATATAAACTTACCGTTACAAAAAATTTGTTGACCTCCAAAATTCAGTTTAAAACTATTCCCTTTCGACCACAAAGACCCTTTTTCGGTGGTGTTTTTTTTACCATCTGCAGGTTCGTTCAACATTGTAAAATCGGCTTTAAGAGAGGTATAAGCTTTGTATTTTTTAGAAATGTCTTTCAATAACTTATTGGCATCTTTGTCTTTTTCTACTTTGGGTGGAGTAGCTACAAAAGACATTAACACGAGAATCAAAAAAGAAAAAAGGACTTTAATTTTCATTGGGCGCAAATTTAATACTATTATTTATTATTCAAGCTATCCAAATAGTGTTCCAAACTAATATAATACAAGCCCTCTAAATTACATATTATCCAAAAACTGATTTAAAGAGGCTTCGTCGGGTATTAATACCTTTCTGGCTTTAGCACCTTCAAATGGGCCAACGATACCGGCTTGTTCTAATTGGTCAATCAAACGGCCTGCTCGGTTGTAGCCCAACTTCAATTTTCTTTGTATTAATGAAGTGCTACCTTGTTGGGTTTGTACAATTAATCTTGCAGCTTCTTCAAATAAGGCATCACGGTCGTTAGGGTCAAAATCATCCCTTGCGCCGCTGTCTTCATCGCCCCTAAATTCTGGCAATATCATGGCACTGCTATATCCTCTTTGATTTCCTATAAATTCTGTAATGCGTTCCACCTCAGGCGTATCAACAAATGGGCATTGCAATCGCAATAAATCGTTACCAGTACTAAACAACATATCTCCCTTACCTATCAGTTGGTCGGCACCATTACTGTCTAAAATCGTACGAGAATCTATTTTGGAGGTTACTCTAAAGGCTAATCGTGCAGGGAAATTGGCTTTGATAGTACCTGTAATAATATTTACTGATGGCCTCTGTGTTGCCAAAATAACGTGAATACCCACTGCCCTAGCCAACTGTGCTAACCTAGCAATTGGGGTTTCAACTTCTCTACCTGCGGTCATCATTAAATCTGCTACCTCATCTATCACTACCACTATATATGGCAAAAAGCGATGCCCTTCGGTTGGCAATAATTTTCTTTCTTTGAACTTCGTATTGTACTCAATAATATTACGCTTACCTGCCGATTTCAACAAATCGTAACGCTCATCCATTTCCATACATAAGGAATTCAATGTATTGGTCACCAATTTGGTATCTGTAATAATAGCATCACCATCTCCAGGTAATTTGGCTAAGAAATGTCTCTCAATTTTGTTATAAAGTGTTAACTCTACTTTCTTAGGGTCGATTAATACAAATTTTAATTCAGAAGGATGTTTTTTGTACAACAGCGAACAAATAATAGTATTAAGCCCCACAGACTTTCCTTGGCCTGTTGCTCCTGCACACAACAAATGTGGCATTTTGGCTAAATCTGCTATATAAATTTCATTTGATATTGTTTTTCCTAATATCACAGGCAGCTCATAAGCACACTCTTGAAACTTCTTACTTGCCACCATAGATTTCATAGGAACCATTTCAGGCTTTTTATTAGGCACTTCTATCCCTATTGTTCCTTTTCCAGGGATAGGGGCAATAATACGAATTCCCAAAGCTGCCAAACTCAGTGCAATGTCGTCTTCCAAATTTTTAATTCTTGAAATTTTAACGCCCGGTGCAGGAATTATTTCATACAATGTAACCGTAGGGCCTATGTTTGCTTTAATCTCAGAAATACCAATATTGTAGTTTTTGAGTGTTTCTATAATTAGGTTTTTACTGTGCTCTAGTTCTGTTCTGTCTATCTCGGTTTTTGCCACTTCATAGTCTTGCAGTAAATCTAGGGTTGGCATTTGATAACCTGCTAAATCTAAGCGTGGGTCGTATTGAGAATTATCACCAAATGAAGCTGTAATAGGTGTAACAGAATTTGTAATATCTAATACGGATTCACTTACAGGTGGCACAATCACTAATTCTTCATCTTGCGGTGATTCTATTTTTAATTCAAAATTCGGTTGAGTTTTCGCTATAGGTTTAGGGGTATTGGCAACATCAAAACTAACAACTTGAGGATTCATAATTTCCTCAAGTTCTATTTCTTCTTTTATTTCAGGTGTTTCATTAATCGTAATCAGTTCTATTCCTTCATCTTCATCTTCAATTTCACTAACAGATACATCAGATGGATCGACTTGATTTAAAAACTCAGTTTTG
>JBILJV010000013.1:0-45085 GCA_044377005.1 Bacteroidia bacterium
GAGGACAAGCTTCGATATGAACGGACAATAAATGGGTGCCATAGTCAGCAAATCGGTTAATATAACGGTCGGGCTCTACAATCATTAAATGCACATCCAATGGTTTTGAAGCGTGTTTTTGGAGCGACGCCATAACAGGAAAACCAAATGAAATATTCGGAACAAATACACCATCCATAATGTCCACATGAAACCAATCGGCTTCACTTTGATTAATCATTTCAATATCTCTTTGAAGGTTAGCAAAGTCGGCAGATAATATACTTGGCGCTATTTTGTGAGTCATGCTGCGAATTTAATAGTAATTTTACGAATCCCAAAACAATCCAATTAGAATACTCAAACCACTTTTTCCAACTCAATTTGACCAATGCTCAATATTCGTTAAAGCAAAACAAAGTTTAAATTGTTATTATTCGAACTTATATTTGCAACTATGTATCAAAACATGCGTTATTTAACTTTATTCTTAGCAACTTTTGGCTCTACTGTTTTATTCTCTCAGAAAAAAGAAACAGTAGTTGCACAGATAAAATCAGATATTACCTACTTGGCATCAGACCAACTTGAAGGCAGATTGACCGGTTCAAGTGGTGAACTTAAATCCTCTTTATTTATAGCAGATGAATTCAAAAAAAATAAACTTGTACCAAAAGGGGATTCTGGTTTGTTCTTTCAAAATTTTTCTATTATTCAATTAAGACTAAATACCAATACTTATGCAATGAGTATTAGAGACAACAAGGAACTGATTCTTGGATTACGTCCACAAACAGGTGATTTTTATCCATTGTCATACAGTTGTAATACAGATAGTTTGTTCGACTACCCTGTGGTTCAAGCTGGATACGGAATTGTTGCCCCACAATTAAAACACAATGATTATTTGGACAGTATTAATATGAAGGGAAAGGTTTTTATCATAAAATTAGGTAGTCCTAAATCGGGCCAAGCTCACTCAGAATTCAGCCCTTACGAAAGTTTGTCTTACAAAGTCAATACCGCTATTAGATACGGAGCTAGAGCTGTGATATTTGTTCAAGCTGATTCACTTTCCAAAAAACCTTCTGGATTACTTGACAGAAACATTAAACCTGGACCAATTCCTGTATTATTTGCCAACAAATTCACCCATCTCTTTTTAGATGGAAAAACAGTTAGTTTCCATGTTAAAATAGCTCAACTCAATGCCACTGCTCACAATGTGGTTGGTTATATGAATAACAAAAAAGCTAAAACAATTGTTATTGGTGCTCATCAAGACCATTTGGGTTACAATGAATATGGAGGTAGTAGAGACCCTCAAAGCGGAAAAATTCACAATGGTGCAGATGATAATGCAAGTGGAGTGGCTATGATGTTGCAGTTGATGCGCAAAATCAAAAAAACAAAAAAACTGAAAAAATTTAATTACTTATTTATCGCCTTTAGTGGTGAAGAGCAAGGATTATTGGGTTCGAATCACTTTGTTAATAACCCAACTATAGAACTCAAAGACATCCATTGTATGTTAAACTTTGACATGGTAGGCCGATTGGATTCTAACAAAAAAACATTGATGATTTACGGAGTAGGAACTGCCCCTGAGTTAAACAATGCTATTAGCAGCATCAAAACAGATACGACTCAAATAAAAATCAAAACCTCTGAATCGGGAACAGGAAGTTCAGACCACACCAGTTTTTATTACAAAAACATCCCTGTATTACATTATTTTACTGGTCAACATCATGACTATCACAAACCAAGCGATGACGAACATTTAATTAATTATGATGGCATTTACATGGTGTACGACATCACTTTAAATACTTTATTTAACATCAGAAAATACAAACAACTTACCTTTACCCCAACTAAGGCCGAGGAAAGCAAACGCATGTCGTTTAAGGTAAAATTGGGCATTATGCCAGATTATGCTTTTGATGGATTAGGCGTAAAAGCAGATGGTGTAAACATGGGAGGTGTTGCACAAATTGCTGGCATGAAAGCCAACGATATTATTATCAAACTTGGCAATTATGAAATTAATTCAATGGGGGATTATATGAGTGCATTGGCCTCTTTCGATAAAGGCGATAAAGTAATTGCAATAGTAAAAAGAGGTTCTGAAACTCTTCAATTTAATATTCAATTTTAGAATGAAAATTATTGATCACATTAAGCAAGCAGAAAATACCTTATTCTCGTTTGAAATTCTTCCCCCTCTCAAAGGGGATAGTATTGATAGCATATACAAAGGCATAGACCCTTTAATGGAATTTAAACCCTCATTCATCGATGTTACCTACCACCGAGAAGATTATGTTGAAAAAAAGAGACCCGATGGTTCATTTACCAAAGTTTCTACCAAAAAAAGACCGGGTACCGTTGCTATTTGCGCAGCGGTTATGCATAAATATAAAATAGACACTGTCCCACACATTATATGTGGTGGTTTTACCAAAGAAGATACCGAAAATGCACTCATTGATTTAAATTTTTTGGGAATAGACAATGTGTTAGCACTGAGAGGAGACAATGCGAAAAATGAAAATGTATTTAGTCCCGAAAATGCGGGAAATTCAAACTCGCTCGACTTGATTCATCAAATTAAAAACATGAATAACGGCATTTATATTGACGAAGAATTAACCAATGCCAATGTTACTAATTTTTGTATAGGTGCTGCAGGTTATCCTGAAAAACACCACGATGCTCCTAATATTAAAACAGATTTAAAATTCCTGAAAAGAAAAATTGAAACTGGTGCAGAATTTATCGTTACTCAAATGTTTTTTGACAACCAAAAATACTTTGATTTTGTAAAAAAATGCAGAGAGAACGATATCCATGTTCCAATCATTCCGGGCATTAAACCATTAACGACCAAAAACCAATTGCAACTTCTTCCAAAGTTATTTCACATCGATTTACCTGATACTTTAACAGATGAAGTTGAACAAGCCAAAAACAACGAAGATGTAAAAAAAATTGGCATTGAATGGTGTATTCAACAATGCAAGGAATTGATAGATGCAAAAGTCCCTGTATTACATTTTTACACGATGGGAAAAAGCGACGCAACAAAACTAATTTGTTCCCAAATATTTTAATATCACTTTGAAAGGACTTGTTATAAAATCGACTGGAAGTTGGTATAATCTTAAAACCGAAGACAACTCGTTTTTAAAAGCAAGAATAAAAGGCAAAATAAGATTAAAAGATTTACAAGTCACCAATCCTGTAGCGGTTGGAGATACCATAGAGTACGAATTGGAAAGCAGTGGAGATGAAACCTATGGTGTCATTACAGACGTTCATAAACGCCACAACTACATGATCAGAAAAAGCAATAAACTGAGTAAACAAGGTCAGATTATTGCCTCAAACATAGACATGGTGTTATTGATAGTCACTATCAGTCAACCTAAAACTTCGCTAGGATTTATTGACCGTTTTTTGGTTATGGCAGGGGCTTTTCATATTCCGGTTGTGTTGGTTTTTAATAAATATGATTTATATACCGATGAAGAAATTACCTACTATCATTTTCTTAAAAATTTATATGAATCAATAGGATATCAAAGTGTGGCATGTTCTTCGCAAATGGATTACCTTAATCCACAGAGTGTATTGCTCGACATCATAAAAGGCAAAACCGTATTACTGAGTGGTCATTCAGGTGTTGGAAAATCGACCATATTGAATCAATTAATTCCGGAGGCCTTTCAAAAAACCGACATTATCAGTGTGATGCACTCTCGCGGGAAACACACTACAACTTTTGCTGAATTGTTTTTTGTAAACGATAATACTGCTATCATCGACACACCTGGAGTTAGAGATTTTGGGATTATAGACATAGAAAAAACCGAAATTGGGCATTATTTCCCCGAAATTAGAGAATACATGAAACAATGTAAATTCCATAATTGCATTCATTTAAACGAGCCAGAGTGTGCGGTTATCAAAGCGGTAGAAGAAAAGCTAATATCAGCGAGTAGGTATTACAATTACCTGAGTATTTTAGAGAATAATGATGTTTTTGATTGAAGATATCAAAAATTTAATTATTGATTTTTTATCACTTTAATAAAATAGCTATCCACTTCACCTACTTTTATGAAGAATACACCTGTATTTAAGCGACTTAAATCTATTTTAGATGTAATTGAATTTATAAATCCATGAGAAACTAATTCGCCAGTTGAACTAAATATAAAATATTTTTCTCCAATTAACTCACTTTTTACATTAATAGTAATAGAGTTTGAGGTTGGGTTAGGGTATGCATTTATTTTTGAATTTTTATTCTTACTTAAACTCAAATTTTGATTGATTTTAATTATTGATGATTGAGAATTTTCTTTGCAATAGCCCGTTGTTATTTGGCACCTGAACATTTGGTTATTATTTGATAAACTTAAATTATTAATAAACAAAGTGTCATTTGTTGCACCTTTAAATTGATTAGAATTAATAACATTTGAGTATCCCAAGCCACTATCTATTTGCCATTGAAATTTTGAATTTATATCAACTGAATTAACCGTTAAAATTTCATTTGAATTTATGTTAGAATTGATATCTTTGGGTTGAATATTAATAACAGGTTCACAATTATTCCATTTTACTACACTAAATCTTGAAGAATTTTTTATCGATAAAGGTGCGTAAATGTTGTCAAATTGATCAATACCAAGATGAGCAATGCCATAAGGTGACTTTCTTAATGAATTGATAGATTTTAGTTCAATCCAATTTTGACCATTCCATTTTGCAACATATTGCTCACCCATATTACCTTGGTATACGTTACCTGCAACAATTAAATTATCTTTTGAGTCTAATGCAATACTTGTTACATAACCATTCACATTTAATGTATTAGAAATATTGCTTGAACCACCCAATTCATTCCATTTATTTCCATCCCATTTGGCAATATATGGCTTTCCATTAGAATATGCCCCAATATATATATTTCCAAATTTATCAGTTGTTATACTTAGAATCCCTCCATTAACAGCAAGGGAGTTTACGCCTCCAAGTTCATTCCATTTACTTCCATCCCATTTTGCTACATAATTATTTCCTGATGCATTTTTAAATGCTCCTGCGACATAAATATTTTCAGATAAATCTTTACACATTGTAATAATATTATTATTAACTTCTAATCCTCCTAATTGAGTCAAATTATTACCATCCCATTTTGCAACATACTGACCTTTACTATTATAAAAATTACCAATTAAATAAACATTAAAATTATTATCTGTACACATTCCTCTAACTTCTGGAGTATTTCCCGTAATTAAACTTGTATCATTTCCCAACACTTCCCAATTAATACCATTCCATCTTTTTATGTAAATTGCCTGATTATATAGACTTTTACCTGCAATGTATAGTCTATTATTTTTATCTACAGTCATAGACCTTATTGATGAAAAGGTATATTTCAAATCATCTAAAACAACCCAAGATATACCATTCCACATTGACAACATATCTCCTCCTCCAGTTAAATAAATATCCCCTTTATTACAATACATTGACGAATACCAACCTAAAATAGGAGAAAAATTTGTGCCACCAAAGGCAGACCAACTATTATTATCCCATTTAGCCACAGAAAAGCGTCCATTTTCATTTGATAAATTAGATGCAGTTATAAAAACCTCACCTTTTGAGTTTAGTTCAATACAACTTATAACACCAATATTATTTACAATTTGGTTTTTATCTTGCAGCTCAATCCATTTGCTTCCATCCCATTTAGCTAAAAATTGTTTTCCATTAATGTTTTTAAAGTCTCCACCTGCATATAAATTTCCATTAGCATCGTGATTTAAACTATAAATAAAATTATTGAAAGGATAAGCATTCTGACCACCAAGTTTAATCCAATTATTCCCATCCCATTTGGCAACAAAATAAAAATTATTACTTCTTAATTCACCTGCTGCATAAATATTTCCTTTCTCATCGGAACAAATATTATTAATATTACCAATGTAACCAAGGTTAGCCAATGAATTTACACCACCAAGTTCTTTCCATGAGTTTCCATCCCAAACTGCTACAAATTTACTCCCTGTACCTAATGGCTTATTTTCAAATCCTCCAGCAGCGTATAATTTTCCATACAAATCAATAGTAATACTTCTAATTGGAGCATTTGCAGATAATGCATCATTACCTCCTAACTCATTCCATGTTTGCCCATCCCATTTGGCAACATAATATTTACCATTTTTGTTTTTAAATGTTCCTGCAGCATATATATTGCCCTTTTTATCACTACAGATACTCAGAATCCAACCATCTGCAGCTAGACTGTTATGTCCTCCTAATTCAAACCAAGCGTTTCCATCGTATTTTGCTACATATCTATTTCCACTTTTGTTGGTGAAATAACCAGCTGCATATACACCACCAAACTGATCAGTACAAACATCTTTAATCAAATTATTTGCATTTAAACCATTCAGCTTACCACCTAATTGACTCCAATAGTTTCCAACTTTTCTAATAATATTATAATTGCCTTGCTGCTCAAAAAAAACACCTGATAAATATATATTATCTTGTTCATCTATATGAATATAGTCACTAGATGAATTATTGTTACCTAATTCACTCCATTGTGCAGAAGCTTTTTTTACAGATAATGAATAAAGGCAAAACAAAACAAATATTAAGTAGTTTTTTATCATATTTTATAATAATTTAATGTACAATATTATTTATTTTAAAAATATTATCCAAATCTTTTATACCTATTATCTTAGAATAACACTTTAGTCTAATTGCTAAATAATCAACATAATAATTGAATTAATTTAATAAAAGTATATATACTAACGATATTTAACTCTAATATTTTTACTAAATGTAAAAGATATTTTAAAAAAATGTGTTTTGGAATGTCATATTAATAGACAATAATATACTTTAATATTTAATTTTTTTAACGATTGATTAAGTACCATTAGTAATTGCATACAAAATCAATGAAAAAAAATTTTAAATAAACTATATTGAACGATGTTTTTAATTGAAGATATTTAAGTCAGCTTATTCTAGAAACCGCAGTTGCAGTTCTTCTTTTGCTTACCACTACCCATTCCTTTACTTCCTCCACAGGACTGCATTCCTATAATAATAACGAATGCTAGAAGTAATAATCCGATAGTCTTTTGATGATTTCGCATAATTAGTCAACGAAAATAAGTATATTTTGTTATACTTCATTACTTTTGCGACATGGAAATAATTAAAAGTGGTCTAGATATTTTGCTTCACCTCAATCAATATTTAGAATTGTGGGTTTCGGAATATGGCACATGGATTTATGGAATTTTGTTTTTGATCATCTTTGTAGAAACAGGTTTTGTCATAATGCCACTTTTACCAGGCGATTCTTTACTCTTTGCGGCAGGGGCACTTGCTGCTTCTCAAGGAGGAATCAATATTGCTATCCTTATTCCCCTTCTGATTTTGGCGGCATTACTTGGCGATAACACCAATTATTTTGTAGGAAAATACTTCGGGAACTTAATTAAAAGTAAAGAAAAAATCCTCTTTCTCAAACGTTCACATATTGAAAAAACAGAAGCTTATTACGCTAAATATGGTGGCAAAACCGTTATTATTGCTCGTTTTGTCCCTATTGTAAGAACTGTTGCTCCTTTTGTGGCAGGTGCGGGTTCCATGACTTACAAAAAATATATTGTAAATTGTATTTTAGGTGCAATTCTTTGGGTCGGTGGTGTAACTGTTTTAGGATATTTAGCTGGGAATATTCCTTTTGTTAAAACTAATTTTGAAATCGTTATTTTTGGAATCATAGGTATTTCAGTATTACCAATTATTATTGAGATAATTAGAGCCAAAATGAAACAAAAAAACAAAAATTCAGAAATTATAGATTCAAAATAATGCCAAGTATTGGACTTATCGGTTATCCTTTAGAGCATTCCTTTTCACCGCAATATTTTGCACAAAAATTTGAATCTTTACAGCTTAACGATTGGCAATACAAACTGTTTCCCATTGCTTCTATTCATTCACTGCCTGATATTATAAAAGGAAATCCAGATTTAATAGGTCTTAATGTGACCATCCCTCATAAACAATCAGTAATTCAATACTGTCAACAAATTGACGAAGACGTGCTTCAAATAGGTGCTGTAAATGGCTTAATCATTCAAAGAAACCATAAAGACACTTTCCAACTTAAAGGCATAAATACAGACTGGATGGGCTTTTACCTAAGTTTAAAAAATGCACTTTCTTACACTCCACATAGAGCCTTGATTTGTGGCAATGGTGGCGCCTCATTGGCGGTTCAATATGCCCTTAATAAACTTAATATACCTTTTCAAATTGTTAGCAGAAATGGTACATTTACTTATCAAGATATTAGTTCTGAACTGTTTCAATCGTTTCAACTTATTATAAATACAACTCCTGTAGGCACACTCAATAACTTTGAACGTATACTCCCTCTGCCCTATGAAGCTATAAATACTGATATGTTTTTTTATGACCTTGTTTACAATCCTGAAATGACACCTATTATGGAACTATTCATGACACATGGGGCAAGGGCCAAAAACGGATTAGAAATGTTGCACCTTCAAGCAGACTTGTTTTGGCAATCTCTCAACTCAAAATAACTTACCTCAGCAATATAAAGCTTGATTTCAAATAGTGGGATATTCCTCTAAAATCCTTGACTTTGAATACCGCCAAGTAATACCCATCTTGCACAAAGTCACCCTGATATTTACCATCCCAACCTTTTCCTTCAGTGGTTTGATAAATAAGCTGCCCCCATCGGTTAAATATACTCATTTCATAATTTTTAATCCCCATTCCTATCGGTTCATAAACTTCATTGATGGCATCATCATTGGGAGAAAAAGCAGTAGGCGCATTAAAAACAAACAGGTATTTAATTCTTAATTTTTGAACAAATGAATCTTTGCAATTAAATTGAGTTTTAACATATTGTTTAATGTAATAAAGTCCACTATCCGGATATAAGTGCATTAAGTTTCTTAAACTTGACTTTGTCCCATTACCTAAATCATACCATAAAGTATCGGCTCCAGTGCTTAAATCAGTAATGGAAATTTCAGGATCTAGAATTGTCCCAACGCCTTTGTCGAGAGAAAACAAGGCATTTGGTTTAGGATATACTTCTACTTGCTTGGTGGTATCATACAAACAATTATAATCTGTTTTTATTTGATAATTGACATTGTACTTTCCTGCGGTCATATACAAATGAATTGGCTGTTTAATAATATACCCTGAACCATCATCCATTTGCCACTTGTATTCTATAATTTTAGCATAAGGTGTCAAACTACTGTCTTTAAATTGGATTGGATTTTCAATACAGACATTTTGTGATTCAAAGTTCACGACAACAGGTGGATAGCTAGTAATAGTTTTAACAACAGAATCGATACAATTTTTATCACTCTTTCCGATTAATGTAACTTTATAATCACCTGCTGAAGGGAAACGGTGGTAAGGGTTTGTCGTAGTGTCTATTGAATAAGTTCCAAAGCGCCAATTATAACCAATTATATTTCCCCAATCTATGGCACTTCGATTAGTAAAATTAAACTGATTGTCTATGCAGCGATTGGTATCAGAGAAATCTACTTGAGGTAATGGATAAACATTGACATTTTTTTGCACTTGATAAGCGCAATTTTCAGCACTTGTAACCCTTAATTTTACAGGTGTATTGAGAATCCATTGCTTGTATTGGTATCGTGGATTTTGTACTTGAGCAGAATCACCACCAAAATACCATTGCCATTTAGCAATATTGGTATTTATATAAGTACTATTGTCTTGAATTCGCAAAGAATCGAGGTAACAATGGTCGAGCAATGTGAAGTTGGGTACTATTTTAGGATAAACGATATGTGGTTTGACAATTGTATCCTTACAACCTCTTACTGAATTAACAATTAATTGAATATCAAAAGTATCGCCTATATTGAAAAGGTGGGTAAAACTTCGGGTTAAATAAGTACTTGCGTCTGGCAATAAATAACTGTATGTAAGAATAGAATCCTTAGTAATAGTAGACAAGTTTACTATTTTAGAATTCGTAAGTTCGCAAACTGGAACAGCTTTAAAATCAGCAACAGGAAGAGGATAAACCCAAGAGGATTTTTGAATAGAATCCATACAATTTTGGGTACTTTTCACTATCAATTTCACATTAAATTGAGTGTCTTTAGTGAATAAATACTTTAATTCTGTGGTTTGAATCCACTCATTATTAATATTCCATCGGTAAGAGACAATACTGTCATTATTTATTTGTGACAATTGTAGCAATTGAGTACTGTCTCCAATACACACATTATTAATTGTAAAATTAGCGATTGGGCGAGGGTGTACTATCACATTTCTGTAACTGGTGTCTTTACAATTGAAATTACTTTTAACTGCCAATCCAACCACAAAAGTATCAGCAGTATTATAATAATATCTATAATTAGGTTTATTTACTACATTACCATCACCTGTTATCCATTGAATAGTATTAATAGTCCCTGAAGCAATTTGGCTTAAATTATTGGCATAAACTGAATCCGTAAAACACACATTGGAAAGCGTAAAACGACTTATTGGCTTAGGGAAAGCGTTTACAGTTTTGACAAGAGTATCCTTGCATCCAAATGGAGATGAAACGACTAATCTAACAGAGGCACTGGTTTGATTATTCAAATCAAGCAACCATTGAGCCGCATTAATGGTATCTGAGGGAATAGAAGTCCATCTATTATAATTAATAACATCATTTGGTATAGTTGATGAATCAATGAGTAGTATGGGTTCTCCTTGGCATTTTTGAACGTATCTAAATGCTGCTTTGGGCAATGATTTTACAGTCAATCTTACCGTATCAGACACTTTACATGATTTATTGTCTGTAACTGTTATTTTGTAAGTTCTGCTTGTGTCATTAAATGCAAGTACTTGACTATTGGTATAGTTATTTAGTCCAGCATTTGGTGTCCATAACAAAGATAAAGTTCCATTTCCTTGGAAAGCTTTTGCACTTAATCTCACTTTGTTATTTTGGCAAATTGAAGTATCTCTTTGATTCATGGTAACCTTAGGTAAAGAATATACTACAGCTACCATGGTATCCTTAGAACTACAAGTTCCTCTGTTAGTTGTTAGTACATAAGATATTTTTAATGAACCTGTATCTTCATTTAGGGCATTGAATTGTGTTTTTGATTTAGTTTCATTGTTGAGATACAAATTTGGCGACCAAAAATACTTAAACCCTTTGGTTGAATCAATTCCAATTGTTGTATTTAATTTACTGCACAATTGAATATCGGGACCAGCATTTCTTAAAATAGGCACTGGGAATTTGGCAAAGGTAAAATTACAAGAACATGAGGAAGAGTCGACAACTACGAATAAATTACATGATTGACCTGCTGCCACTCTTACAGATTGATTGATAAATGAGGATTGATTTCGATTTAAAGCTGACTTTAGGGTATCGGTATAAACCACAAAGTCGAATGGATCAACAGTTCCTGAGTTATTTTGGTCATATATATATTTAAACACTACAGAATTAGCATTAGAAATATTGTTTCCAACATTTCTAATATTGAACTGAAGATTTAAAAATTCCGAATCACTGTTTACCGATTTAATACTGGATTTTAAAGATTGAAGCAATAAAGAACCTTTGTAAACATTGGGCTTACTCAAATTATTACCCGTAATTACATTGATATTACAAAGTGAATTATCTGCCACACATTTTACTTCTTGTTTTACCGCAGCTTGACTATATAAATCTTGCGAACCACAACTTAAATCTACACTATTTGACATAAATCCAAAATTAAATTCCATGCTATCGCCGGGCACAATTCCCGATTTTAAGCTCATTTCAACCTCGGTTGCTCCATTGATATTTCTAAATTTAGTAAGCGATGGATTTGGAGCGTTATAAATAGACTGATAAAGTGAAGAATCATAGACCATTCCTTTTATTAATATCGCTTGATATTTGTCTTCTATTCCTGTTTTATCAGGGCCTAAGTTGATTATTCTAACTCTAACTTTCGTACTTTTTTGACACGGTAAAATAGAATCAGTAAGCACTTTCACTAGAGTAAAATAGGGTCTAGTAACTCCTTTAATATTCAAAGAATTACTAATACCTGGATATGTAATAATTGGTTCTCCACATTTAATATTTCCTTTGGCGCTAGCACGAATATAATTACCTGAAGAGTAGTCGCAATTGGTTTGAACTTTAAAGTAAATAATGATTTTATTGCGATTGGTATCCGATACCCCTTTGAAACCTTGACTTAATAAATTATTTATGGAACTCAAAGGCCATTCGTAAGTGGTACCATTGACCAAAGAAGGATTTGAAATAGTTTGTTTAAACGACTTGTGAGGATATTTTATGTAACATGAACCACTGACAATATTCATTCCTATTGGCAATGTCACAATTGCTTTAGTATTATAGGCTGTTGTAGAACCGATATTTTCGAGTGTGTACTGATATGGGGTTTGACCACATAAATCAGCAGTAGTTATAGAATCTATTATCCCAACTTGAAATTGGGTATTTTGGGGTTCAATATAAAGGGGAATACGGTCTTTTTGGCAATTAAAATTGGCAATATCAGTTGGATAACCTCCACAGTTCCATCCAGAATACAATATCACACTATCCTTGTTACAAGTATTATAAGTTGCTCTTATTTTAAATCTACGGGTGTTATTAAACCCAATAGTACCCAATCTGAATACTCCATTTTTTACAGGCATTAAAGTATCTCTGACTGCATCTTTTATTTGTATAATTTTTACAGGACCTGAATTATCAGGGGCAAACCATGTATTTAAATTACTAAATGAAGTTGAGAGATTGGTATAATTGACCTCCCACTCTGCAGTATCTTGTGCAGCATAAATTGTAGGAGAAAGTGGTTTAATAGAAACTACAGGACGATTGTATTGAATATAATCATCTTGAGCCGCACTTTTGATTGTATCAAAACCAACCCCGAAAGAGTTTAACTTTTCGAATATAAAGTCGTACTTAATAACCTGAGGAGCAGTAGATGGAATTTCGCAAGTAGGTTCAAGGTATGCTGCATATACACCATGAAAAGCATCATCACTGTAATTGAACACCCCGCCTGAATCTTTAAAATGTTTACTTATATCAAATACCAAAGGATAGCTTTGGGCATTTATTGGTTTGATAGTGTCTTTAACTTCAAGAGCTGTTTTATTAGATCCTGCAGTTCGGTATTGATTCAAATAAGAGCTTCGGTATTTGTATCCTTGTGGGGTATAAAATCGAATAGCTTTGAGTCTAGAAAAACTTCTGTACTCGTAAGGGAAATAATTATTACCTCCATAGTTAGAACAACAAGGACCTATTCCAATGTAATAATTATTTGAAACTCCTATTAAATTACAATTATTTACATTAATGTCATCTCTACCATAGTTTGTGTAATAATATCCTGTTAATATTGTTTTACCTGAAAAGGTATCACATTGAAATTTATTACTATTACTTGTAGGATTGGCTACATTACTAAGGTAAAATAAGTTACTAAAATTCTGGATAATGGCATTTCCACCTAAATTTTCTGTGACTTTAAATTTTATTTTAACTACCACACTGTCGTTGTTGACATATCTAAAATTTTGTGGCAAACAAGAACCAAGAGAATCCAAACTTAAATCAACTTTAAATGAAGCATTGACGCCAGAAATTGCTTTAACACTAGCATTTCTTAAACAATTCATCCGACTATTTCCACCTCGATAAACAGTAATTTCTGCATTTAAAAAAGTTAAAAAACGACCATAACCAATGTTAGATTCCGCAAAAAGGTGTCGCCAAGTAGCAATAGTAGAAGTTCTTCTCACAATACCTGTGTATGTAGCCATAACAGTATCCCCATATAAGGTTCTCTCCTCTCTTATTTTTAGGGTATCCAAATTCCCTGAATTATCGGGTAAGCCATCATTATTGTTATCTGGTTTCCCAAAATTGATTCTTTGAACAGAAAAATTTTTGAACATCATTCCGCCATTACAATTGGAATAACAGTGAAGTTTGAGTTGTGTAGACTGACAAATCAAATAAAACCATTCCCTTTTACTACATGATTTATCTGGGCTATATTTCATTTGTAGTTGAATGGTTTTATTGCCATTGGCTCCTGTTTGTGAACAATCAGCTTTGAGGTAATAAACCAATTCTGCATTGACCAAACTAATTGGAATATTATTGGGGAAGTACGAACGAATTGTATCTCCTTTTTTGACAATACTGTCAGGATTCCATTGGGCAGTTAATTCAGCATTGATAAAATATAAATCCTTTTTAAGTCTAGAATGACTAATACCTGAAGGTAAAATGAGATCAACTATAAAAACAGCTGAGGAAGTTCTTCTTAAAATACTAGCTGAGGAAATTAAAGTTCTGAACTCACCAACTTGGTTGTTTATTAAATCAGATGGAGCAAAAGTGGAAGAAGCAAAATAATGCTGGTCATAACTTCGACCCCATGCTGCTGCTAATTGTAAATTATTCTTACATTGGTCTTGATAAGTAGCAGAGTATAGCCAACAGTTGTAATTCATGTATGTATTTTCACACACTCCAGGCATACACGAAAAGGTTTCCCATCTAATAAATAATGTGTCTCCGGGTTTTAAATCAGGTGATTTAAACCTGAAGAATGTAATGGGATTAGAACCCAAGCAACTATAAGAACCTAAATTATAACCATAAACCAAACTGTCAATAACAGGAAGAGTCCATGAACCTTTGTGACCTACTTTTATTTTTAAAGTAGTAGTATCCAATCGACTCATCAACGTGTAATATTGATTGATACTTACTCTATTTGCTGAGGCCACCATTGAGCCTATGTTTGTAATTCTTAACTCAGAACTGTGTCTATTATTATTGTAACAAGTTGGATAAGAAGGAAAAGGAATTGCTTTTAATTGTGGGATTTTATTACTTATACTAGCTGAATTAGAGGCTTTTGATATTAAACATGTTTTGCCATTACACCCCCAAGACAATTCGTAACTTGTGGTAAGATTTTTACAACCTTTAATAAGCAAGGAATCTATTAAATCAATGGTTTCATTTTGGTCGAGCAAAGAATCATTGTTACCTATTTTAACAAAATGCGAACCATTAAATGTAGTATACACAGTGTCACCTGATATACTATTAACACCATTATTGACCTTAAAAATTTGAATATCTTTACCATTTATTCTTTTTAGCTTAAGTTCTTTTAAGGGACCTTTTCCAAAATTCCCTATAGTGATTTTTCTTCCAAACTTAGAATTAATATCACCCACAAAGTTTGGATTTGTAATACTAGAATATTGTGCTGATGGCACATTAACAGCGAATGGGTTTGATGAGCCGATATCGAAATTTCCGGTATAATTAACTCTAACATTAATGACAGGCACATTGCTTGAGTTTAAAAATTGTAATAAATCGCAGTTTGAAGTAAGGGTAACTCTTAGTTTAATATTTTGCGCAACCCCAATATTTGGAGCAGCGAAAACGGGTTGATTAAGATTTGTAATATTACTTTCCGAAATCCCAGATCCTACAACAGTTCCTGCTTTGTAAAGCACACCTGGAGGAAGGTTTAATACCACATTAACAGAATTCACAGCACTGCCCGTAATGTTAAATACTTGAACATTAGCGGTATCATTTATTCCGCAAATTGATAGTTTCTTAGGAGGTGAACATTGAATAGAAAGCCTATTGCCCTGAGCATGTACCAATATTGGAATTAAAAAGATAATAAAACAGAATAACTGGTATATTTTTTTCAATTCTATTCAATATTTTACTTGTTAGTGACTTATAATTTTTAGTTTTAAGGAGGTCAAAGATAAAAAATAAAGTGAGTCAAACAAGAAAAAAATGAAATTTTATGAATTTCGAACGCATTAATCTTTCATTCTGAGCTCAATATCTTTTCCATCGACTCTTTGAATCACCCAACATTCTGAATTTTTCAATCTAAGAATTTTCCACTCATTTTGTTGAGAGGTACCTTGGGGAGTGAAAATTATTTTTGAATTATCTTCAGAAAATTTCCAAGTACCATTTTCTTGGTAGGCAGTAAGATTAAATGGCCTGTAAGTCAGCGTATATGAATTGTCTATACCTATTATTACTTTATAATCCACATAGGCTCTTTTATAATCATCTGTTTTATCAACTCCACTTTCAAATACTTGGTCTATGACCCAAGTATTTGCAGCTCTTGATTTTTTGGAAATCAAACTAAAAGAGGGTCCATCTTCATACTGACATGCACTGAATAAAAATAGACTTAAACTTAAGACAATTAATGATATAGATTTCATAATTTAAAAACAAAGATATTCAAAATTTTCAAAAAACCAATACATTTGCACCAAATTACACAATATATGAATATGAATTTTTTAGCCATTTTTGTGGCAAGTTTAGTTACTTTTCCTATTGGATTTATATGGTATCATCCTAAAGTGATGGGTAGTGCATGGATGAGAGAAATAGGTGCTACACAAGAGAGCATGTCTAAGGATTTCAACATGACTAAAACCATGATTTTATCTTTTTTATGTTCCTTTTTCATTGCTTTTGTAATAAACTTTATGGTTGTTCACCAATACAGCTTATTTTCATTGTTACAAGACATTCCGGAAGCAATGAAACCAGATGCAAAAATTCAATTACTTTTAAATGGCAATGATATAGCTTTTAGTTCTAAGTATAGAACCTTTGGTCATGGCCTTTTCCATGGCTTAATAGCAGGTCTATTTTTTGCAACACCTGTCGTTGTTCAAAATGCTTTGTATGAAAGAAGAAGTTTTAAATATATAGCAATCCATGCAGGATATTGGATAATATCAAGCGCATTAATTGGAGGTATTATTTGTGCTTGGGAATAAATAATTATTCAATCAAAAACGCTTTCAATTCAGCAGCGTCTTCTTTTTTCATTTTACCTGCCATAATCAGTCTGACTTGTCTTCTTCTTAATGCACCTTCAAATTTAATTTTTTGCGCTTCTGTTTGTGGTTCTAATGATGGCACTACAATGGGTTTATTTCTTGAATCTAATGCAACAAAAGTGTAGTATGCATCATTGCATTTGTATTTTTCTCCTCTTGGTATATTTTGAGCATATACTTCAATAAATACCTCCATAGAGGAATTAAAAGAACGCGTTACATAAGCTTCTAAGGTTACAACATCTCCTAATCTTATAGGCTCTTTGAACGACACTCCATCAACACTTGCAGTCACTACAATACTATTACTATGTTTTTGTGCTGCTATCGCTGCAGCAATATCCATCCAATGCAACAATCTACCACCCATAAGGTTATTAAGTGTATTTGTATCGTTTGGCAAAACGATTTCATTCATTATGGTGTAAGAATCTTCTGGTTTTTTTATCATTTTTAAAGTTTTTTAATTGTTTATTCCCAAAGCCATTTTTCTTTCGTAATTGGTTTTAATCCAAATGGCTCTATAGTGTTAGTTATAATAAATTCTACGGCTTCATCTATATCATCGGTAAGTAAAAAAAGGTGCATATCTTCTTTACTTATTGTACCTTGCTCAATCATTGTATCCATGTAGGCAATTAAATTCTTATGATATTCTTTGCCCAAAATTACTACAGGATACTTTTTAATCATTGTAGTTTGGATTAATGTAAGCACTTCAAATAGCTCATCTAAGGTTCCAAAACCTCCAGGTACTGCAACAAGTCCATAAGAATATTTGAGTAATAATACTTTTCTTACAAAGAAATATTTGATATTGGTAAACTTATCTAAATATGGATTTGGGTGTTGTTCAAATGGCAAAACAATATTACACCCTACTGACCTTCCTCCTACATCTTTAGCACCTCTATTAGCAGCCTCCATTGCACCTGGCCCTCCACCTGTCATAATTGTAAATCCGGTCCTTGCTATTTTTCCTGCCAATTCTCTCGTTTGAACATAATAAGGATGGTCTTCCTTAAATCTTGCTGAACCGAATATTGTAATACAAGGACCAACAAAATGCAATACCCTGAAACCTTTTACAAACTCCCAAACGACTTTGATGGTGAATAAAAAATCTTTTACTCTTGACTGAGGTCCTGCTAGGAATTTTATTTCTTCGGAATTGAATTTATGGTTACTCATGTTTTTTTATAAAATATTTGCTTAGGTACTGCAACCCTGAGACTCTCAGAGGGAGATTAGGGGTAAACTACTCATTTGTTTCGTCAGTTTCGAGGACGGATTCACTAAGTTCATCTTTAGGATTTAAGCCTTTTTCAAAACTTAATATCAAGGCTGGCAACACAAATAAGTTACTAAATAATGCAACCAACAATGTAGATGCGGTTAAAAAACCTAATGCAACTGTTCCTTGGAAATTTGAGAAAGTAAAAATGATAAATCCGAAGAACAATACGACAGAGGTGTATATCATGCTTTGTCCCATTTCTTTGACTGTTTTAGACAACACTGAACTGACAGATCCTTTACTTCGTTTTAGTTCGTGTCTGAATTTGGTCAAAAAGTGAATAGTATCGTCCACGGCTATACCAAATGCGATACTGTAAACCAATATAGTTGATGGTTTCAATGGCACTCCCAAATGCCCCATTAAACCGCAAGTAATAACTAGTGGAATTATATTAGGGACCAATGAAACAAAAATCATTTTGAATGATGTAAACAATAAACCCATCAACAAAGCGATAATAATGAAAGCTAAAATAACACTTTGAACCAAACTATTTACTAAGTATTTATTTCCTTTTAAGAAAATAATAGAAGTCCCTGTTACTTTCACATCATAATCTTGTTCTGGAAAAATTTCTTTGATAATTTCATTCACATCTTTGTTAATTTCTTCCATTTTTTCTGAACCTACATCTCGCATTTGAATACTTATTCTTGCTTTTCTAAAATCTTTGTCTACCATAGATTTAAGCATATTTTGATTCGATTGATTTTGAGGAATATAAGACGCAATTTCAGCTAAATCAATATTATTCGGTAAGCGGTAATAGTTTGGATCACCATCGTTGTAGGATTGGTTGGCAAATTTTAAAACTTCAACAACAGAAACAGCTCTTGAGAAGTCGGCCTGATTTTCAAGTTTCTTTTGTAATTTGTATATCTTTTGAAGAGTAACTGGATTTTTAAGCCCATCAGGTTCACGGGTATCAATCACAATTTCATATGGCATTACTCCTTTAAAATGATCTTGTATAAAGATTAAATCTTGGTATAATTTATCCTTGTGCGGAATATCATCAACCATAAAAACCAATGGCTTTAATTTTAAAAATCCAAAAAATGAAACAACTAATAATAATACAGTAAAATAATAAATTCTTCTTTTTCTATTAAATACAATAAAATGAATCCAATTGATCAATTTTATCATATATTTATTATCTAAGTGTTTGATTTGTTTGAGTGTAGGTGGCTTAAGAATACTAAATAAAATTGGAATAATAGTCAGTGAAATTACAAAAATGGACATCACACTTAAGAAAGCTGCGACACCGAATTGTTTAAGTGGCAAAGTATCTGTAAAATAAAATACACCAAAACCGATAGCAGTGGTTAAATTGGTTAAAATTGTTGCTACCCCTACTCTGGAAATAACCCTTTGTAAAGCCTTAATTTTATTTTGATGTAAACGGTATTCCTCGTGGTATTTATTAATTAGATAGATGCTATTAGGTATACCAATTACTATCATAATAGCAGGTAACAAACCTGTCAATAATGTAATTTTGTAGTCGAGTAAACTGATCCAACCCATACTCCAAATTACCGCTAATGAAACGATGAAAAGTGCCACTAGTAAATTTGAAATACTTCTGAAAAAGGCCCAAAAAAGTAAAGCAGTAACAGATAGTGCCAAAAAAGTAAAAAAGCCCAATTCATCTTTCACTTTTGTGGAAAGTGTATGCCTAACATAAGGTAGACCACTGTAATGTAATTCAATATTATTGGATTGCGAAAATTGATTGGCATGATAAACGATAGAATCAATAATTTGAGTTCTGTATTTACTATCTAATAAATCTTTGTCTAAACTTACAACAATGATACTTGCGTTTGAGTCTTGATTAAAAATCAAATCTTTATAAAACTTCATAGACATCATAATGTCTTTGACACTGTCTATTTCATTTTGACTTAGTGGACGGGTAATTAAAGGCGTTAAAACAAAGCGTTTTATTGAATCCACCTTAGTAAGTTGGTATAAGTTTGATAAAGATAATACATCGTAAACCCCTTTAATTTTATCAATTTCAGAAGTTAAATGATACAAATCATTAAAAACCTTTTCTTTGAAAATATTTGGAGACTTTAAACCGATAATCAGTTTATTACCGTCGTCCCCAAATTCCTTTTTAAAATTTTCATAATCAATAAATTCAGCATCATTTTTTGGCACTAACTTTTGCATGTTATAGGCCAATTCAACTTTAGTTGCCTTGTAAGCCATAAATCCTGTAGTTAGTACAATAAAACCAAGAATGAAATATTTATTTCTCAGTATGAAATTAGCAATTTTTTCCCACATTATAGATTGCAAAATTAAGTTAAATTTTTAATAAGTGCATTACAAATCAGAGTAGTATCATTATTAGAATAATCAAATCAAAATAGCCATTTCTGCAATATTGGCATCATATTATATATAATCCCTTAAAAATCTGTTTAAAACTTGATTTTGAAACCTAAAGAAGAGCTATTAATTTCGTAACATGAAATTTTTTATCGATACAGCTAATTTAAATCAAATCAGAGAAGCAAAAGACCTAGGTATTCTTGATGGTGTAACAACCAATCCTTCATTAATGGCCAAAGAGGGTATTGTTGGCGAAGACAATGTTTTTAAACATTACAAAGACATTTGCAATATTGTGGAAAAAGGAGATGTAAGTGCTGAGGTTATTTCTACAGACTTTGAAGGAATGATAAATGAAGGTAAAAAATTAGCTGCAATTGATTCTAATATTGTTGTAAAAGTACCAATGATTAAAGACGGTATTAAAGCTATTAGTTGGTTTACTGCTAATGGTATTCGCACTAATTGCACTTTGGTATTTTCTGCAGGTCAGGCAATTTTAGCTGCAAAAGCTGGCGCAACCTATTTATCTCCATTTATTGGAAGAGTGGATGATATCAGTTGGGATGGTATGGATTTAATTTCACAAATCTCACATATTTACTCAATGCAGAATTACAAAACTCAAATTTTGGCTGCTTCTGTAAGAAATCCTTTACATATTGTTAAATCTGCTGAGGCAGGTGCTCACGTGGTAACATGTCCTTTGGATGCTATTTTGGGATTATTAAACCACCCACTTACAGACATTGGATTAGCTAAATTTTTGGCTGATCACAAAAAAGCCAATCAGTAATAGTCTTCAATTTACAATAAAATACAGTAATATGAATACTAACCACCTAAGAAAGGCTATATTTCATATTATTGATGACCACAAAAGCAAACGACCACTTAATCGTTTGTTCCATTTTGTTTTATTTAGTTTAATTGTATTAAGCTCTTTAAATTTATTGCTCGAAACCTTCGATGTTGTGCAAAAAGACTATACACATGTCTTGTTATTATTGGAATTAGTTACCATCGTTTTCTTTTCATTTGAATATCTTTTAAGACTATACACTTGTGTTGAAATACAAACCTTCTCACATCCATTAAAGGGGAGATTAAAATACATCATAACTCCTTTAATGTTGATTGATTTATTGGCATTATTTCCAATGTATTACTTTTTTCTATCTTCCAATAACAGCTATTTTTATGTGTTTGGCATTTTTAGGGTACTGCGACTATTCAAAGCCATTCGCTATTTGGATGCATTTAAAGTAATAGGACAGGTTTTTTATTTAAAAAGGGAACAACTATTGATAAGTTTTACAATGATATTTTTCATGTTTATATTTTACTCATGTTTAATCTTTATTGCAGAAAAAGATTCACAACCTGAGGTATTTAAAAACATCACTTCAGCCATGTGGTTTACTATTTCTAGTATTACAACTGTTGGTTATGGAGATGTTATACCAGTTACCCCTTTTGGAAAAATTATTAGTGGTTTTATTGGCATAAGTGGTTGGTTACTGTTTGCTATTCCTACTTCAATTTTAACCTCAGGTTTTTTAAAAGTAACGATACAGAAAGACAAAACAAAATGTCCTCATTGCGGCCATATTCATGAATGAATATCGTTTTAAAAATAAAAGAATTTAATTATTTTATTTTTTTACACTTTTCTGTAAGCAAATTGTTTTTTATCAAATAATTCAATTTAGCTTCTGTATTTTGAATACTATCTCGATTACCACAATTACACATTTCCAATAGGGGGTCTTTATCAACAATCATTTCAAACATTGTTTTCAAAGAGGGCACTTCTTTTAATTCACCATATTGTTGATAGGTTAGATTAATAAATGCAACATTGGGATTTATGCCTCTATTATCTAACAAATAACCATTCTTTAGTATTATTGGATTGGGACTATAACCTTCTTTTTTAACATCAGTTGGCGAAGGGTATGAAATAATTTCAGACTTGTCATCAGACAATATCACTGCCACCAAATCATTATAATTGTTTTTAGTTTTGTATACAATTGCGCTAGGCCCAGGTATAAATTGTGGTTCAAAAGACAAAGTTTTATTCTTTTTAGATTGGCAAGACCAAAAGAAGACAAAAATTAAGACAACTGAAAAAATTCTCATTTGGCAATACTTACTTTTTTAATCAAAACTCCTTCATTAGTATTAATAACGACCGTATACAATCCTGCTGAATATTGTTTAGAATTAACATTCAATGAAATTTGATTTTCAACATTAAATGTTTCAATTTTATTCCCTAATACATCAAAAATATCAATAGTTTGTGCAGCAATCTTCAAATCTGACCAAGTAATAGAAAACTGATTCGTAGCTGGAACAGGATAAAGTTTAACAGACTCAATGGTTTTTACATCAACTATCGTTGAAATTTGGGTTCTATTAATACTTAAATCCAACAAATAGGTTCCAATGTCACCCGTAAAGTATGGTGAAACTAAAATGTAGAATGTAGTATTTCCATTAACTATTAAGCTATTAGGCAAATCTGAATCAAATGCATCAGACCAAGCTGTTCCGTTTGTTGAATATGAAAAAACAGCATCTAGAGTATAGGTTTTGCCATCATTTGATTTATAGGCGTCATTAATTCTTGGACTTATGGTATATTGATAGCCTTCTGGTAATATTACTTTATAATAATCGTAATCTGTTCCATTGTGGCAATTTGAACCAATTGTTGATGTTTTTGCAATATTTCCATTAAAGTTGATTGGTAAATTGTATGCAACTGATGAAGTATTGTTGTTTTCATACATATCAGCTAAAAGCCCTGGAGCTGTTAATTGAATATTTACAGGATTTGAATAATTTCCAGACCCTACATATTCCCAATTACCATCTGTTTTTTTAGACCAAACAAAAAGCTGATAAGTCCCTGGCTCTTCGGACAAACCTCCATCTATGGTAAAAGTTAATCCGTTTGTAAAATGATACCCTGATTGTAATGACAAATTTTCGACTTTTTTAAGTTCTTTAATCCATGTGCCGTCAGATTTATGTAAGTCAACTGATACTATTCCTGAAAAATCATTTGCATCAAAATTGGCTAAGTCAAATTTAATATCAAATGTTTGATTCTGAATTAAAACAGATGGGTCTGTAGTAACTGCAGCGTATAGTTTAAGTGGATTTTGATCATCCCCTACTACTGTAATCGTTGTAAAATTTTGATAATTACCATTGCTAAATGCTTTCCAATCTGTAGTTCCTGTTTTTTTATGATAAACACCAACAGTATAAGTTCCAGGGGTCATAGCACTTATACCAGATGAAGTGAATGTTGTAGGTAAATATTTAAGGAAGTCGATATTAACGCCAGTTTTGGTTTCAATAAATGCAACAAACTGATTACTAGAATTAAAGACAGCTGCAGCTAATTCACCGTTAAAATTCTGAGTACTTCCTGTGCCGAAGTTAGCTAAGTCTACTGAAAGTGAAAAATTACTTAAATAGGTGATAGGAGAGTTACTAAAATTTAACGTAGAATATAATCTCATATCTAAATCAGCTGAACCACCACCACCGCCACCACTTGGTGGTTCAATTCCTATGACTGCTTGATGTCCACTGTTAAATCCACCACTACCACCACCTGTACCTAATGCCCCAGGATTGAGAGCATTGATATTAAAGTAACCATCAGAATTACCTCCCCAACCCCAGTTAAAATGAAAGTAATCATTATTATCGTATCCATCTGCCACAAAGCAATGTCCTCCGCCTCCACCAAAACCTGCATATACAACTGGTCTTGAAGAATTTAATTCAGTTTTTAATAAATTAATCCAATCTGTTTGAGAGTAATTTACCCTTTCTACACCTTGCAGTGTATTTTTATACCCAAAATAGGTTTTCAATGCATATTCTGTACAGTTAGTAACAGGACTTCTATTACTGATGACATAAGCTCCACTTCCTCCGGTAGAACCAATACCATAATTCATATCAACACTCACTCCAACTTGGTAGGTTAATGTTGCAACTGCATTGTTTGTAGAACTAACAATGTTAGGCATTGATGACCAATTATATGTAGTAGCTCCAAAATTTGCTGATAAATTACCATATTTACTGTGAGAATAAGTGTGATTTCCTGTTCCTTGTGTAGGGTAGTTCCAATATTTCATAACTTGGGTCATTGCTGTCGCTACACACCCGCTCACTGTTCTTTGTCCTGATGCATTATCAAGCGGACATAAAGCATTGTAATAAGGAGACTGGTTCCATTTTGTACTTAAAAGTGGTGAAACACTTGCACGTTTTGAAGGTGAATTGGGTATGCCTGTGCCTGCACTTACTGGCAAAGTACCACTCAACAAATCATTCCATTGTTCCGATATAAAGGCAGTTGCAGTTAAGTTATTGGCAATAGAATATCTAACTTGTTCCTTATATCCTTCTAACCATTTTACTACTTGAGCAGGCATGTCGTTAGATGTAAAATTATTTTGATCAGAATAACCAAAAATAGGCGTTAATACATCATCAGCAGAAACTATAACGAACCCTTTATTTTGAAAATTAAAAATATAGAAGTAATTGACTGCTTGTGCATGACTAGAAGAATTGTATGATTTTGATGACTCTGTATAAACTAATTTACATTCATTTGCACTTGAAATTTGATGATAATGGCTTAAAAAGTTAAAGGCAACCTTTTGGGCTTTTGTTACATCAACATTCTTAGCAGAAATGGATAAAATGCTCAGAAACAGAGCATAAAAAAGTATAATTTTTTTCATATATAATAAACGACAAAAGTAAAATAAATAATCTGTAAATTTAAAGTTATTAATTAAAAAACAAATTTATTTCTAATTATGATGGTTTATAAAAAAATGACCTCTATTTAGTAAACTTTTTTAAAAATAATTAAAGAAGGATAATTTTAATTACTTCTATATAAAATCAGTATTCCTAATGATTCAAATCTTATCAACCCTGGTTTGGTGTCTTCCTCCTTCAAACTCAGCATTAAGATAGGCAGAAACAATTTCTTTGGCTTGTTCTGAACTTATGAATCGAGCAGGTAAGCAGAGAATATTGGCATTGTTATGCTGACGAGCCAAAGCACCCAATTCGGGCAACCAACACAATGCTGCTCTAATTCCTTTGTGTTTATTTGCAGTTAAGCATACGCCATTACCACTTCCGCATATCAATATTCCAAGTGATTTAGAATCAGACTCTACTGCTTCTGCTAAAGGATGAACTACATCTGGATAATCCATTGATTCTTTTGAAAAACAGCCATGGTCGGTTAATTCATAATTCTGACTACTTAATAAGTTGATCAATTCTTGTTTTAAATCGAATCCTGCGTGGTCGCAACCAATATGTAATTTTTGTATCATGGAATTTATTGTTCTAATTTTTGTTGACGTTCTACTCGAGCTGCTATTAATACCCCCAATTCGAAGAGGGAATATAACGGAATGGTTAAAATAATCTGACTTACTACATCTGGTGGCGTTACAATAGCAGCAACTATCAGAATAATTACAAAGGCATGTTTACGGTATTTTTTCAAAAAAGAAGAGGAAATAAGTCCAATTCGTGCTAAAAAATACATTAAAATAGGTAATTCAAAAATCAAACCGGTTCCCAAAACTAATAAGCTTACAAAAGCCACTATATTTTGAATGCTGATAAAGTTTTTAATTGAGGGGCTTAATGAATAATTAAAGAAAAAGTTAACCGAAATGGGACATAAAACATAATACCCAAATGAAATTCCTAACATAAACAAAGCAGTGGTATAAAACACGAAACCTCTCGTGTTCTTTCTTTCTTTGACAGTTAAAGCAGGTTTAATAAACAACCAAATTTGGTAAAGTATAAAAGGCATTGAAAGAACTATTCCTACTATAAAGGCCAACTTAAATGACATCATAAATTGACCAGCCATTTCGGTATTTAACAAATCAAATTTAAGTTCCTGAAAGCAATATTGGTCTGAATTATAAAAATAATGTGAAAATTCACAAACCAATCTATATGTTAAAAAATCATTATTAATTGGGCCTGTAATTACTTCGTGAAAAATAAAATCCATGTAGATAAATGCCACAACGGACATTATCACCAATGCATAAGCACTTCTTATTAGATATTTTCTTAAAACATCTATATGGTCAAAAAAAGACATTTCCTTGTCTTCTTCAGGTTCGATATATTCTTGGTCTAGTGCCACTTTTTTATTACATTAACATACCACCACAAACACTGATGGTTTGTCCAGTAACATAAGCACTCATATCACTTGCCAAAAACAAACAAACATTAGCAACATCTTCTGTAGAACCTCCTCTTTTTAAAGGAATGGTATCTACCCATTGTTTTTTAATCTCTTCGTTTAAAGCGCCTGTCATTTCTGTTTCAATAAAACCCGGAGCAATAGCATTACATCTCACATTTCTACTACCTAATTCTTTGGCCATAGACTTTGTAAACCCAATCATTCCTGCTTTGCTAGCGCTGTAGTTTGACTGACCAGCATTACCTGTAACACCCACTACAGAAGTCATATTGATAATACTACCCGATCTGTTTTTTAGGAATGTTTTCAAACACGCTTTGGTCAAATTGAATGCCGATTTTAAATTGGTATTAATCACTTCATCCCATTGTTCTTCGGTCATTCTCATCAATAAATTATCACGGGTAATACCTGCATTGTTAATTAAAATGTCAATACTTCCAAAATCAGCAATTATCAAATCGGCCAATTCGTGAGCCGCAGCAAAGTTAGAGGCATCACTTTGATAACCTTTCACTTTAACACCGTATTGTGCAGATAATTCGGCTTCAAATTGTCTTGCTTTCTCAACAGAGCTTGCAAAAGTAAAAGCGATATTAGCTCCATTTTTAGCAAAAGTTTCTGCGATTCCTTTACCTATACCACGACTTGCGCCTGTTATTAAGGCTACTTTTCCTTTCAACATATTTTGATAATAATTAAACAGCGAAAATAAATCTTTTTTGTATTTTTTGTTTCTATTTTATTCGAAATCTGTAAATCGCAGTTTAGGATGCTTAGTTTTTTCTTTATTTTCTTTAAAAATGTCTCCGATAGCCAAAGACTTACATTAAAATCTAATAACGTAACTTCCGGATATTTGGGAAAGTCTTATCGCTATATGGCGTTTCACTTTAATATAAATATGATGCTGCATGGCGTTACTAAAAACAACCACTCATCAATCACTAAATACTCATCGCAAAATGCTGTATGCCAGCTTCTTCAAACTGTGGACCGTAACTTTTGAAGCCCATTTTTTCGTAAAAAGGAACGGCATGGAGTTGGGCGTGTAGCATTATTTTATTGGCATAAGGCAAGTCGTTCAAAACGGCTTTTACCAATGCTGCTCCTACGCCAGTGTTTCTGTATTCTTTTAAAACCGCAAAACGCTCTAATTTGATAATCCCTTTGTCCTTAAAACGCCATCTTGCTGTTCCACAGGCGACACCATTATTATACGCAATAAAATGGGTACATTTTTCATCGTCGTCGTCATACTCTTCTGCGGCATCTACCATTTGTTCTATCACAAAAACCTGATTTCGGATTTTAAATATGGTATCAATCTCTGATTTTGTTTTAACTTTATTGACTTGAATCATTTGAAAAATTTAAGATGGTTTAAAAATGGTCGCTTTTTTAGAAAATCTAATTGCCCCTGATTGGCGTATGCTTCTTTCTCAAAACTGATGGAACGGTATGCCAAATCGTGATTGAATCTGTGTTTTATTAAACCCAATGCATACTCTGTAAAATACCAAATGTGATAAGGAAGTATTAATAATTCCAACTGTTGCCGATGGTGAATTTTTTCGTGATTAATCAATGCTTTATTAGTACGCAATTGTTGGGTCTTTATAATGATTATGGGCCATAATGCCATGGCATTTACCCGGGAGTCGTTCAATGAAAAAATCTTTAACAATATGGAACTTACCAATATCATTTATTCTTCATTTTGTCCTTGCCCTTGTTCTTCTTTTTGTTTTTCTTCTTCTAACTTTTTGCGTCGTTCCTCACGTTCCTTTTCTATCATTTGCTTTAGAATTTCTTCCTCGGTTAATGGCTTTTTGGGCTCTTGATTGGGTGTATTTTCTGACTGATTTTTTTGATTTATTGAATCTTGCAATTTTAAATTCAATCGCTTCATACTGTCCAATTCTTGTTTCAACAGACTGTTTTTTTCTTTCTCTGTCGTTAATTGATTGGTTGTTTTATCAAGCGTCTTTGTAATATCCTTTAACTCTATAAACAAACTGTTATTTTCTTGATTCAATATCGCATTTTGCGAAGTAAGCACATCTATGGTTTTTTTCTGATTGCTAACCATATTGGTTAAGTTTATAATAATATCGCCATTCTCGTCCCCTTTTTCAACGCCTTGTTTAAAATCCTTTAAACGGTCATTTTCTTCCTTTAGTTGAGTTAATTTAAAACTCATTTCATCAATCTCGTCCTCCAATTCAGTTACACGAAATTGTAGTCTATTACGAGAATTCAACACACCAGTATCATTTTGCCTATTTGAAGCTTGGTTATTATTAAGTTTAAGCTTAGTTTTTAATTCGTCTATTTCTTTATCCTTTCTTATTATTTGGTCTTTCAACTTAATAATAATTTGAGTAAATGCCTGTTCTTCTTCTTTGCTTGTATTGGTTTCTAAATCTTTTAACTCTACCTTTTCTTCGAGATATAGTTTTAATAAATCAAACTTTGCTTTACTATCAGGACCAATGTAAAGCCCTACTTTTCCTTTGTTAAGTTCAATGTCTGTAAATGTGGTTACAAAAACAGAGTTGATATACAAATCGTAAACCTTATTGTAAGTTTTAATCACGATAGTATTTTCGGATTTGGTAATAACTGATGGTAACTTAACCCAAGAACTACCAGAAGAATGAATCGCAACTTGCTTGTCTTTGTTTAACCTTAAAATCCTGTATTCTCTTTTTTGATTTATCTCAACCAAAATACCACCGCTACTCTCAGAAGACGCCATCATGAGCACCCCTGCACTTTGTTTTTTATTATTATGTTGACCAAACATGACATTACATTCCAACTGAAATGAACTGTATATATCTGTAGTTGAAGGCAAAAGGTAATATCCTGATTTTTTAGAGCGTCTAAATAATTCATAATAACCATTTTGACCTAAAAATAAGTTGTCAGTATTAAAAGTTGTATTCCATTTATCGGTATTATCAAATTGTTCATTGAAAACAGTCTTTTTGAACTCCTTGTTAACTTCTTGCCCAAATGCAGAAAAACACCACAAATAAATTAAAAATAGAAATAATTTCTTCATCTTTGCACTTGCTTAATTTTAAAAAGCAAAGTTAATATTATTTATGACAAAGAAAGTGTGTTTTAATTTTTTGTTCCTTATCACTGCTATTCTGCTCTTTAACAGTTGTGATAATGAATTGGATGTTTTATCAGATTATGAAGAAAATGCTTCTGTTTATGGTATTTTAGATCCTTCACAAGTGACACAATACATCAAAATTAATAAAGTATTTACCAATCCCAATTCCAAAGCTTCTGATGTAGCCAGAATTGCAGATTCATTGTATTTTGACACACTAGCCCCTTTCATCATTGAGCAAGAAACCGGCCGAAGAATCCCATTATACAAAGTGAGTAATTTACCCAAAGACAGTGGTTTTTTTGCCAATGCTCCCAATTATTTGTATGCGACCAATGAACGTATTTATTCAAGAAACCCATTTAACCAGAATCAGAATTACAGTTACAGAATTGAGATTGAATTACCAATTTCTAAGAAAAAAATAAGCGCAACAACCAACATTGTCAGAGATTTTTTTATACAATCACCTATTTCTCCAAATCCATTAATTCCTAGGACTATTAACTTTCCCACCAATGCCAATGTTCAATTGAGATTTTTATCTCCCTTGAATGGCAAAGTATTCGATGCCTTTTTCAATATCAACTATGTAGAGGTAAATAAAGCGGACACCAATATAAAAGTTTTTAAAACCATTAAATGGAAAATATTGAGATCATACCGAACCACAGGAGACAAAGGCAATGAGCAGATTACCTCAATCATTCCAGGTATTAGCTTTTACAATGTTTTACTTAATGACATTAAAGTAGATGCCAGTGTATACAGAGAATTTTTACAATGCAGCATGGAAATAGTTGGTGGTAATATCGAAATAGACAATTATATACAATCATCTACTCCTTCAATAGGAATTGTTCAAAAACAAGCTGAATACACCAATATTCAAAATGGCATAGGTATCTTTGCATCAAGGTATTCAATCTTTTTAGATCGAATTACTTTGTCTAGTACTACCCGAGCTTTGGTTGCAAATAGTACCGATTACAAACAGCTTGGATTTGTAAGATAAGGCATAGAAAAACCACTTTTATTCTTCAATTAAAGGACTTTTTGACACTTTTTGTGACAGAACAGAAGTGACTATTGTGTAAGAATTGAACTTTTGTCATAGAAAGGGAAGTGGCATTTTATTTGAAACAAACACTTTATAAAAAGACGAAAAAAATAATTTTTATGAGTAAAATAATTGGAATTGACTTAGGAACCACAAACAGTTGTGTTTCCGTAATGGAAGGAAACGAACCTGTTGTAATAGCCAACAGTGAAGGAAAACGCACTACCCCTTCAGTAGTAGGATTTATGAAAGATGGTGAGCGCAAAATTGGTGACCCTGCAAAACGTCAGGCCATTACCAATCCACGTAACACTATATTCTCTATCAAACGTTTTATGGGTAACAACTTCGACCAAGTTGTAGCAGAAACAGGTAGAGTTCCATACGAGGTTGTAAAAGGCGACAATAATACTCCACGTGTGAAAATAGATGACAGACTTTACACTCCTCAAGAAATTAGTGCTATGATTTTGCAAAAAATGAAAAAAACTGCAGAAGACTACTTAGGTACTGAAGTAAAAGAGGCTGTTATTACAGTTCCTGCCTATTTCAATGATGCGCAACGTCAGGCAACTAAAGAAGCTGGTGAAATTGCAGGTTTAACAGTTAGACGTATTATCAACGAACCAACCGCTGCCGCATTGGCATACGGATTAGATAAGAAAAATGCTGAAATGAAAATTGTGGTTTTTGACTGCGGTGGAGGAACACATGACGTATCAGTATTGGAATTAGGTGATGGCGTGTTTGAAGTAAAAGCGACAGATGGTGACACTCACTTAGGTGGTGATGATTTTGACCAAAAAATTATTGATTGGTTAGTTCAAGAGTTTAAAGATGAAAACGGAGGCTTAGACATAAGCAAAGATCCAATGGCTTTGCAACGTTTGAAAGAATCGGCTGAAAAAGCTAAAATTGAATTGTCAAGTACCACTTCAACTGAAATTAACTTGCCATACATTATGCCGGTAGATGGTATTCCAAAACACTTGGTTAGATCATTGTCTAAAGCAAAATTCGAACAATTGGTTGATGATTTAGTTCAAAGAACAATTGCTCCATGTAAATCGGCCCTTAAAAATGCTGGATTAACAGTTAATGATATTCAAGAAGTAATATTAGTTGGTGGTAGCACACGTATTCCTGCGGTTCAAGCGGCTGTAGAAAAATTCTTTGGTAAAACCCCATCAAAAGGTGTAAATCCAGACGAAGTTGTTGCTTTAGGTGCAGCTATTCAAGGTGGTGTATTAACTGGTGAAGTAAAAGATGTATTGTTGCTAGATGTAACACCTTTAAGCTTAGGTATTGAAACTTATGGTGGTGTAATGACAAAATTAATTGAGTCAAATACTACTATTCCAACCAAAAAGAGTGAAACATTCAGTACTGCAAGTGACAATCAACCAAGTGTACAAATGCACGTATTACAAGGTGAGCGTCCTATGGCAAAAGACAACCGTACCATTGGTATGTTTAATTTAGACGGAATTCCACCTGCACCAAGAGGTGTTCCTCAAATTGAAGTAACTTTCGATATAGATGCTAACGGTATCTTAAATGTAAGTGCTAAAGACAAAGGAACTGGCAAAGAACAAAAAATCAGAATTGAAAGTTCATCTGGGTTGAGCAAGGAAGAAATAGAGAAAATGAAAAAAGAAGCAGAGGCAAATGCAGAAGCTGACCAAAAAGCAAAAGAAGAAGTTGAAAAACTAAATGCTGCTGATACATTAATCTTTACTTCAGAAAAAAACATCAAAGATTATGGCGACAAACTTCCTGCTGATAAAAAACAAGCAATAGAAGACGCTTTAGTTCAATTAAAAACCGCTTATGAAAGCAGAGATGTGGCTTCATGTGACAGTGCATCAGAAGCTCTAAACAAAGCTTGGGAAGCTGCAAGTCAAGATTTGTATGCTGCTCAGCAAGAAGGTCAACAAGGAGCTCCTCAAAACGAAACACCAAACAACGACAACTCGCAATCAAACGATGTTGAAGATGTAAGTTTTGAAGAAGTTAAATAACCTTTTAAGATTATATACAAAAAAAGCCCTGAAATAATATTCAGGGCTTTTTTTTTGTGACGTTTTTTGTCTTGGCTTGGAAATGATTGTTTTTTTAACTTGATGTAGTTTGCTTAAACTACCCCGGAATCCTAGCGATATTTTTTTCCATCAACTTGATTTGTTCTACCACTTCTTTGCCTTTAGGGTTTAGTGCTTTGGCTTTTCTGAAATACTCTTTACCAGCTTTGTTTTGGTAACGTTGGATTTCCAATGAACACAATTGCAAATACACACTTGCTAATCCTTCTTTGTCTGGAATGCCGGCTTTTACTGCTTGTACTAAGGTTAATCTAGCTTCTTTGGTTTTACCTTGGCGCAACTGAATGAATCCTAATTGCATTAAATTAGTACCTTTCATATCGCCTGTTAAACTAGACTTCGTACTCAGACTTTTTCTGATATTGTCTTCAGCACTTTGCAAATCATTACCTGCCATATTTAAAGTACTTTGCAACATGTAATAAGCCGAACGAATTGGTTTTATAAGTAATTTAGGATACTTAATTTTTTTGATATACATCAATGCATCGTCCACATTCCCCTCTTCAACAGCGTCTTTAACTAAACGCATGGTACCGATAGTAAAATGCAATGCTAAAGACAATAATGCTAAAAAGTAAAGAATCCAAGCCAAAATAGGGTCACCCCAAATATGTGAAACTACGCCCAAAACTATTATTAAGGCAACAACTTGCAAACGATATAATATATAGAAATTTAGAATTTTCTTCATGGTTAATTATGTGGCGCGAATTTCATAAAAAAATAGCATTTTATTATGTTTTAATTCTATTAATTTTTTGAATCACTGCTTAGTTTATTTTATTTACATGAATAAGCCTTAACTTTGCACCTTCTTATGTTTGAAAATAAAGGGCGAACAGAACTGAATCAATTAGGTGAATTTGGTTTAATAAAACATTTAACAAAAGACATTAAAATCCACCACCATTCCACTGTAAAAGGGGTTGGTGACGATGCTGCTGTTATTGACCTAGGAGATTCATATCAACTAATTTCTACGGATATGTTGGTAGAGGGTTCCCATTTTGACTTAATGTACACGCCTCTGAAACATTTGGGATACAAAGCAGTGGTTGCCAATGTCAGCGATATTGCTGCTATGAACGGTAAAGCGACTCACATTGTGGTAAGTATTGCCATGAGTAGTAAGTTTTCATTGGAAGCCATTGAAGAATTATATATTGGATTAATGGCAGCTTGCGAGGCTTATCAAATTGATTTGGTGGGTGGCGATACGACTTCTATATCAAAAGGATTGGTCGTTAATATTACTGTGTTTGGACAAGTTTCCAAATCGAAAATTGCCTACAGAAATGGGGTAAAAGAAGGCGATTTATTGGTTGTTTCAGGCGATTTGGGTGCTGCTTATTTGGGCTTACATGTCCTTGAACGTGAAAAAAGAATTTATCTTGAAAAGCCTGATTTTCAACCTGATTTGGAAGGCAATGATTACATCATTCAACGTCAATTAAAGCCTGAAGCACGTATAGATATTGTTGCCCTTTTGGAACAACTAAAAATTCAACCAACCGCCATGATTGATATCAGCGATGGCTTAGCTTCTGAAATGCATCATCTATCCGAAGCCAGTCAAGTTGGGTTTACGCTATACGAAGACAAACTTCCTATAGACCCTATCGCCTACCAAAGAGCTATTGATTTCGGATTAGACCCAACTGTAGCGATGTTGAATGGTGGCGAAGATTATGAATTACTCTTTACCATTTCGCAAACCGATTACGAAAAAATAAAAGGCACAATGGAAATCAGCATTATTGGACATGCAGTGGCTCATCAAGAGGGCATTCACATGATTAGTAAATCTAATATCAAGCACAAACTAAGCGCTCAAGGTTGGAAAAGCTTTTAAGCCAATAAACCCAATTTTTCCAATATTAACAAAGGTTCTATAGGACGATTGTTATAAATACAAGCGGCAAATATTTGGGCCTTAATAACTACAGATTGGTCTGATTTTTTGCGAATGGTTTGATGAAAAATAATTCTAAGTCGACCTTCTCTACTTACATAAGTTTCTACGGTAAATTCATCGCCACTTCTCAATGATTTTTTATAATCCACTTCGCTTCTAACTACTACGGCATCATACCCTTGCAAGTGTAATTCATTAAAATCGAGTCCTTTTGACTTCAAAAATTCATGTCTAGAGTGTTCTAAATAATTCAAATAAACCGCATTATTCACAATGCCTTGCAAGTCAAGTTCGTAATCGCGAACACTAAAATCTAATTGATAACTATTATCCATTGTACTTGGTCATTGCAGTTCCTAAACCTTCCAAAACAAAAGATTTAATAGCCAAAACAGATTGTGCTGCTTTTTCTACTACTAAAGGGAGTTCGGTGTCTTTCCATTTCCCTAAAACAAAGTCTACTTGTCTGTGTTTGTCAAACTGATTTCCAATTCCAAAACGCAATCGAGGATATTGTTGAGTTTGTAGCACTTCTTCAATATTTCTTAACCCATTATGACCACCATGACTCCCTTTGGGACGAAGACGAATAGTTCCAACCTCTAAGGCCAAATCATCAGTCACTACCAAAATATTTTCGAGTGAAATTTTATAATGTTGCATATAATATTGCACTGCTTTTCCACTTAAGTTCATGAAAGTTGTAGGTTTTATTAGCACAACTTCCTTATTTTTTAAACGACCCTCACCAACTATGGCTAGTTTTTGTAAACTAAATTCTATTTGTAAATCTTTGGCCAAAATATCCATAACATTAAAACCAATATTGTGTCGAGTGTTATCGTATTGTGGACCTAAGTTCCCTAAACCAACTAATAAATATTTCACTTTTCTGCGTTATTTCCTTGTGTTACTTCTGCACGTCTAAGCACAAAATTTTTGCCCAAATATACTTTTCTTACCATTTCATCCTCTGCCAACTCTTCGGCGGTACCTTGTTTTAGCAATTTACCTTCAAACAAAAGATAAGCTCTGTCCGTAATACTTAGCGTTTCTTGCACATTGTGGTCGGTAATTAGTATTCCTATATTTCTGTTTTTTAATTTGTAAACAATCCCTTGAATATCTTCAACAGCAATGGGATCGACCCCTGCAAAGGGTTCGTCTAACAAAATGAATTTTGGATCTGTTGCCAGTGCTCTTGCTATTTCTGTTCTTCTTCTTTCTCCACCACTCAATACTTTACCATAATTATTGCGAACTCTATTTAAACTAAATTCTTCTAATAAACTTTCCAACTTGTCATGTTGTTCTTTTTTACTCAATTTGGTCAGTTCAAGAACTGCTTTAATATTATCTTCAACAGTTAAATCTCTGTATACAGATGCTTCTTGAGGCAAATATCCTACACCTTTTTGAGCACGTTTGTACATGGGCAAATGGGTAATTTCCTCATCATCTAAAAATATTTGTCCAGCATCAGGTTTTACTAGTCCTACCGTCATATAAAAAGTAGTGGTTTTACCGGCCCCATTTGGACCAAGTAATCCCACTATTTCTCCTTGTTTTACATCAATAGAAACATCATTTACAACGCGTTTTTGTTTGTATTGTTTAACAAGATTGTTTGCTTTTAATATCATTGTTTAATATGTCTATAATTTATAACAATTCAGAGGCTCTGATATCCTTAATTTTTAGTTGTAAGTTACGAAATCCCTTATACTCATTCATTTCAATAGAATAGCACGCATCAAATGGATTACCTTCTTCAATGTAATCGTATACCTGACTTAAGTTAAAACCAATTCCATCCATTTTTACACCTGATTGATAAGCACCTAATTTCAGATGCTTGTCTTTAACAATTCTACTTCCAGCATCTTTGATATGATTGGTTCTAAACACAGGGGTCATATTGCCAGGACCGTGAGGTTTAAATCGGTCTAAAACAGTAAAGAAATTCATGTTTATGTCTTTAAAATCAATTTCCAAGTCATAAACAATTTCAGGTGTTAACAAATGCTCAGTAGTGTTGTTGTTTACTATTTCCTCAAAACGCTCCGCAAATGCCACAAAGGATTCTTTTTTAATGGTTAGTCCCGCCGCATATTTGTGTCCTCCATACTGAATGACCAAATCGCCACAAGCACCGATAGCCTCGTGAACATCGAAATCTTTGACACTTCTGGCAGAGCCGGTTAACATGCCATTCACTTCGCTAAAAATGATGGTTGGTTTGTAATACGTTTCTATCAACCTAGAAGCGACGATACCTATTACGCCTTTGTGCCAATTTTCACTATATAAAACAGTCGATTTTTTGGCCCTTAATTCAACACTTTTCTCTAGTATTTCCTGTGCTTCTTTGGTGATATCATTGTCAATATCCTTGCGTTCAGTATTGTTATCAACTAAGGTTTTGGCATGTAAAAGGGCTTGATGAAAATCTTCTTCAATTAAAAGTTTAACTGATGATTTAGCATCTGCAATTCTTCCTGCTGCATTAATTTTGGGACCAATACCAAACACAATATCCGACACTTCGTATTCTTTTTTAATTTGGTAACTTTGGAGTAAGGCTTGCAATCCTATGCAAGGATCTTCGTTTATTTTTTTAAGACCATGGAAAACAAACACTCTGTTTTCGTCTTTAATTTCAACAATATCGCTACAAGTACTAACAGCCACTAAATCCAAGTATTTACAAACCTCATCAAAAGAGTAGTCATTGGCTTGGGCAAAGGCTTGAATGAGTTTAAAACCGATACCACAACCCGACAATTCCTTGTAAGGATAAGGGCAATCTGCACGTTTAGGATTAAGGAGTGCAACCGCCTTAGGCAATTCATCACCGGGTAAATGGTGGTCGCACACGATAAAATCAATGCCTAAGGATTTGGCATAATCGATAAGTTCGATAGAACGGGTTCCACAGTCGAGCGCAATAATGAGTTTAACCCCTGTTTCTGCGGCATAGTCAATCCCGATTTTGGAAACACCGTAACCTTCCTTGTATCTATCGGGAATGTAGTATTCTATATTGTCTGTAAACTTGCTAAAATAAGAGAAAACAGTAGCAACAGAAGTGGTTCCATCCACATCATAGTCACCGTAAACCATTATTCTTTCTTTGTAGGCCAATGCCAAGTTAATTCTTTCAATAGCCAAATCCATTTCTTTCATCAAGAAAGGGTCGTACAGGTCGGTTAATTGAGGATTAAAGAATTTTTTGGCTTCGTCGTAAGTGTCAATACCTCGCTGTATAAGTAGCGTAGCAATAGGTTTTGAAACATTGATGGCTTGGGATAGCAATTCAATTTTTTTATCATTCAATTTTGGGAAAGCTGTCCAACGATATGCCATAATATTGTGCGAATTTAATATATTTTTAACAAATCTATTGCATTTATTGTAAGACACAGAAAGAGAAATGGTTAAAAGAATTTTAGAATTAGCAACCGGATTAGGTGACTTTTTTTTAAATACTATGGAAAAGATTGAATTTTTTATATTTTTTTGTAAATCTTTATTGTTAAAATGGTAATTTTAATTATTTCATCAAAATGCTTAATTTTGCTGAACCATTATGGCCTCAACAGAACCAAACTTAGTATCAGCAATTGAACAAGCAATCTTAAAGCTTGAAAGACAAATTAGTCCTGAAAATCACGACTTAATTAACAACTGGGATACCTTAGCAAACAAATACAAAGACGAAGCTTATATCTTTAAAGTTAGAGACAAAGAAATTCGCATACAAACGCATTCCGAAAGTTTAAGTCATACACAAATACCCAAAGTTGCCATGCCTAAATTTAAGGCTTGGGGTGATCGTTTGCGTTGGCAATTACAGGAGAATGTTCCGGGCGAATTTCCATACACTGCCGGTATTTACCCGTTTAAACGTGAAGGGGAAGACCCAACAAGGATGTTTGCGGGAGAGGGTGGACCTGAACGTACCAATCGCCGTTTCCACTATGTAAGTTTGGGAATGCCTGCCAAAAGATTGTCAACCGCTTTTGACAGTGTTACTTTATACGGAAACGACCCTCATGTAAGACCTGACATTTACGGTAAAATCGGCAACTCTGGCGTAAGTATTTGTTGCCTTGACGATGCCAAAAAACTATACAGTGGTTTCGATTTGGCCGACCCTAAAACATCGGTTTCCATGACTATTAATGGACCTGCACCTATGTTACTTGGTTTTTTTATGAATGCTGCTATCGACCAACAATGTGAAAAATACATCAAACAAAATGGTTTGGAAGTAAGTGTCAAGCAAAAAATTGCTGAAATATACAAAGCAAAAGGTCAGGAAGTGCCAAACTACCAAGGACCTTTGCCTGAGGGAAATGACGGATTAGGTTTGATGCTTTTAGGGGTAACAGGCGACCAAGTTCTTCCAAGTGAAACATACGAAGAAATAAAAAAATACACCTTATCGCAAGTTAGAGGAACCGTTCAAGCGGATATTTTGAAAGAAGATCAAGCACAAAATACCTGTATTTTCTCTACAGAATTCGCCTTGAGATTAATGGGAGATGTTCAAGATTATTTCATTAAAAACAAGGTAAGAAACTTTTATTCAGTCTCTATAAGTGGTTATCATATTGCTGAAGCCGGAGCCAACCCAATTACTCAATTGGCATTTACATTGGCCAATGGTTTTACTTATGTAGAATACTACCTTAGTAGAGGCATGGATATCAATGAATTTGGGCCTAACTTATCATTCTTTTTCAGCAATGGTATAGACCCAGAATATGCAGTTATAGGAAGAGTAGCTCGTAAAATATGGGCAAAAGCCATGAAGATAAAATACGGTGCAAACGAGCGCAGTCAGATGTTGAAATACCACATTCAAACGAGTGGAAGAAGTTTACACGCACAGGAGATTGACTTTAATGACATTCGTACAACGTTACAAGCTTTATATGCTATTTATGATAACTGTAACAGCCTTCACACCAATGCTTACGACGAGGCTATAACGACACCAACCGAAGAGTCAGTAAGACGTGCCATGGCCATTCAGTTGATTATTAACCGTGAGTTAGGTCTTTCAAAAAATGAAAATCCTATTCAAGGTTCGTTTATCATTGAGGAGTTGACAGACTTGGTAGAGGAAGCGGTGATGCAAGAATTTGACAGAATCACTGAGCGTGGTGGTGTTTTGGGTGCTATGGAAACCATGTACCAAAGAAGTAAAATCCAAGATGAAAGTTTGTATTATGAAACTCTGAAACACACTGGCGAATTTCCAATTATTGGTGTGAATACTTTTTTGAGCAGTAAAGGGTCTCCTACTGTTTTACCAAAAGAGGTTATTAGAGCTACAGAAGAGGAGAAAAAATACCAAATTAATATGTTAAAATTGCTTCAAGAACGTTCTTACGAACAGTCGCAAAAGGAACTGAGACATTTACAAGAAGTAGCTATACAAAATGGCAATTTATTTGAAGCTTTAATGAACGCTTGTAAAGTATGTTCACTTGGACAAATCACTAATGCTTTGTTTGAAGTAGGTGGTCAATACAGAAGAAATATGTAGGGGCCAATTGTTCCTTGAATTTACATTTTTGTCTTTTGCTATTTCAATCCTAATGCAAACTTATCTATTATTTCTCTTTTGGTTTAGAAGTCCTGCGTTAACTAAAGTTTCTAATTAAAATTAGATTAAGAAATATCTACTTTGAAATTACATGGGTAATAGTTTTGAATTTGAACCCATTCAAATTGGCAATTTTTAGAAAAAGGAAATTACAAACCACTACACATACAAACCACTTAATTCTTCCATAAATTCGGTAGCTTCTCGGATGTTTTTGATGCTTTTTACCATTAAAATAATGGTTTTACTTGTTTGTTTCATCTCAAATTTATTGGGTTGTGTTGCTATGTATTGTAGTATTTTAGAAAACGCAGGGCTGTCGTAAAAAGCAGCTTTCTCATCTGCCGGAAAATAAATTTTCATGTTTTGCTTTTCTAACACAATCTTTTCAAATCCCATTGATTTTCCAATCCATTTTACCCTAATAGACGCCAATAATACGCCCACTTCATGAGGATATCTTCCAAACCTGTCTATCAACATATCCGAGAACTTAGAGAGTATATCTTCATTTTCGATTTTACTCAGTTCTGTGTATAAACTCAGTCTTTCTGCCATATTGCGAATGTAAGTATCGGGAATTAACATATCAAAATCCGTATCAACCTGACAGTCTCTACTGCTTATACTTTCTATTTGATCTTTAAACAAATCGCTAAACTCATCGTGTTTTAATTCACGGATGGCTTCATCTAATATTTTGTGGTAGGTATCAAACCCAATGTCACTTATAAAGCCGCTTTGTTCGCCACCCAATAAATTACCTGCCCCACGTATGTCTAAGTCGCGCATGGCCACATGAAAACCGCCTCCTAAATCACTGTATTCTTCGATAGTACTCAAACGTTTTTTAGCATCCGAGGTAAGCGTGTTTAATGGTGGTGACAACAAATAACAATACGCTTTTTTATTGCTTCTACCTACCCTACCCCTCATTTGATGCAAGTCGCTTAGTCCAAACATGTGCGCTTGATTTATAATGATGGTATTACAGTTGGTAATATCCAAACCGGCTTCAATGATTGTGGTGGCGATTAATACATCCTCATCACCTTCCATAAATCGGAGCATTACATCTTCCAACTCAGAACCATCCATTTGTCCATGTGCAATAGCAACACGAACACCTGGAACCAATTGTTCTATCATGTGTTGGTATTCATAAATATCCTTAACCCTGTTGTGAACAAAATAAACCTGTCCACCTCTACTAATTTCGTATTTAATCGCTTTTCTAATCAGCTCTTTGTCAAAGGTGTGTAACTCGGTTTTGATAGGAAAACGGTTGGGCGGTGGCGTATTAATAACCGATAAATCTCTGGCTCCCATCAATGAAAAATGAAGCGTTCTTGGAATGGGAGTTGCAGTTAGTGTTAGCGTATCTACATTGGCCCTTATTTCTTTTAATTTATCTTTAACACCTACTCCAAATTTTTGTTCTTCGTCTATTATTAATAGTCCTAAGTCTTTAAATTTAAGATCTTTACCCACTATTCTGTGGGTTCCAATTAAAATATCAACTTGACCATCTTTTACTTTTTGTATGGTTTTCTTTTGTTCCCCTGCGGTTTTAAATCGGTTGATATAATCAACATTGACAGGCAATCCTTTCAATCGTTCTTTGAATGTTCTGTAGTGTTGATGTGCCAAAATAGTAGTTGGTACCAATACCGCCACTTGTTTGCTATCTGCTACAGATTTAAAGGCCGCACGAATGGCGACTTCCGTTTTTCCAAAACCCACATCACCACATAGCAATCTATCCATGGGTTTAGTGGTTTCCATATCGCGTTTTATTTCTTCGGTTGCCCGAGCTTGGTCGGGCGTGTCTTCGTATAAAAAGGAGGCCTCTAATTCCACTTGCAAGTATGAGTCGGGGGCAAATGCATATCCTGGTTGAGCCCGTCTTTTGGCATACAAAGCTATTAATTCCCTCGCAATGTCTTTAACTTTCTTTTTGGTACTTGCTTTTTGCTTTTCCCAAACCCCACTTCCTAATTTATGCAAACTTGGTTGTGTTCCATCTTTGCCTGTAAATTTGGATATTTTGTGTAACGAGTTGACATTAATAAACAACAAATCGCCATCTCGGTATGATATTTTTACAGCTTCTTGCAATACCCCATTCATTTGAGTTTTCTGCAAACCCATAAACTTACCAACCCCATGGTCTATATGCGTTACATAATCTCCCACTTGCAACTCACTAAGTTCCTTAAGAGTCATTGCTGTGCTTTTGGAATAACCTCTTTTTTGGGTTTTAAAACGGTAGTAACGTTCAAACAATTGGTGTTCGGTGTAACACGCTAATTTTAAATCTTGTTCCAAAAATCCTTCGGCCAAACCATGATAAATGGGTACAATATTGATTTGTTTTTGGCGGTCTTCGATAATGGTTAGCAAACGGTCAATCTGTTTGCCTGTTTCACTAAATACTAGGTTTTTTATATTTTTAAGCTCATTTCCTTGTAAATGAGTGAGTAGCATTTCAATGTTTTTTTGAAATAAAGGTTGCGGAGAGGTATTAAATTTAAAAGATTTTTTTGTTTTAAAACTCCGCATTGCACCCACTTCTACAATGGTTTTTATTTGCGTAATATTGGCTTTTATTTCATTGGGCGTAATGAGATAGTTTTCGGGCCTAATATTTTCCGAAAGCATAGATTCCCATTGTTTCTGAAGGTATTGGAATTGGTCATCAAAGTGTTTGAGTATACAAATGGTTTCTTCAGTAAAATACTTGAAAATAGATATTTTTTCACCTGCTATACTGCTACTTTGGATATTGGGGACAATGGTTAAAAAGGCAATATTGGAAATAGACAATTGTGTTTCCAAATCAAAGGTTCTGATGCTTTCAATTTGGTCGCCATCTAATACAATTCTGTATGGCAAATCGTTGCTAAAACTATAAATATCTACAATTCCACCTCTAATGGCATATTGTCCGGGTTCACACACAAAATCTTCTCTTTCAAACTCATTTTCATCCAAAAAGTCTGACAGAAATTCCAAGTCCAAAAGGTCGCCTAACTTAACTTCAAACGAGTTGGATTTAAGTTGTGCAGTGCTGATTACTTTTTCGGAAATACTTTCAGGTGTTGCAACTACAATATAGGGATGTAAAGCATGTTGCAATTTGGATATTACTTCAGTTCGGCGCTGAATTTGTTCCGTATTTAACTCTTCAAAATCGAACGGCTTTTTAAAACTATCGGGCAAAAGCAACACATCATTTTCGGAAATTAAATGCTCTAAATCACTTCTTAAAAACTCAGCTTCTTCGGTTTCGGGAACCAGAACAAGCATATTTTGTTGAGTTTGGTGAAAAATAGAAGCAAGAACAACCGCTAAAGAAGACCCTGACAACCCTTCGAAACTGGCAATAGAAAGCCCGTTGTTTTTGCGTTGTTCCAAAAACTCAATAATTTGTTCATGTTGCCCGAAAGCCTCTACAAGTTCCCTGACTTTCATTTAAAAAAGAGGTGCAAAGATAGGATTAAATAGGATTAAAAATCCTCTATTATTTCTTTAAAATAGCTAATCCTAGAAGGAATGAAATAATAAAAAAGGTGAGCGCCATTTCTGCCAACTTTAAACTTGAAAACGAATACCATTGATTGATTAAAAAAACATGAACCAAAAGAATTAATGCGAATAAAAATCCCTTGAATAGCCATTTGTTTTTTCGACGAATTAGCAAAGCTATTAAAAATCCAGAAAGCATATAAACACTTCCAAAAATCATGATGTCAGCTCCAGGCCAATGTAGTATTTTGAAAATAATACCGATTACTAAAACCGTAACAAAAATCCATAAAAGTGTGTTAAAAAAAATATCATTTTTTCTAATTTCATTGGGATTTCTAAAATCATCTATAATATCTTGCATATTCTTTCAACAAAAATACAAAGATAGTTAGGTTTGGAAAAGCATTTGTTTTTTATTTGCAAGTATGAAACAATGGCAACTTGATTTTTTAAAGCCACAATCAATTGCTTTAACCTTGTTATTGCTTATACAAGCGTGTTTATTGTTTTATAATTTTTCAAATATTGCTATTAGTCACGATGAGCTCAGTGCGCTTTACCGCTGCCGATTTCAGTCATTCAATGAATTAATAAACAAAGGTGTTGTTGTAGATGGACATCCAGCTTTGGTTCAAGTTTTATTATGGAGTTTGATTCATTTTTGTGGTGCTTCTGTTACA
>JBILJV010000119.1:0-3664 GCA_044377005.1 Bacteroidia bacterium
AATAAATACCCACAACCCATTGTAGAACACACATTTGCCAGAAACCGATGTTTAGAAACCTACAAAAAAGCTTTGAAACCACAAGAAACAACCCAAGCATAGAGAGACACAAACATACTTCTATGAAATTTTACGAATAAACATTAAATTTGCCACACTTTACATTATGTCATCCCCTAAATTCCATTCTTTAGAAATAAAAGAAATAAAAAAAGAAACAAACGATTCAGTTTCAATCTCATTAAGAGTTCCTGAAAGCTTAAAAATAGATTACCAATATATTCAAGGTCAATACATTACATTTAGAACTTCAATTAATGGCGAAGAAATAAGAAGATCTTATTCTGTTTGCAGCAGTCCGTTAGATGGAGAATTAAGAGTAGGAATAAAAGAAGTACCGGGAGGTAAATTCTCTACTTATGCCAATCGCGAGTTAAAAGCGGGACAATCCATTGATGTAATGACACCGATGGGTAATTTTTACACAGATTTAAATCCAGCGCAATCAAAAAATTATGTTGGATTTGCAGCAGGAAGTGGTATTACGCCCATTCTAAGCATTATAAAAACCACACTTGCCACTGAATTAAACAGCAAATTCACTTTAATTTACGGCAATAAAAGCACAGGTTCTATTATGTTTTTAGAAGACATTGAAGCTTTAAAAAACAAGTACCCTGAACGTATTACTATTTTTCATGTATTGAGCAGAGAAGCGGTAGATGTTCCTTTATTAAATGGAAGAATAGATGCTGATAAATGTGGAGAGTTTTGCAACAAACAATTAATCAATATCCAACAAACAGATGAATATTTCCTTTGTGGACCAGAATCTATGATTTTATCTGTAAAAAACGACTTAACAAACAAAGGGGTTGATTCTAAAAAAATTCATTTCGAATTATTTACATCATCATCCTCAAATACTTCAGCTTCAACAACAACAAGCGCTACAACAAGTGTAAGTAGCGAAAACACTTCAAAAGTATCTGTAAAAATAGATGGCATAACATACCAACTTGATTTGGCATACGATGGAGAAACCATATTAGATGCGGCATTAAAAACTGGTGCAGATTTACCATTTGCTTGTAAAGGTGGGGTTTGTTGTACTTGCAGAGCTAAAGTAACAAAAGGGACTGTTGATATGGATTTAAATTTTTCATTGGAAGATGATGAAGTTGAAAAAGGATATATTTTAACCTGTCAATCGCACCCAACAAGTGAAGAAGTTTTTGTAGATTTTGATCTAAAATAATTTCATCTCTAATCATTTAAAAATCAGCAACGTTGGTTTTTAAAAATTTTTACTTTTATTTGCATATAAAATGCCCTCTACTAGTTATCGTAAAAAAATATTAAATCAAATTTTCAATACTGGAAAAAGATTGGCTTCTCCGTTTAGTCTGAATCAAAAAAATGCTTTAAAACAGCAGACTAAAACACTTAAAAAACTATTAACAAAAGCGGCAGAAACAGAATACGGTAAAACTTACAAATTTGGCGATGTCATTGAATCGAAATTTACTTTAAGAAAATTTCAACAAAACGTTCCAATTTCAGAATACAAAACCATTCATGATTGGTGGCAAAGGGCTTATAATGGCGAAGAGAATATAACTTGGCCAGGTAAAATTGAATATTTTGCACTAAGTTCAGGAACCTCAGAGGGTGCAAGTAAATACATTCCTGTTTCTGAGGACATGATCAAAAGCATTACCAAAGCTGGATTAAGGCAAATGGTAAGTTTAATTAAAACCGATATTCCCAAAGATTACTTAGCTAAAGACTATTTAATGATGAGTGGGAGTACAAGTTTATATTACAACAATGATGGGAAAACCTACGCAGGTGATTTAAGCGGGATTACTTCGAGTAATGTACCAGGTTGGTTTGAGCGATTTTCAAAACCCTCACACGACATTAGAAGTGAAAAAAGCTGGGAAAACAAAATCAATCGAATAGTAGAAGAAGCACCTGAATGGGATGTTGTAGGTATAGCAGGTGTTCCAGCTTGGATTCAAATATTATTTGAAAAAATAATAGCGAAGTACAATTTAAAAACGATTCACGACATTTGGCCCAATTTTAGTTTTTATATTTGGGGCGGTGTTGCGATTGACCCTTACAAAAAAAGTTTAAATGCCTTATTTGAAAAACCGATAATGTATTTTGAAACCTACTTAGCTTCGGAGGGATTTGTGGCTTTTCAAGCTAGAAAAGAAGCAGAGGGAATGCGTTTGAATTTTAGAAATGGAATGTTTTTTGAGTTTGTACCATTCAATGAGCATAATTTCGATGAAAATGGCAATCTCAAATCCAATGCTATTGCTTTGAATATTGGCCAAGTTGAACTGAATCAAAATTATGCCATCCTATTAACAACATGTTCAGGCGCTTGGCGTTACTTAATTGGAGACACTATTAAATTTGTGAATTTGGATTTATGTGAAATAAAAATTACAGGAAGAACCAAGCATTTTTTAAGTTTATGTGGAGAGCATTTAAGTGTAGAAAACATGAATCAAGCTATTGCAGAATTGAGCGATTATTTATCAACGCCAATGAATGAATACAGCGTAAAAGGCTTTACCGAAAACAATATGCATGGCCACCGTTGGTTCATTGCATGCGACAAAACAGATATTTCAATAGAATCTATAGAGGCTAAGTTAGATGAGTTTTTAATCAACTGTAATGATGATTATGCTACAGAAAGAAAGCACGCGTTAAAATATTTAAAAATTAATTTATTGCCTTCCGAAGAATTTATTAATTGGATGCAAGAACAAGGTAAATTTGGTTCACAAAACAAATTTCCAAGAGTATTGAGTGAAGAAAAGTATGAAGAGTGGGTTTATTTTCTAAAGAAAAAAGGATATAAAATCCTATAGCATTTATTTACTTTCATCGCCACATGCTTCACCTGGCATTCTACCACACAAACCACAGGCTTGACCATCTTTATTAAGTAATGGCGTTTGCGATGCACAAGTACCTCGCATAGCACCGTCTTTTACAAGCAATACTCTAACCGCTATTCCAGCAACGCATAAAAGCAAAACCCCTAATACCATGAAATATTGTACCATAATGTTGCAAAGTTAATTCAAAAATCAAATATTATTATGAATTAGTCGACAAACCTAAAAAAGAAATAAAAAAAGGAGTGATAATTCACTCCTTCAATCATTTAAAAATATTATTAATTATTTTTTGTTAGCATCGGCATAAGCAAATGCTTTTTTCATCAACTCCGTAGTTCTTTGCATTGGATTATCTCTAATATTATTTTCTTCTTCTTCTACTTTATTGAACAATGTAGAGAGTGCTTTTTCAGTAACATGAGATTTTAAATCAGGATTCATTTTTTGCACCAATGGAATTTTATTGTAAGTATTTACTAAGTCAGACCAATTGCGGGTAACACCAACTTGGTCGAGCGCTGATTGTACTTTAGGAGAAAAAGATGCAACCAAAGCACTGGTTGTTGTTTCTTTTAAATATTTAGTTGCGGCACCTTTACCACCTGTTAATATACCCATTGCATCATTAAAACTCATTTTGGTAATGGCATCCACAAATATTGGCTTTGCGGTACCTACTGCATCTTCAGCTCCTTCATTAAGTTTTGATATTACTTGGTTAACTTGCGCTTGCATAC
>JBILJV010000064.1:0-12725 GCA_044377005.1 Bacteroidia bacterium
TATTGTGGTTGTACCTCACCAATAAATTAAAATGTTTGTTAGCGCGCCATAGCACTTCACTCGTTGTTTGTAGTGAATTCCCATCATAAAATTGACCCGTAATGAATTTATTATACATTGATAATGTTCTACCACTAAAGGTGCTAATCTCAAATTCATATTGCCTCCACCAATAAGTTGAGTCAGGAATTAATACTCCCTCTGAAATAGAAAAACTATCTTTTAATCCTTCTGCCATAATTTTGTAGTCAAACCCTATTTTTTCTCCTTTTTTTGTTTCAAAACCTAAATATCTAATTTGATACTCAAAAGATTGAACACTTTTGTCAGTGTTGTATTGTGTATAGGTTAGTCCTGTTGGCACAAAATCAAATTGTCTAATCCATTTCAACCATTTTTTAGGACGTGGTTTTAAGTTGATTAACGCAAATGATTCTTTAAAATCCCGTCTTCGCATCAAGCCCATTTCGGGGTTAAAAGCAGCAGGGCTTTTTTGGTTAGAAGCAAATATGGTTAAAAAGTCATTTTGATAATGGACAAATGCTCTGTAAGCATATGCCTGACGATTGAATTTGGTGTTGTGTTCATGTGATTGTATGTAAGCTCCTCCAACGTCTAAATTTTTGTTGCCAAGGAATTTGGATGTGCTGTATCTGCCATTGACACCTGTGGTTGAGTGCCAAGTGTTTTTATCGATTTTGTGAGTCGTCATTGCTCCTATAACACTTTGTTTGCCAATGTCTTGTCGCCAACTTGCGGTCGTATAATTGGTGGACAATTGTGAAGGTGTTTCTGCCGTTTGTAAACTCATCAATCCTAAAGTTTGCCGGTTTTCTTTACCCAATATTCTAGCACCTGCAATAATCGGAACTGTTTGTCTTTGTTCGTTTAATCCTATTTTTCGGGTATAAAAAGGAATAATTCGATTGCCTCCAAAACCAAAGTTAAAATAATCTTCTCCTTCTAAGAAAAACTCTCTTAATTCAGGAAAAAACAAAGGAAATCGAGTGATATTTACCTGCTGTTGATCGGCTTCCACTTGCGCAAAATCTGTATTAAAGGTCAAATTAAGTCTGTAGGTTGGAGTAATTAAGTAATTGACATCTCCTCCAATATTTCCAACTGGTCTTAGTTTAGTGTTTGTTTTTTCTCCACCTCCAATGGAATAAGGTTTTATTTCTATAAATTTCTTATTACTTAATTTGTTTAATCCTTGTAATTCGCCTGCTAAATTTACTTGTTCAATTCGGTTATTCCTGTTCCAAGCTTTCCACCTTACTTGTTCTCTTTTTCTACGAATATTTCGTTCAAAATTAATACCCCAAACTTGATCCTTAATGTTTGCTCTATATTTCAGAGTATAAAGAGGTATCTCCATTTCTGCAAACCAACCTTCTGAATTAACAGTAGTTTTTACATTCCACACACCATTCCAAAAAATATTTGTTGACCCTCCATTGTTAAATACTTGAAGATCTGCACGAGCTCCATTCGGATTAGTAACAAACATAAAGCCATTTCTTTTATCATTATAAGTATCAATGATAAAAATAAAGTTATCATCTATGTTATAATTAAAATCACGTTTGTTTTCCTTCGCAATTATTTCTTTAGGTTGATTGTCATAACACCAAATGCCTACATACATTTTATCATTACTAAACAGAATTGCCACTTCTGTTTTTTCGGTTGATTTAGCACCTTGAATTAACTCTCTTTGAGTGAAATCGCTAATTTTTGCAGCATTTTGCCAGACTGATTTATTTAAATTGCCATCTATTTTAATAGGTTCATCAATAAAATTCGCTTGTAATTTGTTATTATTAGTGTCTTGAGCTTTGAGTTTCCAACAAGCAATGAGAATAACAATAATTAAGACCTTTTTAGACATTTTGGGTTGCAAAAATACATTTTATTCATAGGTTTTATCATGATAAATTTAGGCTTTGTCTAACTGGTATTTGAACTATTAAATAAATCAAGTAAGTTTGCATTTTATAACAAAATGCCAAAAAGATTAAAAATTGCAATTATTGGATATGGTAAAATGGGCAAAATGATAGAAACTATTGCCCAAGACAAAGGACACAATATTCATTTGATTATTGATGCCGATGCAAGCAATGCAGATTGGAATAAATTATCTGATTGTGATGTTGCTATTGAGTTTTCTCGTCCAGAAAGTGCCGTTAATAATATTCTTAAATGTTTTGAAAGTAAAGTGCCAGTTATAGTGGGAACTACAGGATGGTACAATGCCTATGAACAAATATCCAATGCTTGTAAACAATATCAAGGTGCACTAATGACAGCTACTAATTTTAGTATTGGCGTTAATTTGTTTTTTCATATCAACAAGATATTAGCTCAAGCCATGAACAATTTACCTGAATATAATGTCAGTATTCAAGAAATTCATCATACACAAAAGCTTGATGCTCCAAGTGGAACAGCAATTTCAATAGCTCAAGGTATTTTAAATAGTTTAAGTCGTAAGTCAGAATGGATTTTATCAAACGAATACACTTCTGAAAATCAATTGAGTATAGATGTGATTCGCAAAGACGAAGTTCCAGGGACACATTCTGTTACTTATTCCTCTGTAATAGATGATATTGAAATAAAACATACCGCTCACAACCGTTCAGGATTTGCAATTGGTGCCGTTGTCGCCGCAGAATGGATGGTTGGGAAAAAAGGAGTATTTACAATGAATGATTTAATAGGTTTTTAATCGCAATAATATAATGAATCCAACTAACATATCAATTTTTTTAATTGTTTACATTCCACTTTTCCTTGCTACCCGCATAGGATTGTTTTTAATGTTTCGAAAAGCAGGTGTTAAGCATGCTTGGTTAGCCTTTATCCCTGTTCTATGTAATTGGCCATGGATAAAACTCGTTGGAAGACCAAAAACATGGATGATTTGGAGTTTGATTCCAGCCGCTAACGTCATCATTTGGTTTTCTTTGGTTATTGATTTACTAGAAAGTTTTGGTAAATTTAAGTTTGTAGAACAAGTCATTGGCGTATTGTTCCCATTTTATTCCTATATTCAAATTGGTCTCGACTCAAAAACCCCATTTTTGGGTGCGAGTAGAACCCCTGAGTTCAGAAAAAAATACTTAAGTGCACCCAAAAAAATGCAAAGAGAATGGGCTGATGCTTTGTTTTTTGCATTTGTTGTAGCATACATTATTCGTACTTTCCAATTAGAACCTTATAAAATACCAACCTCTTCAATGGAAGACAGTATGTTGGTGGGAGATTTTCTTTTTGTAAGTAAAATGAATTACGGCCCTCGTTTCCCCATAACTCCTATTGCTTTCCCATTAGTTCATCAAGATATTTTTGGAGCTAAAGCTTATTCAGATTTAATACATTTACCATACATGCGTTTACCGGGTTTTCAAAACATAAAACGCAATGATCCTGTTGTATTTAATGTACCTTGGGATCAATTAGATCCGACCGTTAGAGCTCCTGATAAAATGCAAAACTATGTTAAAAGATGTGTAGGAGTTCCCGGAGATACTCTTTCTATCGTAAATGGTAAATTATATATTAATGGTCAATTGGGTTATCAACCACCTAAACAATTACACCGATATTTTATTAAATTTAAACCTAATTCAACTATCCCTACACCTGAAACATTAACCAAAGAATACGACATCTATGATTACGCATTTATTGACAACCGTACCTTAGCAATCTCTGTTTGTTTGGAAGATTTAGAATCACTTAATCGTGATTTTAAGGTAGATTATATTAAACAAGACTTAGCTCCTAGTAAAGGGAACCATTTTGCACCAGATTATTTAGACTTTAATGCTATTGTTAGTGTAAAAGCTGGACAAAAATTATCAGATGATGATTTAAGGAAATTAGGAGTAATTTACAGTCAACCTTTAAGTTCAAACTTAGAAAACTTATTGGTAATGATGGATGAAAAAATGATTGAACCTAGCCAATATGCAACCGTAATCAAAGTAGATTCCATTAAAAGAAAAACTCAATTACTATCCAAATCAACCAATGCTTTCCCTGACGAAATGCAAATACACCCCTGGAATAAAGACAATTTTGGGCCAATCTACTTGCCACGTAGAGGAGAATCTATTAAGATTAATGCTAAAAATTTCTATCTTTATTACCGTGCAATAGTGAATTATGAAGGAAATGATAATTTTGAGTTACGTGGAAGTACCCCATACTTGAATGGTGAAGCGATTGAATCCTATACTTTTAAAATGGATTATTATTGGATGATGGGAGATAACAGAGATAATTCACTCGATTCGCGTTTTTGGGGATATGTGCCTGAAAATCATATTGTAGGAAAACCTTTATTTGTGTTCTTCAGTATTCAATACAAACATGCTGACAATCCTAAACCGGGAACTGATGGCAATGAGTATGTAAAAGTAAGATGGAATAGATTGTTTAAAGCGATAAAGTAAAATGAATACAGAATTAGTAATTGGCGAAGAAATACATTTAAATCAATTAATTGAAATTGTAAAAAATCAAGCTTCAATCTCATTAAGTGAACAAGCAAAAGTGAGAGTAGAGTCTTGTTTTCAGTATTTGCAAAATAAAATCAACAATACAAATGAGTTGATATATGGAGTAAATACTGGATTTGGCGCTTTTTGTAATACCTCAATCTCAAATGAAGATTTACATCATTTACAATACAATCTGTTACGCTCTCATGCATGTGGAACAGGAGAATTAGTGCCTACTCATATCGTTAAACTTATGCTGTTACTTAAAGCACAGTCTTTGTCTTACGGTCATTCAGGCGTACAACTTCAAACCATACAAAGAATTATTGATTTTTATAACTTATCAATTATTCCTGTGGTTTATCAACAAGGTTCACTCGGTGCCTCAGGTGATTTAGCGCCATTAGCACATCTTTGTTTACCATTAATTGGTGAAGGCTATGTGTGGCATGAAGGAAAAATAGTTGAATCAACTATAGTACTTAATAAATATAATTTGGAACCTTTAACATTAACTGCTAAAGAAGGTTTAGCATTAATCAATGGAACACAATTTATGTCAGCATATGGTTTGCAAATGGTGATGGATTCTGAACGTATTTTCGAACAATTGAATTTTGTAGCGGCTCTTTCATTCGAGGCTTTTGATTGTAGAATTGAACCATTTTTACCACAAGTTCATCAAATTCGGAAACAAAGCGGTCAATCGTTTATTGCCAATCAAATTAAATCTATTGTTGAGGAAAGTGAAATCGTAAGCAAAGTTAAAACACAAGTTCAAGACCCATATTCCTTCAGATGTATACCACAAGTTCATGGTGCAAGTTGGGACGCCATGAATTATGTAAAACAGGTAATCATGAATGAAATAAATTCAGTTACAGACAATCCCAATGTATTTGTAGAGGATAATTTAGTTATAAGTGGAGGCAATTTTCATGGTCAACCGTTAGCAATAACTCTTGATTTTGCAGCCATTGCAATGGCTGAATTGGCGAATATATCTGAAAGAAGAATTTATAAATTAGTAGGAGGAGAACGAGGTTTACCTATGTTCTTAACAACAAATGGTGGTTTGGAAAGTGGGTTAATGATTGCTCAATATACTGCAGCAAGTATTGTTAGTCAAAATAAGCAATGGTGTACACCTGCGAGTGTAGATAGCATTGTAAGTAGTAATGGGCAAGAAGATCATGTAAGTATGGGTTCAAATGCGGCTACTAAACTTTATAAAGTCATTGAAAATGTAAAACAAGTCATTGCTATTGAAGCTTTTACAGCAATGATGGCATTTGAATATAGAAGACCATTAAAAACATCAATAGCATTGGAACAATTTATCGTAAATTATCAATCAAATATAGAATTGCCAAAAGGTGATGTATTTTTATCTCCCTATTTATTAAAGTCAAAAACATTTTTATTTGAATAAACCATGAATTTGCAAGAAATAGGTTCGCGTTTTGAAAACTTAGATTTACTTGCAAGTCAGGTTGTGGAGGGTTTTATAACAGGACTTCATAAAAGCCCTTTTCATGGATTTTCAGTTGAATTTGCTGAACACCGTCTTTATAACACGGGAGAATCAACTAAAAATATTGATTGGAAATTATTCGGTAGAACTGATAAGTTATTTATAAAAAAATATGATGAAGAGACTAATCTAAGATGTCATTTGCTTTTGGATATTTCCCCAAGCATGTATTATCCTTCAAAAAGTTTGGATAAAATAAAATTTGGAGCAATGGCTGTGGCCGTTATTGGAAATATCTTGAAAAAACAAAGAGATGCATTTTCATTAACAACATTTAACGATAAAATACAATTTACCTCAGACACACGTTCTTCATTAAGTCATTATAGGTTGATAATTAACGAATTGCAAAGTATTGTAAATACTTTGCCTGAACAAACAAGCACCAATGTTACTGAAGTTCTTAACCAAATAGCGGAAAAAATTCATCGCAGAAGTTTGGTTGTAATTATCAGTGATATGTTCGACAATGTAGAAAATTCAAATGCTTTGTTTGATGCATTAAAACATATGAAATTCAAAAAACACGAAATTATTGTTTTTCATGTTGGTGACAAAAAAACAGAATCCGATTTTGAATTTGAAAACCGTCCTTATCGATTCAAGGACATAGAAACAGGAGAGGAGCTCAAGTTATTTCCAGATGAAGTAAAAGAGATTTTCCTAAATAAAACAAAGGAATTTGAAAAATCAATCAAAGAAAAGTGTGTGCAATTCAAGATAGATTACAATAAAATTGACACAGCGCAAGATTTTTCACAAATACTAATGCCTTTTTATGTAAAAAGAATGAAGATGAAATAAAGTTTACTTTCAATTTTTTAAGACATCTAAATGGCATATAATCTTTATATTCCATATCTTTGCAATATTAAATGCTCACACTTAACGAACTTTCTTTTGACTTTGGAGGTAGATACCTTTATAGAGATGTAAATTGGCAAATAAAACCAGGCGAACGCATTGGTTTAGTTGGACAAAATGGAACAGGAAAATCAACATTATTAAGAATCATAACTGGCGAATACCAACCGACAGAAGGTGGTTTGTCTAAATCTAAAGATTGTACCATTGGTTTTTTAAACCAAGATTTATTGAGTTATGAGAGTAATGAAAGCATCTACAATGTAGCTTTACAGGCCTTTGAAAAAGCACTTCAACTTCAACGTGAAATTGATGAAATAATGTTGCGTTTAGAGTACGATTATTCAGATGAGGTTTTAAATGCCTTGGGTAACAAGCAAGAGGAATTTGAAGCTTTAGATGGTTATAATATCCAATTTAAAACAGAAGAAATTTTGGAAGGATTAGGATTTAAAACAGCCGATTTAAAAAGACCATTGTCTGAGTTTAGTGGTGGTTGGAGAATGCGTGTAATGTTGGCTAAGCTTTTGTTACAGAATCCCCGCTTATTATTACTGGATGAGCCTACCAATCACTTGGATTTACCTTCCATCGAATGGTTAGAAGATTACCTTCAATCTTATGAAGGAACTGTCATTATTGTTTCGCATGACAGACAATTCTTGGATAAAATGATTAACAAGATTGTAGAGGTTGCTAATAAGAAAGTTTATGTTTATACAGGTAATTACTCAAGCTATTTAATACAAAAAGTTGAACGAGACGACCTACAACAAAGAGCGTTTGAAAATCAACAACAATTTATAAAACAACAAGAACGACTTATTGACCGTTTTAAAGCTAAAGCAAGTAAGGCTACAATGGCTCAAAGTAGAATGAAAATGCTTGATAAAATTGAACGCATAGAAGAAGTTCAAAACGATGAAGCGGTTATGAATCTGAAGTTTAAAATCAAGCAACAACCTGGAAAAGTATTGGTTGAATTAAAAAACATAAGTAAAACATACGGAACACAATTGATATTTAAACAAGCTAATGCAACAATTGACCGTGGTGATAAAATTGCATTAATTGGTGCGAACGGAAAAGGAAAATCCACCTTATTAAGAATTATAGACAAGAGCGAAGGAACCCAATCTGGGTCTGTAGAATATGGTTATAATTTATTAAAAACTTTTTATGCACAGCACCAATTAGAATCACTAAATGTGCAAAAAGAAATACTGCAGGAACTTTCAGATATGGGTTCCGCAAAACTTGAAAATGAATTACGAACGATTTTAGGTTGTTTCTTGTTTACAGGTGATGATGTTTTCAAAAAAATTAAAGTATTGAGCGGTGGAGAAAAAGCCAGAGTTGCACTTGCCAAAACATTGATATATGAAGCTAATTTTTTATTACTCGATGAGCCAACAAATCACTTGGACATTCAAAGTATGAATATTTTAATTCAAGCATTGCAAGACTATGAAGGTTCATTTATAACAGTTTCACACGACAGACATTTTATATCTCAAATTGCAAACAAAATATGGTGGATTGAAAATGGAGAGATAAAAGAATATTTGGGAACATACGATGAATGGAAGTTTTACATGCAAGAAAGAGAATTGACTATGAAACAAGAATCAGCTGTTGCTAAGAAAAACGAATTAACATCTTCTATAACCAAAACAGTAGAGAAAACCCCCAATTCAGAGTCGGATAAACAAAAAAAACAAATTCAGCAACAATTAAATCAGATAGAAAAAGAATTGGAAACATTGAATCTCAAAAAATCTGACATTGAATTAAAGCTCTCAGAAACCAATGATCCAAAGGTAATTGGCACACTTTCTGAAGAGTATAAAATATTAAAATCTCAGATTGATGAAAAAAACACGTCATTTGAAACAATATTTGAACAACTTTTAAGTTATTAAACCATTATAAGATGAAATCTATCTATCTAATTTTATTCCATTTAATTATTATACAGGCACAAGCGGCTTATTTACCTTTACAATATATTAATACAACCTATGAGAGTAATATTAAAACAGTACTAATAACGCAAGAAAATTCTTACGAAAGATTTCCAGCCATTGACTTAAATAGTCAACAAAAATTAAGATTAGAGTTCGACGATTTAATGCCTGAAAATGATAATTATCAATTTACATTCATTCACTGTTCTTCAGATTGGAAGCCTTCTAACTTAAAGAAAAATGAATATTTGTCAGGAAATTTCTTCCAAAATATATTAGAATATTCGTTCTCAACTTCTACATTCCAGGTGTTTACCCACTATGGTATTTCATTCCCTTCAGACGAAATGAAACCAACCTTGTCTGGTAATTATTTATTGGTTGTTTACCGTAATTTTGATGAACAGGATATTATTTTAAGCCGTCGTTTTATGGTTGTTGATGATAAATTTGTAATTAATCCTAACGTAAAAATAGCTACCAATGCCGCAGATAGATTCATTAAACAAGAGGTTGATTTTACTGTAAATATTGGCGAAAATAGAGTCCCTAATCCAATGATGGATATTAAAGCTACAATTATTCAAAACCTAAGATGGGACAATGCTAAAATGAATTTAAAACCTCGATTTGTAAATGGTAAAATTTTGGATTACGATTATGAGGACAACAATCTTTTTACAGGTGGGAATGAATTTAGATATTTTGATATTAGAAGTTTAAGATTTTTGAGTTTCAATGTCAGAAGAAAATACATGGAAGGAAATTTAAAAAATGTAGTTCTATACAATGATGCGACTAAAATTAATTTACCCTACTTACAAACTATCGATTTTAATGGAAAGTATGTTGTGGATAATAGAGATGGAGGTTTAAAAGGCGATATAGAAAGTGATTACGCTCAAGTTTATTTTACATTTGTTAGCGATAAGTTAGAGAAAGATGTTTACATATTTGGTGAAGTAAGCGATTGGCAAATAAAAGAAGAGTTTAAATTAGAATGGAATGAAAAGTTTGGACAATATGAAAAATCAATGTTGTTAAAACAAGCTTATTACAACTACCATTATGTAACCGTAAATGAAGATCAATCGGTTAATTTACAACAAACAGAAGGTAATTTTAGTGCTACTGAAAATGATTACCACATAATGATATATCACAAAAATCAATTCATGCAATACGATGAACTATTAGGAACTGCCTATATCAATTCAAACAAAAAATAAATGAGAACCGATAAAATAAAAATACTTTGGGCGGATGATGAAATCGATTTATTAAAACCGCATATTTTATTCCTTGAACAAAAAGGCTATGAAATCATAACGGTAAATAATGGAAATTCAGCTATTTCAAAAACCATTAGCGAACGTCCGGACATTGTGTTTTTAGATGAAAATATGCCTGGTATTACAGGTTTAGAAACACTCAAACAAATAAAGGCTATAGATAATGATGTGAAGGTGATAATGATAACGAAAAGCGAAGAGGAATATATAATGGATGATGCAATTGGTTCACAAATTTCTGATTATTTAATCAAACCAGTTAATCCTAATCAAATTCTTCATTCCATTAAAAAAATCATAGATAAATCGAGATTGGTTACCGAAAAAACTACTCAAAACTATCAGCAAGATTTTAGAAATTTAACCAATATGATGATGGATAATTCAAGTTTGGATGAATGGAAAGAAGTCTATAATAAATTGATTTTTTGGGAATTAGAACTAGGAAAGTCTTCAGATAAAAGCATGAATATGATTTATGAAAGTCAGAAAAAAGAAGCCAATCATAATTTCAGTAAATTCATAACCAAGAATTATATCAATTATTTGCAACCTACAGGCGAAAATGGTCCTGTAATGAGTAATAATTTATTTAGAAGAAAAATAGTTCCTCAATTAACAGAGGAAATTCCAACTTTTTTTATTTTAATTGATAATTTGCGATTAGACCAATGGAGAACAATTTCTCCAATCATTAAAGAGAAATTTAAGATTATAGAAGACGATCAATATTTAGCATTATTACCTACAACAACACAATATTGTAGAAATGCTATTTTTAGTGGTTTATTGCCTTCAGAGATAGAAAAACGTTTTCCAACAAAATGGAGTAATGATGAAGATGAAGGTGGAAAGAATAATTTTGAAGAAGATTTTTTCAATGACTTATTGTCTAGACTCAGAATTGTGGGTAAAACCAGTTACACCAAAGTAACAAATTTAGAAGGAGGTAAAAACTTGGTTGACAACATCAATAATTTATTCAAAAACTATATCAATGTTATCGTTTATAACTTTGTTGATGCCTTCAGCCATGCTCGTACAGATGTTAGTATTATAAGGGAATTGGCAGAAGACGAAGCCGCATACCGCTCTGTAACAGAAAGTTGGTTTAGACATTCACCATTGTGGGAAGTGATGCAATTGATTTCAGAGAAAAAATGTAAAGTAATAATAACAACAGATCATGGTTCTGTAAGGGTTGATAAACCAGTGAAAGTGATAGGGGATAAGAATACCAATACCAATCTAAGATACAAACAAGGCAAAAATTTAAGTTATGAAGCCAAAGAAGTTTTTGAAATTAAAAAACCAGAATCAGCTTTTTTGCCAAAAGTTAATGTTAGTCAATCTTATATTGTATGCAAGGAAGATGATTTTTTTGCATATCCTAACAACTATAATTATTACGTAAAATATTACTCCAATACCTTTCAACATGGGGGTATTTCACTAGAAGAAATGCTCATTCCTTTCGCTGTTTTAGAGCCTAGGTAAAATTTTGTTATTATTGTTTGATTTTATAATAAATAAGTCTATATTTGCACACCTAAAAAATAATGTCATGGCTGTAACCAGATTAAAAAGAAAAGATAGAAGAAATAAAGAGTTTACTAGAGTTAGAAAAACAAACTTGAAAAACGTTAAGAAAATGGTATATATACAATCTCCATATAAAGAGGTTTCTGGTATTGTTTTAGAAGACCAAGCTTAATTTTTATATATAAATATATTTAAGAACCCGCTTTATGCGGGTTTCTTTGTTTATTATCAATGTGTTATAAAAATATCACTATTTAAAACATTTTAAAAAAATCAATCAACTCTTCAAAAATATTAATTATTTTTGCGTTTTATGTCTATTATAACTCACGAATCTGCTTTAGAAAATTTTAACCATCAAATACAGTTTGCACTTGACCATAGTAGTTCTCATGGTCTCTCATATTCTCTATTTAACAACATTGTTATTGCAGGGCTTGGAGGTTCTGGTATAGGTGGAAGAATTGCAAAAACAATTTTCTCTAACAAATCATCCCTTCCAATTGAAGTAATAAGCGATTATTCTTTGCCTTCATATACTTCAAAAAATACATTTATTATATTAAGTTCTTATAGTGGTACCACTGAAGAAACATTGGCTATGTATCATCAGGCTAAATTTTTGGGATGTCAAATGGTATGTATAACCTCTGGTGGTGATTTGCTTGAATTAGCAATAAAAGACCAAGTTAAAACCTATATGGTTGAACTTGGTTATCAACCGAGAATGGCATTAGGTTTTTCTTTATCTTATGTTATATTAATATTGTCTGAATTATTCAATCTATCACTTAGAAGTGAATTAGAAAGTGTTTTATCTTTATACAAAGATTCTGAAACAATGAAAAATAAGGCTAAAGAAATGATTGATTTTTTTAGCCCTTACCCAAATAATAAATTTACAATAGTTACAGACAACCAAACAGAAGCTATTGGGATTAGATTCTGTCAACAAATACAAGAAAATGCTAAAACGGAAGCATTTGTAAATGTATTACCAGAAGCTAACCAT
>JBILJV010000093.1:0-6592 GCA_044377005.1 Bacteroidia bacterium
GTGTATACCAATTTCCATTCCTATTGCCACCGATTGTTTGTGGTTTATCTTGAACATCTGAGGTATGTAATACCCTAAAGCCATACTTAAAATATTGAACAACAACGCTGCTACTCCTACTTGCTGTAAATACAATGCAACATTTTCTTTTTCTTTCAAAACAGCTCCAACAATTATTAATACTAAAAATAAAGCAGATAATATTTTAACAGGCTTGTCTAATTTTTGCGAAATAAATGGTTTTTGTGCATTTATAACCATGCCAATTGAAACTGGAATTAAAACTATTGCAAATACTTCAACAATTTTAGAAAATTGCATAGGAACAGCTATATCAGTTTGCATAAAATAATTAATTGAATAATTAACTATAAAGGGCAAGGTTAAAAGTGTAATTAAACTATTCATGGCTGTTAAGGTAATATTTAAGGCAACATCCCCTTTAGCTAAATGGCTGAATAAATTGGCAGTTGGTCCTCCGGGTGAAGCAGCTAAAAGCATTAATCCTACAGCAAGTGCAGGCTCTAATCCAAAGCCTTTGGCTATGAAAAAACAAACCACAGGCAACAATAACATTTGACAAACCAAGCCTATAAAAATAGCTTTAGGATATTTTACTATTCTTTTAAAATCATCTAAGGTTAACGATAATCCTAATCCTAACATAATTACAGATAATGCAACTGGTAAAAATACATTGGTTAAACTATTTGCAGCAGGGGCTGTTTGCGTTTGTAAAATTTGTAAAAATAAATTCATAATAATTCTTTTTTAAAAAACAAATGTATTATTAAAATTATAGAATGCAAGGATTATTTAAACAAATGCTCTAAAATAACGAGTTAATGTCTATTAATTAAAAAAATGATAATAAAAAACTAAATTAACACATCCCTACCTCACCAAATTATCAAGCACAATAGCTGTACTAACAGCAGCATTTAAAGATTCTGCGCCTCCTATTTTAGGAATGGTGAGTTTGTATATGGCCCTTTGCATAATCTCTTTACTTACGCCATGACCTTCATTGCCTATTACTATCATCCCTTTTTGATTGGTTTTGAATGTATGTATATTTTCACCATCAAAACTAGTTACCATTAATGGTAGTTGATACTGTTCTGCTAATTGAATAATATCGGCATATACCACCTCAACCCGCAAAAAACTAGCCATTGTAGCACTTATACACTTAGGATTGTATACATCAGTGCACCCTTTACTACAAATAATTTTTTTTATTCCGTACCAATCAGCTATCCTGATTATTGTGCCCAAATTACCTGGATCTTGTATTTCATCTAATGCCAATGTGTATATATCACTCGACAGTTGAAAATCAAATTTAGGTATTTTTACAACAGCCAAAACCCTTTGTGGTGCTTGATGAAAAGATATTTTTTTTAATTCATCTTCAGCAACTTCAATACACTCCACCCCTTTTATAAACGACTGATTTTCAACAATCCATGAATTAACGGCAACTAATTTTACAATTTTGTATGAGCTTTTCAACAATTCGGCAATACTTTTTTCACCTTCTACCACAAATTGGTCATATTTTTGTCTCTGTTTTTTATCTTGAAGACTTTTAATAAATTGAATGGCAGTTTTACTCAACATGGCTTTTGGGCTTGGGGATTGCTATTTATTTTGTTAATGAATGCTTGCAAATCTACCAAATTAGTTCCCCAAGACAAACATTTGTTGGTAAAAAATAAAATTAAAACCACAGTAAATGATAATAATGTCTTTAATAAAGTCATCAGTATATTGGACAGAGACCAAGCTATTTATATCAAACACAAGCCTAATCGGAAAATATTGGTATTAGGTAAATTTTACTTAAGCCTTTATAATTTTGGCAGTAGCAAAAATCATCCTAAAAAAAACGACAGTACTAAATGGCGAAATTACTTCCGTAAAATTGGCGAAGCACCTATCCTACTCGACACAAACGAAATTCAAAAAACCAAAGTCAATCTTAAAAAATACTTAATTAACAAAGGATATTTGAATTGTGATATTGAACACCATGTGGTTTACAAAAAGAAGAAAGCAATAGTCACTTATTTTATCAATCCTAACAATGCCTTTACCATTCGTAAAGTAATGTTGTTTGCCGATGATGCTGAAATTGACCAATTGCTAAATCTAAACATGAAGTTTTCTTTGCTTGATTCAGGCAATAATCTGGATATTGAAGTGATTTCTCAAGAACGCAATAGAATGACAGAACTATTAAGAAACAGTGGCTATTTTGACTTTAACAAAGATTATTTTGACTTTGAATTGGATACTATTAAAAAAGTAAATCAGGTAGATATTGTTATAAATGTTTCCAATAAAACAAATGGTGATAGGTTCATAAAAAAGAAAATCAATGCCATCAATGTAGTTTTTGAAAATGATGAAGAAACACAAAAGCCTGAATCTACGATTTATTTCAATGGCATATCTTTCAATTTCAATGGATACCCCTTAAAACCTTACGTAATTGCAAAAAATATTACAATAAAAAAAGACTCATTATTTAGTGAGAATGAACTTGAAAATTCTTATGCCAAACTTAGTGAGTTAAGTATTTTTAAATTCATAGATATTTCTTTTTTACCGAATCCTTTGGATACTATCAACACATTGAATGTGCTTATTAAGTTAAGAACTAACTTAAGACAATCATTTTCCATAGAACCACAGGGTATAATATCGCAATTAAACAGAATTCAAAGTAGTAGTTTGAGTTCCAATTCTTATGGTATTGCAAATAGTTTGATATGGGCGCACCGCAACTTATTTCGTAATGCTGAATTGTTTGAAATCAGTTCAAACACCAGAATGGAAACACAGTTCTACCGCGATGTAGCAAGCAATCAATTGTTTTATACCAACTTGGCAATTCAACAAAGTTTAAATGCCAGTATCACCATTCCCAAATCTTCATTTCTCAAACCAATAGAACGATGGAAGAATGTAAAATCTGTAAAAACCAACTTCAATGTGTCCTTTTTATATGAGTTGAACCCCGATTATATTCGTAAAATTTTACCGTTAACCTATCAATATCAAATACAATCGAAACGTTTTACATGGTATTTAAACATCGCAGAAATCTCCTTTAGTAGAAATAATTTAACCGATGTTAACTTATTAGGACGGAATGACAGTGCATTTATAACCCGTATTTTCCAAAACAACTTGATTACATCTAGTAGTTTAAATTTCTTTTTTACCAATAAAAATACAACTAAAAGTAGAAGCTTTTTTATAGTTCGTGCAAATGTTTTTGAATTAGGTGGCAATATTCACCGTTTGGCAAGACGAATTTTAGACAATCAAAATAATGTAGACACTTCATACCAATTATTCAACGTTAATTATTTCCAATATGCCAAAACAGAGATTGATGCAAGATGTAGCACTAAATTAAACGAAAATTCATCCCTTGGATTTAGGTTAAACATGGGTGCTACTTACCCATATTCAAATCAAAAAGAAGTGGCGTTTGATAAATTGTATTTTATAGGTGGAGCTAATAGTTTGAGAGGTTGGCGACCACGAACCATTGGACCTGGGGTATATTACCCTAGTACTAATAATTTCAGAATAGATAGAGCAGGAGATTTGGTTATTCAAGGAAGTATTGAATACCGATTTGACTTAATTAAAAACAAATTAGAAGGTGCATTTTTTACCGATGCAGGTAATATTTGGATATTGAGAAACGTGAACAATGTGAATCCAGATAAATTATTCAAAATAAACCAATCATACAAAGACATTGCAGCGAATGCAGGTTTTGGAGCAAGAATAGATTTTCAATTCTTTTTATTCCGTTTAGACTATGGATTTCAAATTCACAATCCAGAGTTTGTTGGTACTGAGCGATGGGTGATCAAAGATTTTGCTAGAAACCAATATTTTAGCAAATATGGATTACTTAATTTCGGTATTGGATATCCTTTTTAAAATCTTTTTTTGAATATGTATTTTTTTTATATATTTGCAATCCCAAAAAACGGTAGTCATAGCTCAGTTGGTTAGAGCATCGGTTTGTGGTACCGAGGGTCGTGGGTTCGAGCCCCATTGATTACCCCAAAAGACAGATTTTAATTAATCTGTCTTTTTTTTTGAAATTTTTAGTTGGTTTTGGTTAAAAAGTATTTGTTATTTATTAATGGTCTTATAGTAAATTGAAGAGATTCAACTTTTAAAATAATATTTAGAACAAATTAATTTAACTCATTTTCCTTTCAATTAAAAACAAAATTACTTTAATTTTGCGTTATCAATTAATACTAGTTGTTAATATGAAAAAAAAACTACTATTTCATAGAAAAACTCTTCATCTAGAAAATTCAATAATTGTCTTGCTATTCATTACAATCTCAGGAATAACAAATAATATTTATTCCCAAAGTTGGACACAAATTTATAAGGGTGTTGCTTCTGATAGAGGATCTAATGATGAGTTTGGTTCTAATGTTGCAATTCATGGCGACTATGCTATTGTCGGATCAACTCTTGAAGATCACAGTGAAACTGGAAAAGATTCATTAGATAACGCGGGCGCTGTTTATATTTACAAAAAAAACAGTATTGGCAAATGGTCACAAGTTCAAAAAATTGTAGCATCAGATAGGGTTGAAAATGATTATTTTGGAAGATCATTGGCAATTTATGGCGATTATATCGTTGTTGGTGCAATAAATAATTCATATGATGAATCTGGGAAAAACCGCGTATCAGAAGCTGGTTCTGCATACATTTTCAAAAACACAAATGGGACTTGGTTACAAGTTCAAAAAATTGTTGCCTCAGACAGAAACCCTGTTGATGCTTTTGGAATTTCAGTCTCTATAAATGAAGATTATTTAATTGTAGGTTCAGCTTCTGAGGATCATGATGCTGCTGGGAAAAATTATCTCATTAACGCTGGCTCAGCTTATATTTTCAAAAACAATTCTGGAACATGGACTCAAATTCAAAAAATTGTAGCTTCTGACAGAAGTGATGAGGATAGATTTGGATTTTCTGTATCAATTTATAAAGATTTTATTATAGTAGGCGCTTTTAATGAAGATGAAGATTTAACAGGCAGTAATACAATTTTAGGGGCTGGTTCTGCCTACATATTCAAAAATAATTCAGGAACTTGGACTCAAACTCAAAAGCTAATAGCGTCCGACAGAGGCGCTAATGATATTTTTGGTGTAGAAGTTAAAATCGCTGAAGAATATGCAATAATTGGCGCTCCAAGCGAAGACCATAATACTTTAGGATTAGATTCCTTAAATAATGCTGGTTCAGCTTATATTTTCAAAAAAAATAATAATGGTAATTGGTTCCAAATTCAAAAAATAGTAGCTCCCGATAGAGAGTCATTTGGTCTATTTGGTTATTCAATTTCGATTTCAGATGATTATGCAGTAATCGGCGCATCAAGAAGTAGAAAAGGGAATTTAGGGGATAATAATATTTATAGTGCGGGTTCAGCTTATCTATTTAAAAATAATTTAAGTGTTTGGTCTGAATATCAAAAAATCATAGCTTCCGACAGAGAAATTAATGATTGTTTTGGTAGTTCTGTCGCAATATCAGGAAAGTATTCAATTGTAGGCGCCTATTATGAAGATCATAATGAAACTGGGAATAAACCAATTACGAATGCCGGTTCAAGTTATATTTACAAAAATTGCCCAATTATAAGAAGTACTGACATTCAAAGGGCATGTTATTCTTTTACTTGGATAGATGGAGAAACATATACATCTTCAAACAATACTGCAACTTATACATTTACAACAGATAATGGCTGTGACAGTGTTGTTACTTTGAATTTAACAATTTTATCAAACAAAACGACTGATGTTCATTCCTCTTGTTATCCTTATACTTGGATAGATGGAAATACTTACACAAGCTCAAACAATACCGCTCAATATACATTAACTAATTCAGCAGGTTGTGATAGTATTGTAACATTAAGTTTAACAATTTACCCAACAACAGGAACCGATAAACATTATGCCTGTGATTCTTTTATTTGGATGGATGGAAAAACTTACAAAGAAAGCAATAATTTCGCTACACATAATTTAACCAATATATTTGGATGTGATTCTATCGTTACTCTTAATCTGATATTATATGGAGGTGTCTCTATTTTAACTACATCATTATCAGAAAAAACTATCAAAGCACTTAACTACAACTCAACTTATCAATGGTTAAATTGTGATAATAATTATGAAGTTATTGATGGCGAAAAAAAACAAACATTTTCACCCAAGACAAATGGAAATTACGCTGTAGAATTAACTGAAAATGGATGCGTTGACACATCAGCTTGTATATCTGTTAATACTATTGAAATCCTTGAAAACAATTTTGAAAATAAAATTAGTATTTATCCTAATCCAAGTAATGGTATTTTTATAGTCGATTTAGGTACAATATTCCAAAATGCTAAAGTTTCAATTATTGACATTTTTGGCAGAGAATTATACTCAAAAACATCAATTTTATCACAAATAATAAATTTTACTATAGATGAACCCGAGGGCCTGTATTTTATATCCATTCAATCAGA
>JBILJV010000023.1:0-30158 GCA_044377005.1 Bacteroidia bacterium
AAAATAGTATTAAGATTTATAAAAGAGTAGTTGAATTTTGAACTCAACATAAAAAGAGTCTAATTATAACAAATTAAAAAATAAATCTATTGGTTTAATTCAAATACAAAAATCCATCAAATCACTTATATTATTCAACTTAATTAACTTATCCACAATTTCACCACGACTTATCCATTGACAATGGGGAAAAAATGGAAGAATAAAGCAAATGGATTAAAAGAGTTAATCTTATTTTTGAAAGTTGAAACCTTGCTGTAAAAATGAATATTAAATATTTTGGTCATTCTTGTTTTGGCATTGAAATAGATGGAATGAACCTTTTGTTTGACCCCTTTATTACTCCCAATGAATTGGCTAAGGATATTGATATTAAATCGATTAAAGCTGACTATATTTTTCTAAGTCATGCCCACCAAGACCATATTTACGATGCACTAGAAATTGCCAAAAACAATGATTCAACCATTGTTGCCTGTTGGGAAATTTCCGAATGGGCCATTGACAATGGTCATGTCAAAACCCACCCAATGAATATTGGTGGAACTTGGGAATTTGACTTCGGAACGGTTCAAATGGTTAATGCAGTACACTCAAGCTCTTTTCCCGATGGAAGTTATGGGGGAAGTCCTGCAGGCTTTGTTTTCAACTTCCCTAATCATTGTTTTTATTACAGTGGTGATACTGCTTTATCAATGGATATGAAACTTATTGCCGAACGCTATAACTTAGACTTTGCATTTTTACCAATTGGAAGCAATTTTACAATGGATATCTTTGATGCAGTAAAAGCCTCAAAAATATTAAATTGCAAACACATAATCGGAATGCATTTTGACACATTTCCGTACATCAAAATCAATCATTCAACGGCTGAAAAAGCCTTTGAAATTGAAAATATTAAACTGACTCTACTACACATCAACGAAGCAATAGAAATATAACATGGGAAAAATAATAACAATAGCCAATCAAAAAGGCGGTGTCGGTAAAACCACTACTGCTATTAACCTTGCAGCTAGTTTGGCTGTTCTTGAATTCAAAACACTGCTTGTTGATGCCGACCCACAAGCAAACTCTTCTTCTGGTATAGGATTCGACCCACAAAATGTAAAAGTAGGTTTATATGATTGTCTAATCAATGAACGCCCTGCCTCGGAAGTAATTCTTAAAACAGACTTAAAATTCCTTGACTTACTTCCATCTAACATCAATTTAGTGGGTGCTGAGTTGGAAATGATTGACTTGCCCAACAGAGAAAAAGTCATGAAAAAAGCATTTGAACCTCTTAAAAAAGAATATGAATTTATTATTATTGATTGTTCGCCATCTCTAGGTTTAATTACTACTAACTCATTGTGTGCAGCCGATTCAATTATAATTCCTGTTCAGTGTGAGTATTTTGCATTAGAAGGATTAGGTAAATTGTTAAATACTATTCGTATTGTTCAAAAAGAATTGAATAAAAACTTAGCTATTGAAGGTATACTACTAACTATGTATGATTCACGACTTAGACTGAGCAATCAGGTGGTTGAAGATGTAAAAATGCACTTCCAAAACATGGTGTTTGATACCATTATCCCTAGAAATACAAAATTAAGTGAGGCACCAAGTTTTGGTATCCCAGTTTTATCTCACGATATAACAAGTAAGGGGTCTACTACTTACCTTAATTTAGCAAGAGAAATCTTACAAAAAAATGGTTTAACTAAATTAGATAACAGCGAAAAAGAAATTTTATAAAACAAGCAGACAACTCATTAAAGAATGGCGAAAGAAGAATTAAATAGCAAGAAAAAAAGTGGATTAGGAAAAGGATTATCTGCATTACTCAACAATGCAGATACCGATATTACTGTATCAGACGAATACCGTGCTGGTGGTGGAGTCAATTTTATTAAAATCAGTCAGATAGAAGCCAATCCATTTCAACCTAGAACAGAATTTGAGCAAATAGCATTAGAAGAATTGTCGGAATCCATTAAAATACATGGATTAATTCAACCCGTTACAGTTCGTAAAATGGGTTATGACAAGTTCCAATTGATAAGTGGTGAACGAAGAACTAGAGCTTCTATATTAGCCGGTCTAGATAAAATTCCTGCTTATGTAAGAATTGCCAATGACCAAGAAATGCTTGAGATGGCATTGATTGAAAACATACAACGTGAAAACTTAAATCCAATGGAGGTTTCATTAAGTTACAAGAGATTGTTAGATGAATGTCAGTTGAAACAAGATGAATTAGGCGAGCGTGTTGGAAAAGACAGAAGTACGGTAAGTAACTACCTTAGATTACTTAAATTACCTGAAGAAATCCAATTGGCACTTCAAGCCAATAAAATTTCAATGGGTCACGCCAAAGCCATTTTAGCGATTGACGAAGCAATCGAACAAATCAACCTGTACAGTCGAATTATTAATGACAACCTTAGTGTTAGAAATGCTGAAGAATTGGCTAAATTGAATAAAAACGATAAAGCTAATGATTCAGGCACACCTTCAGGTTCAAAACCCAAAGCTAATGCTTTTGACATTGACGATGCACTTAAATTGAAACTCGACTATTTGAATAAAAAGTTGAAAACAAAAATCAGCGTTAAAAACAAAGGGAGCAAAGGCGAATTAGTCATTCCTTTCAATCAATACGTAGATTTGGAACGAATTTTGACTGCGTTAAACGTCGATGAATAAATTTGTCCTTTTAACAATTTTCAATCTTTGCATATTGAATGCTTGGTCATTAGACACCATCAAATACCAACATTCTTATTCTCTTTCTCAAACTTTTAAAAGTACTGAAGAAAAAAAACATTCACCACATAAAGCATCTATTTACAGTGCTATTCTTCCTGGTTTGGGACAAGCTTACAATAAAAAATACTGGAAAATTCCAATAGTATACGCTGGACTTGGTGTAACAGGTTTTTTTTTATTAGACAATCGCCAAAAAGTGCGCGAATTACAACAAGCACTCAATGTTATATACGACAACGACCCCAATACATTACCTGAAACTAAATACAGTAAAGTTGACCCAGAAGTATTACAAGCGCAAAGGAACATAGCACGTACCAACCGAGACTATAGTATTATTGCTTTTTCAGGCGTTTATTTAATCAATATAGTAGATGCCGCAATAGATGCTCATTTTTACCAATTCAACATAGACAAACCATTGGCGATGAAACGAAAAAAGAATTGGAACCTACATTCATCGTCGCAATTCAATCAACATCAGATTGGTTTGAGTATTCGATTTTAAAGTAATAATAGTAATACATACAAATCATACATTTAGAAACTATAACTGAACTTAATTCTTAATAAATTTTTAATCCAAAAATTTCCAGAATGACAAACGGACCATTTAACAATTTAACAATCAAAGTGATTGGCTTGAAACAATACTCATCAACTAATTTGGCTCCAAAAATGGTCCGATTGATGTTGTATTAAATAGTGGAGTAATGGTTTGTGATTCGGGTCTTTCAAATCAAAATCTAATTTTAAAAGATAGGCAGCAGCCCTTTTAGCTAAATCTATAATTTCAGTATCTTTACCTAAATCCAATAATTTAAAATCAGGCAAACCACTTTGTCGGGTACCCAAAACATCTCCCGGACCTCTCAACTCAAGGTCAACTTGAGAAATAATGAAGCCATCATTGGTTTTGCACATGGTATTTATTCTTTTTTTAGATGGATAATTCAGTTCATCCTTGGTCATCAAAATACAAAAACTTTGTTCAGAACCCCTTCCTACTCTTCCCCTTAATTGGTGCAATTGCGACAAACCAAATCGATTGGCATTTTCAATGATCATTACTGAGGCATTAGGAACATTGACCCCCACTTCTATCACCGTTGTTGAAACCATAATTTGAGTAATCCCATTTTTAAATCGGTTCATTTCCAACTCCTTTACTTCTTGTTTCATTTTACCATGCAACAAACTTATTTGATATTTAGGTACAGGAAAATAGGAATTCACCTCATCGTAACCGTTCATTAAATCGTTCAAATCCAGTTTACTCGATTCTTCAATCAATGGATACACAATGTATATTTGCCTACCCTTGTCTATTTGTGTTTTCACAAAAGACATTACCTCATACCTCAAACTTTCATCTTTGTGTAAAGTTCTTATCGGTTTTCTGTCTTTGGGCAATTCATCAATAATAGATACATCCAATTCGCCATGAACAGTCATTGCCAAAGTTCGGGGAATAGGCGTTGCGGTCATTACTAATATGTGAGGATTGATTGATTTTTTCCAAAGTTTAGCCCTTTGAGCCACCCCAAAACGGTGTTGTTCGTCAATTATTGCCAATCCCATAGAATAAAAGGCAACATCATCTTCAATCAATGCATGGGTACCTATTAGTATGTCAATTTGATTTTCCTTTAGTTGGACTAAAATTTCTCGTCTATCTTTTGCTGTCGTTGAACCAGTTAATAAACGAACATTTACTGGCAAATCTTTCAATAAATCGGAAATAGTTATATAATGTTGAAAAGCTAAAATCTCAGTTGGAGCCATTAAGCAAGATTGATGACCATTGTCTTTGGCCAAAAGCATACATAAGAGAGCAACAATTGTTTTACCACTTCCAACATCCCCTTGAAGCAAGCGATTCATTTGACTACCTTGCGCTAAGTCCTCTTTAATTTCTTTAATTACCCTTTTTTGAGCGTTTGTGAGTTCGAATGTTAAGTGTTCTTTATAAAATTGATTGAAATTATCACCAACTTTGGGCATTTTAATTCCTTGTTGTGTTTGTTTTCTGAGTGCTTTGTTTTTTTCAGAACGCATGGCCAATACAAACATTTCTTCAAACTTTATTCGGCGAATGGCATCGATTGCTTCTTTTTCTGTTCTCGGAAAATGAATCCATTTGATGGCTTGTTGTGCGGATATTAATTTAATAGGATGTGTTATAGTATCTGGAATAAATTCAGGCCACACATACTGAGGATTGGTAACTATTTGAACCACCATACTTCCAATTAATTTTGAATCGACATACCTACTTTTCAACTTTTCTGTCAATGGATACACTGGTTCCATTTTCAAACCAAGTTTGTCATCTTCTGGCGTATACAATTTTATTTCAGGATGTGAAATACTTAGCGTTCCATTAAAATTAGTTGCCTTTCCATAAACGGTATAAACTTGTTGAAGTTTTAGATTCTTGATGACGTATTGGTAATTTTTAAACCATACCAAACTCATAATACCGCTACTGTCTTTAATAACAGCGCTAAGACGTTTACCATTTTTAGATGTTTGCAATTGGAAATCAAGCAAAATCCCTCTAATTTGGATATTGGGCGATTCTTCAGAAAACTCTTTAATAAGAGATACTTTTGATTTATCTACATATCGAGTGGGGTAATATTGTAAAATATCTTTAAAGGTAAAAAGCCCAAGTTCAGATTTAATGACTTCAGCTTTTTGGGGTCCTACCCCTTTCAAATATTCAATATTAGAGTTTAAAAAATGGTTCAAAGATTGGTATTGCAATATTATAATTTATCTCTAATTTTGCAGAACTTTTTATAAAAAATGAAAAAAATCTTTATTCTTTCAATTATTGCAAGTGCATTTATTGCATGCAACAACGCACCAAAAGTTACTGAATCTGCAACTAAGGTTTTAGAACTTAACTCATGGGTTGACTCAATTAAAAATGTAATTGGTTCGACGACATCTTACGACTCAGCGACATGGGTTGGGTATTCTGAAGAATTTAATGGCGTTTTAGCATCTGTTAACGAAACAGAATTAGATGAGGCTTCTAAAACAGCTTTAGAAACAGTAAAAACATCTTGGACTGAATTAACTAATATTTACACCAAAGGATTAGAAGCTGTTGCAATGAAAGCTAACGAAGTAAAAGATACTACAATTGCTGAATTACCAACTTCAGAAGCTACAATTGATCAAAAAACAGTTATCGAAAAAGTGAAATAAGCTGTTAATAAAATAACACTTTAAAGGAAAATTATATTTAAAAAAGTTGAGTTTAACCGCTCAACTTTTTTTAATTTTTATAGTATAATGAAAACAATAGGCTTACTTATAATCTCAAATTTATTTATGACCATTGCGTGGTATGGTCATTTAAAATTTCCAAATACCGTATTATGGAAAGTTATTTTAATAAGTTGGTTAATCGCATTTGTTGAATATCTTTTTATGATACCTGCTAATCGCATAGGCAAATTAGAAGGTATGAATGGTTATCAATTAAAAATCACACAAGAAGCAATAACTATAATAGTATTTGTATTATTTGCCATTTTTGTGTTGAAAGAGCCTTTAAAATGGAATCATATTGTAGGATTTATGTTTTTATTTTTAAGTGTATTTTTTATCGTTAAAAAATTTTAGGATATTAAAATAATTATTTCTAATTTTGCCGCCCCACAAAGGAGGAAACAAAATTTGACAGAAGAACAATTAAACAATGGCAACGTATCAACAGGGGTTGATGCAGCCACAGAAAAACAAACCAAAACAAAGCATTCTAACAATGCTAACCAATCCAATTCAGACTTTGACTGGAGTATGGACAACGCAGGATTTTCTAACTACAATTCTGCTGAACGTAAAGCGATGGAAGATCTTTACACAAACTCTCTTAAAAGTCTTACACAAAACGAATTAGTAGCAGGTACTGTAGTTGCATTCAACGACAGAGAAGTTGTTATTAACGTAGGCTTCAAATCTGACGGTGTTATTCAAAGAAACGAATTCAGAGACATGCCAGATTTAAAAGTTGGCGACAATGTTGAAGTTTATTTAGAAACTGTTGAAGATGCAAACGGTCAATTAATTTTATCTAGAAAACGTGCTATTTTAGAGAAATCTTGGGATTTCATTACTAAAGCAATGGAAGAAGGTACTGTATTGACAGGGTTAGTAAAAACTAGAACTAAAGGTGGTTTAGTTGTTGATTTAATGGGTATAGATGCATTCTTACCGGGTTCTCAAATTGATGTTAAACCAATTAAAGATTATGATCAGTATGTTGGTAAGGACATGGAGTTCAAAATCGTAAAAGTAAACGATGTTTTCAAAAACGTTGTTATTTCACATAAAGCATTAATTGAAGATGATATTGAAGCTCAAAAATCTGATATCTTATCTAAATTAGAAAAAGGACAAGTATTAGAAGGTGTTGTTAAAAACATCGCACCATTTGGTGTATTCGTTGACTTAGGTGGTATCGACGGATTACTTCACATTACAGATATGTCATGGGGACGTATCAGCAATCCAGAAGAAATGGTTTCTTTAGATCAAAAAATAACAGTTGTTGTTTTAGAATTTGATGAAGGCAAAAAACGTATTTCTTTAGGTATGAAACAATTATCAGAACACCCTTGGGATAGTTTTGGTGACGCTCTTAAAGTGGGCGAAAAAGTAAAAGGAAAAGTTGTAACTGTAACTGATTATGGTGCGTTTGTTGAAATTCAACCAGGTGTTGAAGGCTTAATTCACGTTTCTGAAATGAGTTGGAGCAGTCACCTAAGAAGTCCACACGATTTCTTAAAAACTGGTGATGAAATCGAAGCAGTTATCACAGCTTTAGAAAAAGACGAACATAAATTATCTCTAGGTATTAAACAATTAACTCAAGATCCTTGGTTAACAATTATCGAAAAGTACAAAGTTGGAAGCAAACACAAAGGTGTTGTTAAAAACTTAACTTCATACGGATTATTCGTTGAACTTGAAGAAGGTGTTGATGGTTTAATTCACGTTTCTGATTTGTCTTGGACTAAAAAAATCAAACATCCTTCAGAATTCATTAAAAAAGATGAATCTATTGATGTAGTTGTTTTAGAAGTAGATAGCGAAAATAGAAGATTGTCTTTAGGACACAAACAATTAGAAGAAAATCCTTGGGATACTTTTGAAACCATCTTCTTTGTAAATAGTAAACATGAAGGTACTATTGTTGGAATGAATGACAAAGGTGCTAATGTTCAATTACAATATGGTATCGAAGGTTTTGCACCAAAACGTCACCTTGTAAAAGAGAATGGCAGCAAAATCAAAGATTCTGAAGTATTAGTATTCGAGGTTATTGAATTCAATAAAGAAAACAAAAGCATCATTTTATCTCACACTAACACTTGGAAATCTGAAGAGAAAAACAAAGATGAAGAGAAAAACAAAAGCGATAAAGCTGCTAAAGTTGTTAAAAACATCAACAAAACTGCAGATAAATCTACGCTTGGTGAGTTAGATGCATTCAATGACTTAAAAGCAATGTTTGACAATGCTAATGATAAAAAAGAAGCAAAATCAACTAAAAAAGTAAAAGAAGTTGATGCAAGCACAGAAAGTAATGAGACTGAAAAATCAGACTTGAAAAAAATTACTGGAATCGGTCCAGCTTTTGAAAAACGCCTAAACGCTTTAGGAATTAATTCTTATTCGGACTTAGTGTCATTAACTGACGATAAAATTGCTGAATTAGAAACTCAAGATAGCATGACTAGTTTAGAGACTTGGCATACTTGGATGGAAGAAGCTAAAAACTTAATGGCTTAATAAATCCTAATTTATAATATTTAAAAACTGCCCTCCAAAAGGGCAGTTTTTTTTTGTCCATTTTTTAATCCAAGCTGTGAATTAACTTTCATTCTATTCAATTAATTTTGTAAAAAATCCGAAATGGCAGAAAACGAAATATCTTTAATAGAAAGAGATGAAATTGAACGTAAGGAAATTATAAAAAAATACAAATCTTTACTTCGCTCTATTCGACATGATTTAACCTCTGAACAAAAAAAATTGATTCGTTCAGCGTTCGATCTAGCACTTGATGCCCACAAGGATATGCGCAGAAAGTCTGGCGAACCATACATCTACCACCCTATTGCTGTTGCCAAAATTGCGGCAAGTGAAATTGGATTAGGAACTACATCTATCGTTTGCGCCCTTATTCACGATGTTGTGGAAGATAGTAATTACACGTTACTTGATATCAAAAGAAAATTTGGTGAAAAAATTGCCAAAATTGTAGATGGTCTAACCAAAATTCAAGAAGTATTTGACCATACAGATAGCATGCAAGCTGAAAATTTCAGGAAAATGCTACTTACACTCAGTGATGATGTTAGAGTAATTTTGGTTAAACTTTGCGATAGACTCCACAACATGAGAACGTTGGAAAGTATGAGTCGTAAAAACCAATTGAAAATTTCAAGTGAGACACTCTTTTTATACGCCCCACTTGCCCATAGATTAGGCTTGTATAATGTAAAAAGCGAATTGGAAGATTTAGCAATAAAATACACACAACGCGATGCTTATAAGGAAATTAGCCAAAAACTAAATGCCAAAAAAGCAGCTCGTGACCGTTATATCAAAAAATTCATCGAACCATTAAAAGAAAGATTAGACGAAGCTGGCTTGGTTTATGAAATAAAAGGTCGACCCAAAAGCATCTATAGTATTCTAAAGAAAATGAATCACCAAGGTATTCCTTTTGAACAAGTGTATGACCTATTTGCTATTAGAATTATAATTGATTCAAAGCCTGAAAAAGAAAAAGCAGATTGTTGGACAGCTTATTCTGTAGTTACCGATAAATATAAACCAAATCCACTAAGAACTAGGGATTGGATTACTACTCCCAAAAGCAATGGATACGAGAGTTTGCACTCAACCGTTATGGCCAATGATGGAAAATGGGTTGAGGTACAAATAAGAACCAAAAGAATGGATGAAATTGCTGAAAAAGGATATGCTGCCCATTGGAAATACAAAAATTCAATGGAAGGTATTTCGCAAAGCAAGTCTGAAGGTGTAGATGGTTGGTTAGCTCGTATCAAAGAAGTTTTAGAAAATCCATCAAGCAATGCCCTCGAGTTTATAGATGATTTCAAACTACAGTTGATTCACGATGAAATATTTGTTTTTACACCAGGAGGCGATTTAAAAAAGCTACCTGTTGGAGCAACAGCGCTTGATTTTGCTTTTGAAATACATACCGAAGTTGGTAATAAATGTATTGGAGCTAAATTGAACAATAAACTTGTTCCCATTAGTCATATATTAACCAATGGCGACCAAGTGGAAATATTAACTTCAGAAAAACAACATCCCAAAGAAGAGTGGCTCAATTCTGTAATAACAGGAAAAGCCATAGCGCGAATTAGAAATTACTTAAGAGAAAACAAACGAATTGCAGCTGATGAAGGTAAAGAGATTTTAAAAAAACGCTTTACAAAAGAAAAAGTAACATTCAATGATGACAACATCCAAAAACTTGTCAAATTTTTTAAAATTCAAAGCGCGCTTGATTTGTATTACAATATACAAAAAGGATTAATCAGTCAAGACAAGTTAGAAATAGAAAATATAATTAACTTTAAACCAAATGCAAACAAGCTTGCCAAAACAACTAAAACTAAAGAAAAGCCCAATGCACCTGGTAGTAAAAATGAAATCATTGTTGGAGAAGACAATGATTTAAGTTATACTTTATCTAAATGTTGTAATCCAATTCCTGGTGACGATATATTTGGATTTATTACCATAGGTGAAGGAGTAAAAATTCACAGGACCAATTGCCCAAATGCGGTTTCATTGATGAGTAACTATGGATACAGAGTAATAAAAGCCCAATGGAAAGAAAATTTAATTAAACAAGAAACCAAATTTTTGGCAATAATTAAAATCATAGGTATAGATGATGTTGGGGTAGTTAGTAGTTTATCAGATATTATTAGTAAGAACCTAGAAGTAAACATGAAATCAATCACTATTGAAAGCAATGAAGGTACGTTTGAAGGTACTATTTCAGTCTATGTTGAAGATACCAAACATTTGGACTTATTGATGAAAAAGATTCAAGAAAAACATCCTACTATGCAAATCAGCAGGGTTGACATAAATAAATAATTAAGAACGTTATAGAAAAAGATTTAGTTAAAATCCATTAACTTTGCAACCTATATTTTTGAAAAAATAAGCATTTAATGTCCTATGGGAAGAATATTTGAAAAAAGAAAACATACTATGTTTGCTCGATTTGACAAAATGTCTAAAACATTTACCAAATTTGGGAAAGAAATAGCGATGGCTGTAAAAGGTGGAGGAACAGATCCAGATACAAATTCTAAATTAAGAGCTGTAATAGCAAATGCCAAAAGTGCGAACATGCCCAAAGACAGAATTGAGGCAGCTATTAAACGTTCTTCTAGTAAAGATACTAGTAATTATGAAGAAGTTGCTTATGAGGCTATGTGCATGAAAGGCGTTGGTTTAATCATAGAAACAGCAACAGATAATCCTACAAGAACCGTTGCCAACATCAGAATGCATTTAAACCGTGGCGGAGGTGAATTAGGAAAATCAGGATGCTTGGATTTTGCCTTTGACAGAAAAAGTGTTTTTATTATCAATACAGATGGAATAAATACAGAAGATTTAGAATTAGAACTTATAGATGCAGGATTAGAAGATATTGAAATTGAGGAAAATGAAATGGTACTTACTGCTTCTTTTGAAAATTTTGGTAATATGCAAAAAGCATTAGAATCAAAAGGCTTAACTATAGTAAGTGCTGAATTACAAAGAATACCAACCAATGTAGTCAAACTTAACGAAGAAGAAAAATTACAAGTTGAAAAACTAATGGAACGTTTAGAAGAAGATGATGACGTTCAAAATGTATACTCAAATATGGCTTAATCAAACACAACAACATTCAAATGAAAAGAACTAACAACAACAACATTCTAGTCCCTACAGATTTCTCTGATGTAGCAAACAATGCTTTAGGACATGCCCTCAAAATTGCTGAAGTTTATGGCAATGAAATTACATTAATAAATGTACAAGACGAAGGCGGACTATTCGGATTATTTGGCAATGATGAAAAAATGAAATTAATTGAAGAAGCCATCAATTCTCGTTTAGACAAAATTATTGATGACTCTAAACAAACCTTCCCAAATATAAAAATCAACAAAAGAATCGCTTATGGTAAAGTTTATAAAGTTGTTAATGAAATAGCTGAAGAAGAAAACTTTGACAGTATCATGATGGGAACAAATGGAGCAAGTGGATTACAACAAATTATCGGAAGTAATTCAAGTCGTGTTATCAATTATGCTAAAGTTCCAGTTGTAGTAATTAAAGACCAACCTATTGGTAAAAATGGTTACGAAAAAATTGTGTTGCCAATCGATTTATCAAGAGAAAGTAGACAGAAATTAAAATGGGCAATCCATGTGGCTAAAAAATTCAATAGTACCATCCACGTTATCTATGAAAACTCAACTGATTCTGAATACAAAAACAAAATTTTTGCAGTTATCAATCAAACTCAAGACATATTATCTCAAAACAATGCCAATTACATAGTGAGAGGTTTGAATGATGACAAATATCCTGATAGTTTTGCTGAAGACACTTTAAATTATGCAGACGAAATTGGTGCAGATTTAATTATTATTATGACTCAACAAGAAAAAGGATTCAGTGAATTTTTATTAGGTAGCTATGCACAACAAATCGTAAATCACAGTGGTAAAGTTCCTGTTATGTGTATCAACAGTGGTAGCACAGGTATTATCCTCGACGGAGTCTTTAGCTAATATCTAAATACTTATATTATATTCAAAACAGCTTACTCATTCAGTAAGCTGTTTTTTTTGAATTTGGAAATTTGAAAATGATTCTATTTATTTGTATTTGTTGATTAACTGATTAAGTCTCCAAATTCATTACTGAATCTAAAAAATATTCAAAACATGAAAAAAACTATTCTACTTTTTGCACTCATTTCATTACTTTTAAGTAATTTATTTTCTCAAGAAAAAAATGAACGAAAAGGATATTCATCTATTATTATAGGTGCTAGTATTCCTACAGGAAACTTTAATAGTGATAACTTCTATAACAACGAGGCAGGTTATGCCAATGGTGGAATTCTTTTTGATATTGCATTTGCATATAATTTTCATCCAAAACTTGGCGTTAAATCAATAATGCGAGGACAAGCCAACCCTTTAGATGCAGGAACTTATGCTCAAGACTTAGCTAATTTCCTAGGTAAAGACAATCCTACAGGCTCAACATCAGTTAGCGTAAAGTCTTCTGTTTATTCATTAGGTGGTATGCTAGTTGGAATTAATGGCTCTTTTCCAATTGAAAAAAACATCAAATTCGAACCATTTGCTTTAATAGGACTTTCTACCGCAACTTTACCTTCAATGACGGTTGAATCTTTTTATTACCAAAATAAAATGAATTCTATCTACCAAGAACAAGCAACAACAAATTCTTTATCTTATATTATTGGTGCTTCTGCTAAATTAAACTTATCTGAACAAATATGCATATTGCTAAATTTAGATTATTATGCATCAAAAGCCGAATGGAATAATGTGAGAGTTATAACTGTAGGACATGTTTCTAGAACAACAGAAGTAAGAAATTACAGATATGAACAAAAATTCAGTACAATAAATTTAAGTGGTGGTGTTGGTTTTAGATTTTAGATTCAACTATTTCCCTTTCAAAACTCAGTAAACTTATTTATTTGATTTCTATCGCAATATCTAAGGAACGTATAGCTTTATCCTAAACAATGAATACAACCCAAAATAACATAACAAAATATGGACTTTTCATAGGTATAGCTTTACTTATTTTAACGTATTTATCAACTCAATTTTACACTGAAGAAAACATTGAAACTGCATTTTTAATTGATATTGCAATCCGATTAACTATTGTTGCTTTAATTGTAATTCTTTATATAAGACAAGAAAATGAATTTGATTCATTCAAAAGTGTGTTGCAATCTTTTAGTTTCAAAAAGCTAGATTTACTATTCCTTTTTCTATTGAGTTTTTTTGTTGATGGAATATTAATTGCCCAAAATTTAATTATTGCTAAATTCGGAAAGCTATCTGATATTGCTGCCTTTTATGAATACAATAGTTATTTACTGTCAACAAATAATATTAAGTTCAATGTATACTCTATTGTTCAAATCCTTATTTATATTATCATTTTTCAAGGTTTAATTTTAAAAGGACTTTTAAGATATGTCAGTTTCTTTAAAGCAAATTTATTAACCGCTTTCCTATTCGGCTTATTGACTCAATACAATATTGGTTGCGTTGTCTATTGCTTGTTTTTAAATCTCCTTTTTCAAAGAACTAATAGCCTATTGTATGTTATTTCCATTTCTGTTATATATAAATTCATTCAAATTTTTATGGAACTATATTTCCAAGATTTGCTAATACTTTCAACAGATTTTAACTTTGAAATTTATAGAAGTATTTTATATATTACTGTTCCATTGATTGTGGTGATTAAAGTCTTGAATAACACTTTTAAGAAAGTTAACTAATAATCAGCAACAACAAAATGAAATTGATTTAAATTTATCTACTCAATTTTACCCATTTGAATAATTAGATAAAAGATGTTTCTTTGTATCTCTATTTATCATATGAAAACAATTCCATTCTCAAAGTATTTTCTGTTATTGTTATCGATTCCATTTTTATTCAGCGCCTGCGAAAAAGAAGACAAAAGACTCCCTATACTTTTAACCTATGAAGCCAAAGATATTTCAAGATCAAGAGCTGTGGTTTCTGGCAAATTAGTCGTTGAATTCACAAAGTCGGTTACTGAATTAGGATTTTGTTGGGACGAAAACCCCAATCCTGGTTTGAGTTCAAACAGTCTCACTATTCAAGATTACAGAGTTGGAGAAGATTTTGAAGTTGATATTACAGGCCTTAAATCCAATACAACTTATTATCTTAGAACTTATGCTAAAGCTGGTTCTGATTTAACTTTTGGTGATGAGATTACCTTTACAACTACTAATTTACCTATAAACACGCCATGCGAACCTGAAAACAACCTACTGATAATTAATTCAGAAGAACACCGATACAGTAAAGTTTACCACCCATATCCAAGTGGAAGCGATGGCTATACTTTTTATGTTGGTGGTTCAAGAAGTGATATCTACATTACATTTCAACAAAAACCTGAAACAGGTAAATATGTGACACAAAATTACTCTACAAGTTATTGGCAACCCAATGGATGTAAAATAAGAGCCACTCTTTTTAATCAAGTATTATCTGCCATCGAAGACAATGATGTCTATGTGGATAATGATGGTAACGGGAACTTTATTATTACTTTTTGTGACAACTATTTCAGATACAGCACAACTGTTTTCTTACCATTAAAAGGTCGATTGGTTGCCAATTAACCTATTGAACAAGCGATATAAGATATACACAAAGCCATTAATATCACCAACCACCTTTTTAATCCCTCTTTTTTCCAAAGAGAGTGTTCAAAAACAATGGTTGTACTAATATGTAAAAATGTACCTGCAATAATGGCTGTAATAATTTGTGACATGTGCTCGCTGATTAAATTTTCATCGTGCAAATACGAACCTAGTGTAAATCCAATTGAAGTAGCTAATGCATATATAATTAGTAATAAATTTAAGACTTTTTTATTGCTAAATTTAGATGCCAATAAAACCGATAAAGCAAATGATGCCGGTATCTCATGAATAGAAATACCTACTACCATCCCACTAATAATACTGGTGTTTAAATAATTACTCAAACCTGCGGAATAGCCTTCGAAAAAGGCGTGCAAAAACAACCCTACAAACAATACATAGATATTTTTGGGTATCTCATTTTTGTGAATGTGTCCATGTCCAATACCTCCTGTAAATTTCTCGAGTATTATTTGAAACAAAAAACCAACTGCTAACCAAATTCCAGCTTGTTTAATATTATCAAACAATTCGGGCAACAAGCCAAACAAAGCAATCCCAAACAAAAAAGCACCACTAAATAAAATGGTATTACCTATAAATTTATTGGCCTTTAGCTTTAGATAAAAACTAAGAGAAATGCCAATAATAGGACCTAAAAATAAAATAAGTTGAGGAATCATGATTTTGAAGAAAGTCGTTGTGAAGAAAAAATATAAAGTTTGTAAAATATAAACCCAATGAATGAGCCTAATAATGCCCCTACAATAACATCAGAAGGATAATGAACACCATTGTATATCCTACTGAATGCTATTAAAAAAGCCCAAGTAAACCAAAAAACTGTGTTTTTAAGGTTTTTAAATCCATATAATAAAATAAAGAAAACAGCAATCGCAAAATGATTAGCAGCATGTGATGAAGGCATACTTCCATTGTTTCCACAATTTACCAAAACATTGGGAGTCAGAGATACCTCATTACAAGGCCTTGTTCTCTCAAACATTGGCTTAAAAACTTTACTACTGATGAAATCTGAAGCCGAAGCCGAAAGGATAACTGCTAATAATATCAATAAAGATATCTTTTTATATTCTTTGGTCAATAAAAAGATCACTAATACATAAAAAGGAATCCAAAACAGTTTATCTGAAAATTTGACCATCAAAAAATCAAATACACCATTTGAAAGGGTTTGATTTATAAATTTAAAAAGCGCTATGTCAATAGATTCAATCATATTTTTTCAGATATTAAAATAAGTCGGTCTGAACTTTCAGGATTATAGGTATTTAATTGATAATCACCATAAAGATGCTTTATTTGAAAACCAACCTTTTGGTACATTTGCTCAAAATCAGAGAGAGTATATAATGTCACTTCCTCACTGTATTCAAAAGTCTCCTGCCCTACTTCAAATGAAATATTTTTAATAATCTGTTGGTCAATAATAGTTCGTGATATTTCAAACATTACATCACCTCTATTTATCGTTTCTTGATTTACTAAATTTTTGATAACACTTTCTGCATTCAAAAAGTCTTGAATAAAAATCGCACCCGGTTTTAAATTCTCATAAACACTGTATAATGTCTGAATATTGTCATTTTTATCAACAAAGTAACCAAAACTTGTAAATAAATTAAGGACGGCATCAAATTCATTTTTCTTAAAAACTTGACGCATATCGTGTACAAAAAATTGGGTTAAATCAGACTTTATTTCCTTGGCTATTTGAATGTTGTTGGGACTCAAATCTACCCCCACTGTGTTATAGCCCAACTGAGCCATAGTTCTAGAATGACGGCCATTTCCACATGCCAAATCTAATAATTTTGCAGAAGGTGAAATGGTTAAAGTTTTAAACAATTGTGTCAAAAATTCGTCCGCTTCTTTGTCATCCCTTTTATTGTAGAGTAAATGATAATAGGGACTGTCAAACCATTCTTTAAACCACGCCATTTTAAAAACGTTGCAAATTAAAATATAAAATCCTACTTTCGCATTAATATTATGAAAAAATCAATTTTTTATTTTGCCTTTGCAGCCCTTATTTTTACTTATTCTTGTAAAGATGATGATATTGGGACGCCAGTAGTTCCACCTCCAGTAGTTTCTCAACAAGAACTTTTGAGTCAAAACACTTGGAAAGTCTCTTCTGTTATTGCCAATGGCAGTGATATTTGGGGAACTTTTTTAGTATCTGATTGCTACAAAGACAATGAATACTTTTTCCGTAAAGACAACCGATTAGCAATTTATGATAAAACAAGTAAATGTGACATGGCTGACCCTGATTCAGTGGTTAACAAATATGAATTAATAACAGGTAAAAATAAAATTTATTTGGATGTAAGTTTGGCTAGTGCTTTCAATATAAAAGATACTACTGATATTATAGTTCTTAATGAAACAACTTTAACAGTTGATGCTGAATACAGTGGAATTCCTGCTAAATTAACGTTTACAAAGAAACCTTAGGCTTCTAATGACAAGATTTTTTGTCTTGTTTATAGTTTTGATATTGGTTTCACAATGTCATTCTATTAATGCTCAATCAGATATTGAAAACCAAAAGGCAGTAAAATCTCTGTATTTCAAAAAAAAATGGAGTTTTAAAAACCGTTTCCTAAAAATAAAATACAGTTTTTACCGCAAGGAACAAAAGACTAAGCTTGATTTTTCTAAATGGACTTTGACTTTCGAAGACCAATTTGACTCTATCAACCGTCAGAAATGGCGAATAGGTCAAGCTTGGGGCAATGTGCATCCCGAAAACCTTCACCAATATTACGATGACAGCTCGGTTCATTCCAAGAATGGTTATCTTATTTTGGACGGCAGCTACAAACCCAAACAAATTTTTCATAACAATCAATGGGTCAAAGTTCCATACGCCATTGGGCTAGTTAATACCGATATTTCGTTTAAACAAAAATATGGCTATTTTGAAATTCGTTCAAAAAATCCAAAAGGACCTGCAACATGGCCCGCGTTCTGGTTAACCGGTGCTTATAAATGGCCACCCGAAATCGATATTTTCGAAATGTATGGTCGTAAAAACGGTAAACACATCCACAACCAATACATGTCTTTACATTGGGGTAAGTCCAATACCAAATCTCGTGATTTTATGGCACATAAGGTTAAACTTCCCAATGATACTGACAGCAATTTTCATATTTATGGTTGCTTATGGGAAAAACACCAAATTAGCTTTTATACTGACAATCACATGGTTTGTAAAATCAGACTCAACAAAAGAATGCAAAAACTAATGGATGAAGAAATGGTTGTTATTCTAAACAATTGTTTTGAAGCCAAATACTTACCTTACCTTCCTTCCAATTTCAAATCAAACGAATTCATAGTCGACTATATTAAAGTATATTCTCTATATTAAATACCATTAATAACAATGAATTACCAAAGAATTCAACAAGAACACATCGCTTACTTTAAAAGTATTTCTTCTGAAGATTGTATTTATGAAGAATTAGAACAGAGAACCGAAAATAGCTCAGATTATACCGAAAATCTTAGTTTTTTGCCTGATTTAGTTATCTATCCACTAAACAGTGAACACATTTCAAAAATTGCAGCCTATTGTCACCTCCATAGAATACCATTAACATGCAGAGGTGCGGGAACGGGTCTGTCTGGTGGGTGTTTACCTGTTCAACATGGTATAATTTTAAATTTAAGTCGACTTAATAAAATCATATCCATAGACACATCAAACTACCAAGCCATTGTTGAACCTGGCGTTATAAATGAAACTTTGCAAAATGAAGTTCAAAAATTAGGATTGTTTTATCCTCCCGACCCAGCAAGTAAAGGCAGTTGCACTATTGGAGGTAACGTTGCACACAGCAGTGGAGGACCACGTTGCGTAAAATATGGCACTACCAAAGATTACATTTTAAATTTAGAAGTAGTGTTAGCTACAGGAGAAATTATTCAAACGGGCGCAAATGTACTTAAAAACTCAACTGGATATAATTTAACGCAATTGATGGTTGGCAGCGAGGGAACCCTTGGAATTGTTACAAAAATTACGCTTAAACTGATTCCTTTTCCTCCTTACCGAGCATTGTTGCTTGCTTACTTTACATCTGCATTTGAAGCATGTTCTACTGTTCCTGCAATTTTCAATGCTGGAGTACAACCCTCTGCTATTGAGTTTATGGATGAAAAAGGGGTAAATATTTCAGTTCAACACTTGGGTATGACATTTGATACAAAAGAAGCAAAAGCATATTTATTGATAGAAGTAGATGCTTTCGATTTACCAAGCATTCAATCGCAATGTGAAACCATTTATGGTGTAATAGAAAAATTTAATCCAATTGACGTCGTAATGGCCGACGACAGTAGTAGTTCTGAAAAATTATGGAAAATAAGAAGATCTATAGGAGAAACCGTAAAAGCTATATCAGCATACAAAGAAGAAGACACGGTTGTAACGCGTTCTTTTTTACCTCATTTGTTCCAAGAAACCATGGAATTATGCCAAGAAAATAATATTGAAGTGGTTTGTTATGGACATGCCGGAGATGGTAATTTGCATATTAATATTTTAAAACTTGATTTAGACGATGAAACTTGGAATATCAAGTTATCACACATTATCCGAAAAATATTTGAAATCTGCAAAAAGTATGGAGGAACCATAAGTGGAGAACATGGTATTGGATTGGTTCAAAAAAGTTATTTAGACATCGTAATGCAAAAAAAGCAAATTGAATTAATGCAATTAATCAAGGACAGCTTTGACCCACATCGCATATTGAATCCTGGAAAAATCTTTGATTACCCTATTTAACTAAAAGGGTATTGTGAATAAAAGTTGTAATAATGTGAATATAGACAATTGAAGTCTTTATACTTTCGCAGTCATTACTTATAATCAAATATGAAATTTTTAATATCTGCCCCTTTATTATTAGAACACCTTTTAAAAGTGAATGGTGCCATAGTATCTAAACCTGTTTTACCAATTTTAGATCACATGTTATTCGATATAAAAGACGGCGTTTTAACCATATCAACAACAGACTTAGAAACCTCAATGTCTACAAACTTAAATGTTGAGTCTAAAGAGAATGTGACTGTTGCTATTCCTGCCAAATTATTAATTGACACTTTACGTTCATTGCCTGACCAACCAATAACAATGACTGTAAATGAAGATACATACGCTATTGCAATTAACACTGCAAATGGCAAATTTGACTTACCAGGACAAAATGGTATCGACTTCCCTAAAATCCCTAATATTGAATCAGACAATTCATTTTCAATGCCGTCAAACGTATTGTTAAGATCAATCGTTAAAACAGTATTTGCAACAGGAAATGATGATTTAAGACTAAACCTTACAGGTGTATTTGTAGAAATAGGTCAAAATGATATTAGTTTTGTAGCAACTGATGCCAACAGATTGGTTAAAGTTACTCGTACTGATGTAAAGCCAGGATTAGAACATTCATTTATATTACCTAAAAAAGCACTTAACTTATTAAAATCATCTTTGAGTAACGATGTTACACCAATTCAGCTTGATTTCAATAAATCGAATGTGTTTTTCACTTCAAACAATTTGAAATTATCTTGTCGTTTAATTGATGAAAAATACCCTGACTATAAAGCAGTTATTCCTTTAGAAAACAATAATATCATTTCTATAAACAGAATTGAATTCTTAGACACTGTAAGAAGGGTTGCTAATTTCTCTAACAAAACAACACATCAAATCAGAGTAAAAATTACAGGTCATGAATTAGTAGCAAGTGCTGAAGATTTAGAAATGTCTAACAAAGCAAATGAAAAAAGAACTTGTGAATACGATGGTGAAGATATCGAAATTGGATTCAATTCTAAATTCTTAATTGAACTTTTGACAAATTTGGACCACGACCAAGTTTTATTAAAATTATCTACTCCTAATCGTGCAGGATTATTAGTGCCTATCGAAAATGAATTGGACGAAGAGGTATTAATGCTAATTATGCCGATGATGCTTAATAACTACTAATAGTTATCGGAGCAATAAACTTAATCTTTTTACTGCTAGCTTTAATAGCAGAAATTATCGGAACCATCGGTGGATTCGGTTCTTCGGTTTTTTTTGTTCCTTTTGCTAACTTTTATTTTGATTACCATACTGTTTTAGGACTTACATCTTTATTTCACATTTCCAGTAACCTTAGTAAAATATACCTTTTCAGAAAAGGACTTGACAAAAAATTACTTTTACAAATTGGGATTCCCTCAATTGCTTTTGTTATTATAGGAGGTTATCTTAGTAAATTCATAGTGGGTCAATACCTACAAATATCCCTTTCGGTATTCCTTGTAGGTTTTAGTTTATTCTTTCTTTTAAGACCTAATTTCACATTTAAAACTGGTCGAAAAGAAACCTTTATTGGTGGTAGTTTATCTGGATTCCTCGCTGGTTTTTTGGGAACAGGTGGTGCCATACGTGGACTTACAATGACAGCTTTTAACTTAGAAAAAAACATTTATGTTGCTACTTCAGCCGCCATTGATTTTGGGGTCGACTTGTCGAGAACTATTGTTTATTTTGTGAATGGATACATGAATGATACAAGTTACAAATACCTCCCTTTTTTAATATTTATTGGTTTTTTAGGTACTTATATTGGGCAAAAAATATTGAGAAAAATATCACAAGAATATTTCAAAAGAATCTCACTATTATTAATATTGATGATAGGAATTGTCTCCATTTTCTACAGATAATTTACACAAAAAATAGTGTATAAGATTGTGATAAAACCGAAGTTTAAAACTTAATTAGTTTGTATATTTGCAAAAAATGGGCGCTCAAAATGACAAAATAGCGAAAAACAAACTTGAAGTACGTAAAATATTTACGGCTTATCTTGAAAAAAACAAGCAAAGAAAAACGCCTGAACGCTACGCCATTCTTGATGAAATATACTCTCATAAAGAACATTTTGATGTAGACACCTTGTTCATTCACATGAAAAATAAAAAATTCAGAGTGAGCAGAGCTACAGTATACAATACATTGGAATTATTATTAGACAGCGGATTGGTTAAGCGCCACCAGTTTGGTAAAAATTTAGCAATGTACGAACAAAGTTTTGGTTTCAGACAACATGACCATTTAATTTGCTTACAATGTAACAAGGTTCTTGAATTTTGCGATCCTCGCATACAACAAATCAACCAAACAATGGGCGAATTACTAGGTTTTGAAGTTAATCACCACTCACTTCACTTGTATGCAAATCCGGTTTTAATAGATGATAACCGTTGTAAAAATTGCAACAAAGAAATTAATTTAAAAGATGAATAAAATTGATGTCGTATTGGGTCTTCAATGGGGAGACGAGGGCAAAGGTAAAATTGCTGATTTTTTAACGCCTAATTACCAAATTATTGCTCGTTTTCAGGGTGGTCCTAATGCAGGTCATTCTCTAAAGTTTAATGGTAAAACTCACGTTTTAAACACCATTCCTTCTGGAATTTTTCACGAAAACACCACAAATGTTATCGGAAATGGCGTTGTTGTTGACCCCGTTAGAATTAAATCAGAAATTGAAAGAGTCATAGAGGCTGGTGCCGATGTAAAACAAAATTTATTGTTTTCAAAAAAAGCTCACGTTATACTTCCAACTCACAGATTACTTGATGCTGCAAGTGAACATGCCAAAGGGGACGCTAAAATTGGCTCTACTCTTAGAGGCATTGGACCAACTTACAGAGATAAAATTGGTAGAAATGGGGTTCGTTTAGGTGATTTGTTTCACCCTAATTTCAAACAAAAATACGAGACAATTAAAAAAGAACAACTCGCACTTGTTGAATTTTTAGGCTATAACGATTTCGATATTAATGCTCTTGACCAAGAGTTTTTTGAAGCTTGTGAGTTTCTAAAAGGATTTAAATTCGAAGATACTGAGTATTTTATTAATGCCGCTATTCCAACTCATAAAATACTAGCCGAAGGTGCTCAAGGTAGTATGTTAGATATTGATTTTGGAAGCTATCCTTTTGTGACTTCTAGCAATACCATCTCAGGTGGTGTTTGTAACGGACTGGGCATTGCCCCACAAAATATCGGTAATGTTTACGGTATTTTTAAAGCATATTGTACAAGAGTAGGTAGTGGACCATTTCCATCTGAATTATTAGATGATACTGGTGAACTTTTAAGAAAAAAAGGAAACGAATTTGGTGCAACAACTGGAAGGCCACGCCGTTGTGGATGGCTCGACTTGGTTGCTTTAAAATATGCCATAATGTTGAGTGGAGTCAATCGTTTAATTATGATGAAAAGCGACGTTTTAAGCGAGTTTGACGAAGTTAAAGTTGCTGTAGCATACAAAGTGAATGATTCTGAAACCAATCAAATTCCTTACGATTTGTGTAATGAAAAAGTTGAACCAATTTACAAAAGCTTTAAAGGTTGGTCAGAAGATTTAACCATCTGTAGAAAAAAATCAGACTTGCCAAAAAACTTTCTTGATTATATCCAATACTTAGAAGCTGAATTAGCATTGCCAATTTATATCATTTCAGTTGGACCAGACAGAGAACAAACTATCTTAGATTAATCTATAACAGAATTAATTCATAAAAAAACACGAACAAAGGTTCGTGTTTTTTTATGAATTTCCTTTTCTAATTATAGTTTAAGTAAATATTTTATTTTACAAAAGACGTTTTAGTCCTTGTCTGATATTGTATCTTTCCTCTGCTATAGAAACCAATTCTGCCAATAAAGAAGGATATGAAACACCTTCTTGTTCCCATAATTTAGGATACATGCTTATATTGGTAAAACCAGGAAGAGTATTGACTTCGTTTAAATAAAACTCAGTGTCTGAAACATAAAAGAAATCAACCCTACTCAAGCCTTCCAATTGCAAAACTTTATAAGCTTTTAATGCAGTCGATTGAAGTAACTTTGTTGCAGATTCAGGAAAATTTTCTGCAGGAATAACCACCATTGTGGATTCGTTAACATACTTATTTTCGTATGTGTAAAAACCTGAACTAACTATAATTTCACCAACCCCACTTACTTTGGTATTAAAATTACCCATTACCGCAGTTTCAACCTCTCTCCCTTTTATCCCTTTTTCAATCAATATTTTTACATCATATTCAAAAGCATTATTAATCGCGGTTTTCAGTTCTTCTTCGTTATTAGCTTTCTCCACACCAACACCACTTCCCATATTGGCAGGCTTAATAAACAAAGGGAATCCCATATTTATTAAAGCAGTATAATCTATGGTTTCGCCTTTTAAATAAGTTAGCCAAGGCGTAACCATAATTCCATTTTGTAGTAACAATTGTTTGCTTACATCTTTGTCCATGCCAATCGCACTTCCAAGAACACCAGGACCTATATAGGGCTTATTTGTGTATTCTAACAATCCTTGCAAAAAACCATCCTCACCATAAACACCATGTGTTATTGGGAAAAACACATCTACAGGCAAACCTTTGTCAATATTATTTTGGTAACGCAATGGCAATGGATCGAATGGCATAAAACAAAGCTTTAAATGTTTATCGCTTGAACCTATTTCAATGGTATTTAATAAAGATTGTTCGCTCAAATGAAACCACTCCCCTTTTTTTGAAATGCCAACTACTTCAACATTGAAAATCCGCTTATCAAAGAACTGATAAATATTGCGTGCAGAAACAATAGAGACTTCATGTTCAGGAGATTTTCCACCTGCAATTATGACGATGTTTTTCATAAACACAAACTTACATCAATCCAAGTAAAGAAAGGAAATCAAATATCCACTAATGTGGAATAGTAGGAACTAAACCAATTGGTTTTGAACTAAATACTCAGCAATCTGTACTGCATTGGTTGCAGCACCTTTACGCAAATTATCGGAAACAATCCAAGCATTCAATGTATTGGCTTGTGTATTGTCTTTTCTTATTCTTCCAACAAAAACGGCATCTTTGTTATGAGCATTGATTGGCATAGGATATTGTTGCATACTGATATTATTTTGCACTACCACACCTTCTGTATTTTCAAGTAAATAAATTACTTTCGACAACTCAAAAGACGAGTTAAATTCTATATTTACACTTTCACTATGTCCACCAATAACTGGAACTCTAACGGCAGTTGCGGTAACTTGAATAGAAGGGTCACCCATGATTTTTTTAGTTTCCATTACCATTTTCATTTCCTCTTTGGTATAGCCATTATCCAAAAATATGTCTATTTGTGGTATTAAATTTAAGTCAATCGGATAATGATAGGCCATTTCACCTTTTATTCCATTTCGCTCATTCATCAATTGATCAACTGCTTTTTTTCCAGTTCCTGTAACACTTTGATAGGTACTTACAACCACTCTTTTGATTGAATATTGACGGTGTAATGGATTCAATACAACAACCATTTGAATTGTACTGCAATTAGGATTAGCTATAATTTTATCAGTTGCTTTCAGAATATGTGCGTTTACTTCAGGCACTATCAAAGGCTTGTCGGCATCCATTCTCCAAGCAGAAGAATTATCAATAACAGTAGTTCCCTTTTCGGCAAACTTAGGGGCCCATTCCAAACTCGTGTTTCCACCAGCCGAAAACAATGCTATTTGTGGTTTTAATGCAATAGCCGTTTCCATACCCACTACCTCATAATCTTTACCTTTAAAGTGAATCTTTTGTCCTACCGATTTGGGTGAAGCAACCAATATTAATTCAGTTAATGGAAAATTCCTTTCCTCTAAAATTTCTAACATTTTAGTACCCACTAAACCTGTTGCACCAACTACCGCAATTTTCATGGTACAAATTTAATGCTAATTTTCAATCAATCAATTCACTAATCTTGATTTTGGGACTTTTTCTTAAAAACATTCATATATTTTAATCCCTTGTAAACATATTGTTTATCATAAGTTCTGGGAATGCCATCTTTTGGAAAAGGTTTTCCTGCATTGTGAACATGAAAACCATCTTTATATTGACCGTTTCTCAAACGTTCACCATAAGCTAAATTAATCCATTTTACGCCATAAAATACTGCATCATCCCCACGAATATCTTTAATTTTAATATCCAACAACAAACACTTATAACCCATTAATTGAAAAGGGCCCCAACTGCTTGCTAAATTTTTGAGCGCTTCATCATTAGCATCTTTCAACATGGCTTGTGTTACATGTTCGTAATTTTCCAAATCTCCATCTCTAACTTTTTTGAGCTTTTTAAAAACATGTTTTTCAAATCTTGGCACAATAGTTTTAGTTCCTGAACTTTCCAACATACACAATGCTTTAAGATAATCGGCCGAAATTTGATAGGTATTTGCAGCTTGTTCAATTTGAAAACCATAATTTTCAATAACTTTATCTACTCCTCCCTTTTCATCCTCACTTCTAAAGTATTTTGCTTTAACAAAAGGGTAAAAATAATAGGCCATTAAACCCAAAAAAAACAAAAATAAAAGCGTTTTTATTTTCTTTATCATTTAATAAAATTAAGTTTTTTACAAAATAAAGAAGAATGTTGAATTGTTTTTACAAACATGCATACTATTGAATTTTCTTTAATTGTAAACGCAATAATGGATACTCTTTTGGAGGTATATTTCAAATTATCTAAAGGTATTTGTTGAATCAGTTGCTTAAATTTATCTGAAGATGTCATTTTTCTAAAATAAATAGCGAATATAAGGTCTCTTTTATATGAATAAAAAAGCCTTTTCAACAATTTTTATGTATATTTAATGATGGCTTAACCAAAAATTAACCCTATTTTTGCAAAAAAAATTATTTGGTTAATTTAAGGTTTAATAAAGGCTTCAGAAACGCCGTACTTAGTTTGGCTGTAAAAACGATAAAACTTCGTTACAAGAACTCGTTCCTTGGAATTTTTTGGAGTATGCTAAATCCTTTGTTGTTTCTACTTATCCTTATGTTGGTTTTTAGTAAAATCAACCATATCGAAAATTTTGGATTATACGCCCTTAGTGGCCTTGTGTTTTGGAACTTTATATCTGCTTCTATCCTTCAAGTATTAACTTCTTTTATAGACAATGCTTCAATCTTAAAGTCAATCAATTTACATCCATTTAGTTTCCCTTTGTCTGCAATTGTTGCTGCCCTCATCAATTTGGCGCTCACTTTAGTTCCCTTTTTTATATTGATGTTCTTTTTAGGTTACCAACTTAATTTTAGTATATTAGCCGTTATTCCATTGTTAATAATAACCGCTATTTTTATATTAGGTATAGGAATGGCACTAGGCACACTTAATGTATTTTTCAGAGATATTCAGTTGTTGTGGACTACCATTATTCCTGCGTTTTTTTATTTTACTCCTATCGCTTACACACCCGACTTACTTCCAGAATCTACCCGATATTTACTCAAACTTAATCCTTTTTACTACTTTATTGAGTCTTACCACGATATTTTCTACCGTTCTGTTGTCCCCAACAGTTTCAACTTTATGGTGTGTTCACTCCTTGCATTATTTACCTTTTTACTTGGTTATACTTTATTTAAAAAATATAGAAAGGGCTTTATTTCCAATATATGATACAAGCTGAATCTATTATACAACTTAAAGGGGTAGACATTTGTTTTTATATCCAAGAGAATGGATTTATCTCTCTTAAGGATTTTGTATTAAACATAGGCAAATACAGTTTTTTAAAAAAACAATTTGTTCTTCAAAACATCAATTTAGATATTAAAAAAGGTGAAAGTATCGCTTTATTGGGCAAAAATGGTTCTGGTAAAAGCACCTTATTGCGCACATTGTCAGGGATTATTGAACCAGAAAAAGGACAGATAAACATACTTGGCAAAGTTGCACCTCTTCTGGGTTTAGGCGTTGGTTTGGAACATGAACTAAGCGGTATTGAAAATATAAAACTTTCTTGCGCACTTATGGGAATGACACAGTATGAAACCAAGCAATTAATGCCTGAAATCATTGAGTTTTCAGAGCTTGGCGATACCATTAATTGGCAAGTAAAAAGATACAGTACCGGTATGATGAGCAGATTGTCTTTCAGTATTGCCATTATGAAACAACCTGAAATCTTGTTAATTGACGAGGTATTGTCTGTGGGTGACATTGGGTTTCAACACAAATGCCTGAAGAAAGTATCCGACATTAAAGAGGCTGGCGCAACGATTATTTTTGTTTCTCATAATTTTGCTGAAGCACAAAACATGTGTAGTAAAGCAGCACTTGTTAACAATGGAACCATTACACATTTTGGAGACATTAATGAAATTGGGCCTATTTACCATCAACTTTTTGAAAATTAATTAATGAAGAAAACAAATACCAATAATTCAACCATTCCTAAAAATAGTTTGCAAGAAGCAGAATACAATGCCTTACTTACTGCAGTTAAGAATTACGAAGAACGTATTAAAGAAATTGAAGGAAGTACTTATTGGAAACTCTATTTATTCTTCACCAAAACCAAACTAATTTTAACCAGCGACAGCTACCTCAAAAGCAATAAATACCGTTTTTTACAGCGAATTTTGTTTTTATTCTCTAAACCAGGTCTAATATTAATTGCTAAGTTTTTCAAACAATTATTTAAACTTGTATTTGGTAAAGTAAACACGCTTATTGGATTGAGCAAAGGATATGAAAAAGTCAATTACCAACAATACATAGAAAAACATTTCCCAAGAGAAAGTGATTTGGAGGCCATGAGTTTGAACATTACAAATTATGCCATTCAACCACATATCCAGTTATTTGTGTTTGTAAACAGTGAGAATTTTAAATATATCAACAGTTTTTTACAGTCTATAGAACAACAAATTTATAGCCACTATTTTGTTACCTTTATAATAGACAAACCTTCTGAAAAAATTCAGTACACGCTAGACAAAATCACCAAAAATGATTTTAAATACAGTGTAACTGATTTAGCAAATTTCAATAAAGAAAAATCTGATATTATTTGTGATTATGTTCTCTTTACTAAATTAGCTTGTGTCCTTAGAGCAGACTGCTTGTACCAAATAGTTAATCAAATAAATGCTGATAAAAAAATAGATTTTATTTATTCTGATAATGACTACATTACTGATTCATTATTGAATCATACAACTAATCCATATTTCAAACCTGATTTTAGTCCGCACACATTACTTTCACGAAATTATATAGGGTCTTTGTTTTTAGTTTCAAAGTATGTATATCAAAATACGCAAATTGATAGTTTTGACAATTTTTATGGTTTAATTCTTTATTACACCAAGCATTCAAAGGCAATTTCACACATTTCCAAAATTTTGTATCATCGATACGAAGATTTGTTAACGCCAGATAAAATTCAAAAAAACCATATTTCACTTAACTATTTCTTAAGTGCATTTTATCCAAATGCTTATGCCAAAATATCGGAAGCTTCATTAGGTTGTTTTGAACCTGTTTTTAAAACCAATCAACCTTTAGTATCTATTATTATTCCTTCTAAAAATAAGGCCAATATATTAAACGCTTGTATTCAATCAATTGTTGAAAAATCTACTTACAAGAATTTTGAAATAATTATAATTGACAACGGAAGCACTGAGAAAAGTTTCCATACAACGGTTGCCGACTGGGAATTCCAGTTTCCAAACCAAATCAGATGTTTTCGTATTGACATCCCTTTCAATTATTCTATTATTAATAACAAAGCAGTAGAGCACAGTAATGGAGAATTCTTACTTTTCCTTAACAACGATACTGAATTAATTAGTGAAAATTTAATAGAGGAATTAGTGAAAATAGCCCAATTGGACAATGTAGGTGCCGTTGGACCGAAGCTATTATATCCAAA
>JBILJV010000088.1:0-6926 GCA_044377005.1 Bacteroidia bacterium
GAGACAGGTGCACATATTTATTCGGGTGCTCACAAGGATACTTCGGGTTATTTTAATAATACAAATTGCCTTACCAATTACAGTGCAGTTACTGGTGCTTGTATGATGATTCAAAGAGACAAATTTAACGAAGTTGGTGGTTTTGATGAAAACTTGGCGGTTGATTGTAACGATGTTGAATTATGTTGTAAACTATATAGCAAAGGAATGTATAATGTTTATGTCCCTTGGGTTAAAATGTATCATTACGAGTGCTTAAGCAGAGGGAATCCGATTATTAATCCCACTTCATTAAAAAAACAATCCTACGAAAAACAATACTTTACTTCAAAATGGGAAAGTTTGATTAAAAACGACCCTTTTTACAATAAAAATCTAACCCGAATTTCTAAAAAATACGAATTAAAACATGTCTAGACCTAATAAAGATATCCTTGTAAGTTTTATTGTCCCAGTTTTTAATACAGGAGAATGGCTATATGAAACCCTTGACTCTATCAACAATCAAATTTTTGATTTATCCAAAGTTCAAGTAATTATCATTAATGATTGTTCTACTGACTCTCACACTAATTCGTTAATTGCTGATTTAAAAAAAAACAATACTTATAAAAATCTCAATTTAGACATTATAGAAAACCCTAAAAACATGTGGCTTTCTAGAACCAGAAATATTGGGGTTAAACAAGCTAAAGGAGAATATTTAATCTGTTTAGACAGTGATGATACCATTGAACCTGACTTTATTTTACTATCATATCTTGTATTTTTATCTCACCCCGATTGTTCTTGGGTGTATCCTAGTTTGCGAAAATTTGGATTTAGAAATCAAAAAATAATTGTCCCTGACTTTTCTGCTAAACAATTGTTTCTTACCAATTATTCTTCAGTATGTTCTATGATGAAAAAATCATTATGGGATGAACTCAAGGGCCAAAAAACACTAATGCTTAGCAATCAAGTTAAAATGTATGAGGATTGGGATTTTTGGCACAGAGCACTCAGAAAAGGTCACTATGGTGTAGCGCTCAAAAAAGCAGTTTTTAATTACAGACAAAACATAAATTCTTTGGTAACAAGAAGTGAAGAGGAAGGCAATATGTCCATATTAATGGCTATGCGTTATAATTGGACTACTTTGTTTGGAATTCCCTTTTCACAAAGAAGATACAATAAAAACCGTAAATATGTTACTAAATTCTCTTTTGTTGACCGCGTTTTTAGAAAAATAATTAAGAAACTTACCGGAAGGAACCCCACTAATTTTAAATTAATGGAACTCCTTATGTATATTTTTGCGCCAAATACTTTTCTTAATATCAGACTTCGTCCTCAAAACATTAGAACAAAAGCTCATGCAATGGCAGGTTTTGAATCTAATTTTGAATTATCACTTCAAAAAAACCCTCTGTTTAATATAGAAAAACAAAAGAAAAGAGTGCTAATTACTCATTTCTTTTGGCACATTGGTGGCGCTGAAAATGTCCTTTTAGATTATGTAAAAACGTTACATAATCAAGGATATGAAATTATTGATTTGGTATTTACTGACCAATTTAATGGCAATGCACTTAAGGGAGAATTTGAAAAATATGCTAGTCGACAATATAATCTTGACCATTTATCCGAATTCTCTTATCCCAAATTATTAGCTTTATGGGAAATTATCCAAATAGAAAAACCTGATATTCTGTTGAATATGAGTAACCCCCTTTCCTATTTATTATTACCTGAATTAAAAAAATACTATCCTGAAATTAAAACGATCGATTTGTTGCACGCTGAGGAATTTAACAACAATGGATGGTTTGAAGGGGCTCGTCCTTTTCAAAATTATATCGACCAAAGAATTGTAATCAGTGATTTCTGGAAACAAGTTTTAATTAAAAAATACAAGGAAGATGAATCCAAAATTGCTATTGTCCCAATTAAAATAGATACGGAAAAATTCTCTGAAAATGCAGATACAAAATCAAAACTTAGAGAAATACATAAATTAAAAAAACACCAAATTGCAATTGGTTTTCTTGGTCGTTTACATGAACCTAAACAACCTGAAGTTATCGTTGAACTTGCCAAATTATTAAGCCACCGTGATGATATCGTTTTTTATATAGTTGGAAGCGGAATAAAAGAGGATGCTTTGAAAAAACAAATTCCCGGGAATTTAGTATTTTTACCTGAGAGCAAATCGCCTCAAAAGCTCTTACAACTTTTTGATATTGGCATTTTCCCAAGTTTATTCGAGGGGTATCCTATTGTTAGTATGGAATGTGCTTCCCTTAATATCCCGGTTATCGTTCCTGAAATACAAGGTTTTAAAGAACAAATACAGTTGGGAAATTTTGGTGAATTATATCCTGTTAATAGCATTGAAGATGACGCCAAATACATTGCTAATTTAATTGAAAATAATTTAGAATCCATATTATCAAAAGGCAAAAATGGCAGACAGTTCGTTACAAATTATCATGCCTCTGATGCCATTGACCAAAAACTAATATCCTTATTATAAAGTCCCAATTATTGCCTTTTATTTTTGTAATATAAAAAGCTTTTCTTTCAATTATTTTCATCTTATTTATTTTATTGTCATTGTATCTTACTGCATTCTATAAATTTTATTTTTAAGTATTCAATACTTTTTCAAGACTCTTTTTGCTTTAAGAACCTGTTTTTTATATTATGAAGGAATAGTATATCAACACATTCAGAAATTTCTCTTATGATTAATAATATATATAGTAAGCATTTTTTATAACTTTGTTTCAAGCGCACTCTATGAAAGTTTTTGGACCTAGTGAGTTGACTATCAAATATAAGTTGCTAAGGACTTTGAATCTGTTAAAATGCAATTTTTAATTTGCATTCAAATTACTTTTGACAATTTACAAACCAAACTGCCATTGCCTAAAGTAATACTTGACTAAAATAGTGCTAAACTCATTCAAACTGAGCAATAAATTGATTATTTAAGGGGTTTTTCTCTCTCTTTTTTTATTTTTTTTGATATCTTTGCTATTTTAAGAATAAAAATTATTTTAATGTTTAAATCCTCTCTTTTTCTTTTTTCTATATTTCAACTTTTGAGCCTTCAAGCACAACCAAATTCAACTCCTCATAGTGCTCAAATTGTTCATCAATTACAGTCGCTTAAAACCATTGGGAATATTCTATATATTGCTGCACACCCCGATGATGAAAACACTCGATTACTAAGTTACCTCGCCAATGACAGACATTACAGGACCGCCTACCTTTCACTAACCCGTGGTGATGGTGGTCAAAATTTAATTGGCAACCAAAAAGGCACTTCTCTAGGTATTATTCGTACACAAGAACTTATTGCAGCACGTAAAACTGATGGCGCTGAACAATATTTTACCCGTGCTTTCGATTTTGGTTATTCCAAATCACCCATAGAAACTTTGCAATTTTGGAACAAAGACAGCCTTCTAAAAGACATGGTGTGGATAATCAGACAATTTAAACCAGATGTTATTATCTGCCGTTTCCCAACTACAGGTGAAGGAGGACACGGACATCATACTGCCTCAGCTTTATTGGCTATGGAAGCTTTTGAACTAGCTGCTAATCCCGAAGCATACAAAGATCAACTCAAAACCACCCAAACTTGGAAGTGCAAACGCATGTATTGGAATACTTTCAATTTTGGAACGATTAATACCACAAACCCAAATCAACTAAAAATTGATGTTGGTGGCTACAATCCTCTTTTGGGAAAAAGTTATGGTGAAATAGCTGCCGATAGCAGAACCATGCACAAAAGTCAAGGGTTTGGGTCTGCCAAACAACGTGGTCAATCCCTAGAGTATTTCAAACTGATGAAAGGCGATTCTGCACAAAAAGAATTGTTTGATAACATAGAAACTTCTTATAAACGCTTTGCAAATGGTACAGCTGTCCATAAAGCAATTAGTCAAATTATTCAAACATTCAATTACAATGAACCTGCCAATAATATTCCTGCCTTGTTAAAAATCAGAAATTTAATGCATGACCTTAATACACCCCAAAACAAACACTGGATCAGTCCTAAATTAAACCAATTAGATGGTATCATCAAAGCTTGTTTGGGTCTATTTATTGAAACCAGTTCAAGTGTAAATACCACTAGCCCTTCTCAAAAAATTGCGCTTAATACTCAAGTATTACTCAGAAACCAAGCCAAAGTTAATCTAATTTCTGTTACATACCCTGACGGAACTGATACTGCAATTAACAAAAAGTTAAACCACAATGAAATGGTCCAACTGAAAAGAACTTTTATTATCCCTAAATCTTTTCCATACACCAATCCATATTGGCTTTCAGCCGCGCCTCAAAACAATGTTTTTAAAATTCAACCTGACTCCTTGCTTTTGTTGGCAGAAAATAAACCTCCTTTTATGGTTTCTGTATTATTGACTGTTAATGGCGAATTAATTAATTACTCGGTTCCTGTTTTTTTCAAAAATACCGACCCTACTAAGGGTGAAGAACACAAACCCATAGAAGTACTTCCCGAAATTGTGTTTATGCCGTTCAATTCTAAAATTGTGATTAATAACATTAATGAAAAGCTGTTTAAAATTACTATTAAAGCAATCAAAGACCAAATGAGTGGCTCTCTCCATTTTAAACACAATGAATACGTGAAAATAGAAATTCTAAATCCTGAGTTTAAAAACTTGAAAAAGGGCGAAGAATACACGTTTGATGTGTTTGTAAAAGCTCAACAGAAACACGATTGCAGTATTTTGGAACCCTATATTAACTGTGAATCAAATATTTTTCAGCACATACTCAACAGAATAGAATATGACCACATTCCCCCTCAATTATTGCTTGAAAAAGCCGAAGTAAAACTGTGTTTCCACAATGTAAAAACCGCTCAACTTAATATTGCCTATGTGGAAGGTTCGGGTGATGATGTTGCAGAATCTTTGAAACAATTAGGTTATAACATTACTTTTTTAACCCCAGAGCAATTGAACGAAACCAACTTATCTTCTTTTTCCGCTATTGTTTTTGGTGTTCGTGCATTAAACATACATCCTAGCATCAATCTTGCCAAAGACAAACTCAACCTATTTATTAAAAACGGTGGCAATGTGTTAGTTCAATACAACACCAATTCCAGAGTAGGACCAGTACAAAACAATATTGGACCCTATCCTTTTGATATTTCTAGAAACCGTATCACTGATGAAAATTCGCCTGTTAGATTTTTAAATAAACAACATCCAGCCTTTAATGAACCTAACCCAATCAGAGAAAAAGATTTTGAGGCTTGGGTTCAAGAAAGGGGCATCTACTTTGCACAACAATACGATAAAAACTACACCGATTTACTTGCTATGAACGACCCTAATGAAGCGGAGTTATTGGGAAGTCTTATTGTAGGTCAGTATGGAAAAGGTCATTTCATTTATACCGGACTTGCCTTTTTCAGACAGTTACCTGAGGGAAATGAAGGGGCTATGAAACTATTTGTGAATCTATTGAGCATAAAAAACAATGACGAAAGCACAGAATAATCCTGAAAGTAAATGGCTTATAAGATACATTTTAGTCATTTTATCTTTGTTACTTAATATCATACTCATGTATTTACTTACCCAATATTACGAATGAGTGAGCTAGATTGGTTAGTCACTGGTTTAACGCTTTCATTTATCGTTTTTTATGGTATGTGGAAAAGCAGGAATACCCAAAACATTCAAGGGTACTTATTGGCAGATAAACAATTGCCATGGTATCAAGTTGGCTTTTCTGTGATGGCTACTCAAGCCAGTGCCATTACTTTCTTGTCTGCACCAGGTCAGGGTTTTAGCGATGGCTTGCGGTTTGTGCAGTTTTATTTTGGTCTGCCTCTTGCTATGATTGTTCTATGCGTGACTTTTATTCCAATTTTTCACCGTTTGAATGTGTACACGGCTTACGAGTATTTGGAAAAAAGGTTTGACACAAAAACCCGAAGTTTAACGGCATTTTTGTTTCTATTACAACGTGGCTTGTCAACTGGAATAACGATTTACGCACCTGCTATTGTATTGTCAACCATCTTGAACATCGACCTGTTTTCCACCATTATTATCAATGGTATTTTAGTAATTACTTACACCGTATATGGCGGCACTAAAGCGGTTTCCTATACCCAAATGTTGCAAATGAGCATTATTTTCGGGGGATTAATTATTGCTACTTTTATCATTATCGATTTGCTCAAAATAAACGTCAGTTTTGGTGAAGCACTTCAAATTGCAGGAAAAATGGACCGTTTGAATGCAATAGATACCACTTTTGATTTAGACAATAAGTACAACTTATGGTCAGGCTTAATCGGAGGTTTCTTTTTGCAACTCTCCTATTTCGGAACCGATCAGTCGCAAGTAGGACGATATCTGACAGGTAGCTCCATACAGCAAAGTAGAATTGGTTTATTAATGAATGCACTTATAAAAATTCCAATGCAGTTTTTCATTCTTTTTATCGGTGTTTTAGTTTTTGTATTTTACCAATTTAACACGCCGCCCATTTTTTTCAATCAGTATGAAATCAATGAGATTAAGAACAGTAATTATGCAACCGAATTTATAAGCATAGAAGAACAATACAAAGTTGCCAATGAAGCCAAAGGCAAAAATGTGCTTAACTTGGTTTCTGCACTTAAAACAAAAGATCACGTTCAAATAGACAATGCTCAAACAGCACTACAAAATGCTGAAAAACAATGCTTAGACATTAAGAAAAAAGGGACCGACCTGATGCTCAAAAACAACAAAAAGGCGGACACCAACGACACCAATTTTGTTTTTCTAATATTTGTGACCAATTACTTGCCGCATGGTGTGGTGGGTTTACTTATTGCCATTATCTTTTTGGCCTCAATGGGTTCAACTGCCAGTGGGCTCAACTCATTG
>JBILJV010000014.1:0-43504 GCA_044377005.1 Bacteroidia bacterium
TGGAAATCAATGTCCGATTCAATATTTAAATATTACTAAATCTTTTGTAGAATGGTTCGTAAGTCAGTAATTAAATTATTGTTATTATTATTGATTGTTCAAAGTTGTAGTAACAAAAAAAAATTTTACAGAGAAAATGAAGTCTTGACATTAGTTGACTCTCTTGGCATAAATAAAGAACGGGAATTTGCGTTTTTTTTAATAAGAACCTCTAGATGTGATTTGTGCACAGATGCCGCAAGTGAAATTTTTAATTCATCTAAAAATGAGTCGATTGCTTTAATTGATTTTAATGATATTAGTTTCCAAAATGAAAGGAATAATTCGCCCAAAAAAGTAATAGTAAAGCCTAATTTATATTTTGAGCAAAGAGGAGTCGATTTTGGCGATAATTATATATTTATCATAAAGAATGGAAAAATATTTGATTTCAGAATTATAGCTAAAGAAACCAAAAAAGAAATTCTCGAATTGATTGAAAAGGAGTTTGTTGAAGATTGATTTTAAATAAAATGTTCCCAATTATAAATTTTTTAGGATATGGTATCAGTTTATATCAGATATTTTTGATTTTGTCAGTTGTTATATATGTTTTAGTCTTGGCAATTTTTATTAATAAATCTAAGTTACAAGACATCGATTTCTATTTCTACATCAGCTTAATCTTTATCTTTGGTTTTACAGGCGCCAAAATGTTTTATATGATGGAGGATTTTCCTAATTCTTTTTCATTAAATCATTTTTTTAATTTAAAAAAGGGGTATGTTTTGTATGGTGGGGTGTTTTTAGTGTTCTTGACAACTTTTCTGTATTCAAAATTTAGTAATATAAATCCTTATGTTTTATTGGATATTAATGTTATTGCGATGTCATTTAGTCTTTTTATTGGTAAAATAGCTTGTTTAATGGCAGGCTGTTGTTACGGGAAACCAACAAATTTGGAAACTATTGGTTTGGTTTACACAAGCGATTATTGTATCGCATTTCCCAAAAATGAACCATTGTTCCCTATTCAAATAATTGATAGTTTGTTTGGCTTAATATTGTTTGTTTCATTGTTGTATTTTAAAAGAAAACTAAAGGTTGGATACTCGTTTTTTGTCTTTATGATTGTTTATCCAATCTATCGTTTTTTTTCTGAGTTTTATAGGGCAGATGAAAGCAGAGGTTTTGTTTTTGATGGACTGTTTTCTCTCAGTCAATTTTATTCACTAATCCTTATTTCTTTTACAGTGTTATTTTTGCTTTTTTTTAGGAAAAAGATTTTTGTATAATTAAACACTAATCAAATATTCCTTTTAATTCGAACTGCAATTCAGGGAAAATTGCACTTTTCGCGATATCATCAATCGAAACTGGTTTTAAACCTATGTATTGATTGTCTTTTAATACATATATCAATATACTTTCATTTATTGGGTCTACGATCCAGTATTCCCTTACGCCGGCTAATTCATATACTTCAAACTTGGTTTTCAAATCGTGTTTAGAATTGCCAGGAGATAAAATTTCGACAACTAAATCAGGGGCACCATTACAGCCTCTCTCGTCCAACTTGCTTAAATCACACAAGACAAATAGGTCAGGCTGAACAACGGTGCTATCATCTTTTTTATTAGGTATTGGTAATCTTACATCAAAAGGGGCAATAAAAACTTTACAACCCTTATAATTGGTAATGTTAGAAAATGTAAGAAATATATTGCCAAGTGTTCTTTGATGCTTGGTATTTGGCGCAGGACTCATTTTGATGATTTTACCAAAAATAAGTTCCACCCGTTCGGTAAAACGCCATTTCAAATAGTCGAAATAAGTGTATTCTTTGGATAAATCCAATTGATTATACTCTGTTATTGGTTCTTCGACTTTCATGAAAAATACTTAATTCAAATATATAAAAAAACACACAATTTAAAAAACATATCCAGTAAAAAACATCCTTACACCTTCTTCAAAAAGCAAGTTTTGAGCACCATCATGCCTTTTTCAACCTTGCCTTCTATCTCTTCATCGTTGTCTGTTAAGCGGATTTTTTTCACTACAGTTCCTCTTTTAAGGGTGATTGACGAACCTTTTACTTTTAAATCTTTGATGATATGAACACTGTCCCCATCATTTAATAATGTACCGTTACTGTCTTTTACTTCCATTTTTGTTTCTTTTTTCAACGGCAAATGTAATAAAAATCAATAGATTACAAAGATTTTATAGAATGTTATTAAATTGTTTTTTTCAATTGGTGTAAACCCTCTAATTTTGCACTTTAATGAGTTTAACACAAGCTGTTCTCCTTTTAAAAGACGGAACGTTCTTCAAAGGCAATGCCCTAGGCAAAATTGGAACCACTACTGGCGAAATCTGTTTTAATACAGGCATGACGGGTTATCAAGAAGTTTTCACAGACCCTTCCTATTACGGACAAATTTTAGTTCAAACCAATGTTCACATAGGCAATTACGGCGTCAATGAACAAGAAACCGAAAGTGAAGGCATTAAAATAGCTGGTTTGGTTTGTAGCACTTTTGCCAATCATCACTCTCGCAAAATGTCTTTCGCTTCTCTTGAAGATTATTTCGTCAACAATCAAGTGGTAGGTATTCAAAATTTAGACACCCGACAAGTGGTTAGACACGTTAGAAATGCAGGTGCTATGAATGCTATATTAAGTAGCGAAGTTACCGACATTAATGAGCTAAAATCCATGCTCGACCGTGTGCCTGATATGGAAGGATTAGAATTGTCTTCGAAAGTTTCTACCAATAAATTTTATACGCGTGGGTCAGACCAAGCCCAATACAGAGTAGCAGTTCTTGATTTTGGAGTTAAAACGACCATGTTGCAATGTTTAAATGACAGAGATGCGTTGTGTGGCGTTTTTAATGCCCATTCTTCAATTGAAGAAATTATGGCTTGGAAACCCAATGGTGTTCTTATTTCTAATGGTCCCGGCGATCCATCAGCTATGGATTATGCAGTAAAAACAGTCAATGACTTGATGCAAAACAATGTGCCTTTATTCGGTATTTGTTTAGGCAATCAATTGTTAGGTAGAGCTATGGGAATGGAAACATTCAAAATGCACAACGGTCACAGAGGATTGAACCAACCTGTTAAAAATTTACTAACTGGACACAGTGAAATTACCACTCAAAACCATGGATTTGCATTAAAAGAAGGCAATTTCCCCGAAGTTGAAGTAACTCATATTAATCTAAACGACAACACCATAGAAGGCATCCGAGTAAAAGACAGAAAAGCATTCAGTGTGCAATACCATCCTGAATCTTCTCCCGGACCACATGATTCAAGATATTTATTCGATTCCTTCTTTGAAAGTATGAAATAAAACAAACCTTTATAACCCCTAATTTCTAAATAAATGAGCCTAATCGCAGACATAAAAGCCAGACAAATTCTTGATTCAAGAGGTAACCCAACTGTAGAAGTTGATGTTTTAACAGAAAATGGAGCACTTGGTAGAGCCGCTGTTCCAAGTGGTGCTAGCACCGGTATTCACGAAGCCGCAGAATTAAGAGACGGCGACAAGTCAGTATACTTAGGTAAAGGGGTTCTAAAAGCAGTTCAAAATGTGAATGAAATCATTTGTAATGAATTAATTGGTTCTTACATTTTTGATCAAAATGACATCGATCGAACGATGATTGAATTAGATGGTACTACCAACAAATCTAATTTAGGAGCTAATGCTATATTAGCTGTTTCACTAGCTGTGGCAAAAGCTGCTGCTCAAGAAAGTGGTCAAAGTTTATACCGTTATTTAGGCGGAGTAAATGCGAATACGTTGCCATTGCCTATGATGAACATATTAAATGGTGGAGCACATGCCGACAACTCAATCGATTTCCAGGAATTTATGGTTATGCCAGCTAAAGCAGATTCATTTGGTGATAGTTTGAGAATGGGTGTTCAGATATTTCATGAACTGAAAGCGGTATTAAAATCAAAAGGATACAGCACCAATGTGGGGGATGAAGGTGGATTTGCACCTAATATTAAAAGCAATGAAGAAGCTATCGAAACTGTTTTGATGGCGATAGAAAAAGCGGGATTCAGACCAGGAGAGGATGTTTATATTGCAATGGATGCAGCCGTAAGTGAATTGTGGGATGCAGAAAAAGGCTTGTATATATTCAAAAAATCTGACAAACGCGAATTAACAGGAGATGAAATGGTGGATTATTGGAAAAATTGGGTTAACAAATATCCAATTATTTCGATTGAAGACGGTTGTGCAGAAGACGATTGGGCAAGTTGGAAAAAATTAACTCAAACGATAGGAGACAGAGTGCAATTGGTTGGAGATGATTTATTTGTAACCAATGTAACCCGTTTGCAAAAAGGGATAACAGAAGGTATTGCTAATAGTATTTTAGTTAAAGTAAATCAAATAGGCAGTTTGACAGAAACTATCAATGCGATTAATTTGGCAACTAAAAACAGTTATACCAATATCATCAGTCACAGAAGTGGTGAAACCGAGGACAGTACAATTGCAGATATTGCAGTTGCGATGAACAGCGGACAAATTAAAACAGGTTCAGCGTCAAGAAGTGACAGAATGGCTAAATACAATCAATTGCTTAGAATAGAGGAGGAGTTGGGTTCAAATGCTCAATTTATTGGCAAAGGATTTAAGTTTATAAAGTAAGAATTAGACTTTAGTACAATATATAAAGAGCCGATTGTTTTAACATAACAATCGGTTTTTTTATTGTTTTTTCCTAACGCCACTTCTACCCATTTTTTTAGGTCTTCGCGTTGGAGTGCTTACTGATTTTTTCTTATCAGTTTCTGTTTTACCTTTTGGGGCTCGACTTGTCGAAAATTTAACTTTAGGACCTCTTTTGGGTGTTTCACCTTCTTTGGGTGTAAACTTAGGCGTTCTTTTGTCGTAAAAGGCTGATTTTGGGATTCTTTTTTTCTTTACTGTATCTGGTACAGCAGTAGAGTGTTTAAGTTTTTCTTCTAAAATTTTAACTTCAGAAGGGAGTAATTCTCTAAATTTACCTACCGGTATTTTGTCTAATTGAATGTGCATGATACGAGTTCTTTTCAATGAGACAACTTCATAACCCAAAGCGGAACACATTCTGCGAATTTGTCGGTTGAGCCCTTGGGTTAATACAATTTTGAATTTTTTAGTACTTTCTTGAAATGTTTTACATGGTTTTGTAATCGTTTCAAGAATTTCTACCCCGTTCGCCATTTTCTTTAAAAATTCAGGCGTAACAGGTTTGTCTACGGTTACAATATATTCTTTTTCATGTTCATTTTCAGAACGTAAAATTTTGTTTACAATATCACCATCATCAGTCAATAGAATTAATCCTTCAGAATCTTTATCTAATCTACCAATAGGAAAAATCCTACGGTTGTGATTAATAAAAGAAATGATGTTTGATTTATCTTTCGGGTCAGTGGTTGTTGTAATACCTTTGGGTTTATTAAAGGCAATATGAAATGGTGCTTTTTTATTGATTTTGATGACCTCATCATCAATACAAACTCTGTCGTTTGATAAAACTCTACTAGTGGGTAATGCTAATTTGCCATTAATAGAAACGCGTTCTTGATCTACTAATTTATCAGCTTCTCTTCTAGAACAAAATCCAGAAGAACTTATAAATTTATTGATTTGGATGCCTTCGGAAAAACTCAATATTGATATGAATTAAATCCAGTCCATAGCCATTGCTAAACCACCAACGGTTGTTGGAAGAGCTAGCCAAAATGCTTCAGGCAAAAAGATAATTAAGGCAACTACTGTAACTAGTGATACTGCAAAAAGCATCCAATATCCGGCTTTTGATTTTTTTTCTGACATAAAATTAAAAATGACAGGGCAAACTTACGTAAATTTTTTTTAAATTTTAAAATGAAATAACCACTTTTCTTTTATTTATCTTTTTAATTTAATTTTATTTGATTGTTAAACTCAATAAAATTAGGAAAAACTTTGGAATGATAGGTCTTTTTTTGCCCCTTTTAAATAGAAAAATGATTATTTTTGCAGAATGATACAACGCAAACAAACAATTTATTTATTATTGGTTTTTATAATTAATTTGGTTTTAGTATTGTTTAACATTAATGTTACCAAAGGATTATTAAGGGTAACAGAAATAGATTCAGATAAAGCGTATTTTTACGAGTTAGGGATTTTAAAAACCACAGTTAGAACGGAGCCTATTAATGAATTTAACAATGGGTCTCTTATGTATTCTGTTATTGCGGTTTCATTAATTACACTTTTAGCTATTTTTTTATTCAAAAAATTACCACTTCAAATGCGATTAGTCGCTTTTAATTTTTTGTTTATACTTTTAGTTTGGTTTAATATGATTTATCAGATTTATAAATTAAATAGAACTTCTAGTATCGAATTAGTTTCGTCAGACTTAAACTATGTTACGCTATTTATTCCTGCCATTCTATTATTGTTCAATTTACTCGCTTTTAAGGGGATTAAAAAAGATATTGAACTCCTTGCATCTGTAGATAGATTAAGATAAAAAGCATAAAAGAGGCTTAATCGCTTGATTTTATTGGAATTTAAAGAAGTTGAAAAAAACAGATTTTTTTTTTAGATTATTTTGAAAATAACAATAAATTTGCCTCCAATTTAAGTTTAATAGTTATACTTACGAATGAACACCAAGACCAAATATCTTTTAAAACTTACGCTAGCAGTTGTAGTTTTATTAATTTCCGTTATTTCAATTAATCAATCATTTGATTTTTCGACAGTTAATCTAGATCAAATCACTGCTGAAAAACCACTTTTTGGTGCGGATGAATTTAAATACGAACCACCAACTGCTGATGCAGGTGATTCTACTTTGTCTTCAAAAATCAATTGGGCTATTTTTACTTTTGTCATTTTATTGGTTTTAGTTATTGCTAATACGCTTGACATAAGTAAATATATTTCAAAAATTACTGGTAAAGAAACCATCAACCAAAATGAAATTAACAAATGGATTATGTTGATTTTTATGATTGTTGGTTTAGCAGCGGTTGTATGGGAATATCAAGTTCATGGTAATTTGATATTGTTAAACAATTCAGCAAGTGAACATGGAGCTAGCTACGATAGCATGTTTACAATTACTCTAGTATTAACTACAATAGTGTTTTTTATCACACAGTTTTTATTGTTTTGGTTCGCATTTACTTATGCAAAAAAAGACGGTCAAAAAGCCTTATATTATTCTCACAACAACAAATTAGAGGTTATTTGGACCATTATACCTTCAATCGTTTTAACTGTTTTGGTTCTAAGAGGTCATCAAACTTGGAAATCTGTTGTTTATGCAGAAGATAATTACAAAGGTAAAATTAAGAAAATCGAAGTGTTCGCATACCAATTTGGTTGGAAAGCAAGATATGCTGGTGAAGATGGTGTATTGGGTAATGTAGATTATAAATTCATTTCAGGTAAAAACGAATTAGGATTGGCATACGGACCTGAGGTTGATGAATTATTAGTTGAACTAAAAGACAAAATTAAATTAGATCAAGAAGCTATTAAAAATTTAAAGGTAACTTTAGAGTCTTTAAAAGCAGACTTTGCAGTTGCAGATGGATTAAAAGATTATACGACAATGGAGGCCATCCAAAAACAAATAGATGATATTATGGACGGTACAACATTATCTGAATTAGAAGCATCTATAAAACGTAAAACCAAACAAATTGAGCGTATTGAAGCAATTAAAAGCAATCCAAAGATTTTCGCATCAACCTTTACAGGTTCTGCAGAGGATGATATTATCACTCAAGAAATACATTTAGCTAAAGATTCTTTAGTGACTTTGAATTTAAGATCAAAAGATATTATTCACAGTGCATGGTTGCCACATTTCAGAGCTCAAATGAACGTTGTTCCTGGTATGCCAACTAAATTTACATTCAAACCAACTAAATCGACAGCAGATGCTAAAAAAGAATTTGGTGAAGAATTTGAATATTATTTGTATTGCAACAAAATCTGTGGAGCATCGCACTACAACATGAAAATAAAAGTGGTTATTGAATCACAAGCAGAAGTAGACACTTGGTTAAAAACCCAACAGCCCGTATTTAAAAAAGTAGAAACTGTTCCTGCCATCATTAACACCACCGATTCAACAACAGTTTCAGAGCCAGTTAATAAATTAGCTTTAAAATAATCCAAACATTCAAAAAAAAATCTTGTTATAATAATTAAGTTAAAATAAGCATGAGTACAGTAGAAATAACAGCCAACCCAACCATTGATTCCCACACTCATCACGATGAACATGGTCATCATGATCATCACCACAAACAGTCGTTTATCTCTAAATACATATTTAGTACCGACCACAAAATGATTTCAAAACAATACCTAATTACAGGTATTATTATGGGTTGTTTTGGTATGGGAATGTCATTATTGTTCAGAATGCAGTTGGCATGGCCTGATGAAACATTTCCTTTGTTTGAAAGTTTACTTGGTAAATGGGGTAAAGGTGGTAAATTAGACCCTAATTATTACATGGCTTTAGTTACCATTCACGGTACTATCATGGTGTTTTATGTATTAACAGCAGGACTAAGCGGTACTTTTAGTAATTTACTTATTCCACTTCAAGTAGGTGCTCGTGATATGGCAAGTCCATTTATGAACATGCTTTCATATTGGTTCTTCTTCTTGTCTTCAGTAGTATTAATGTCCTCTTTCTTAGTAGAAACAGGTCCTGCTTCTTCTGGTTGGACTGTTTATCCTCCACTAAGTGCGCTAGAAAAAGCGATGCCGGGTTCTGGATTAGGGACAACATTGTGGTTAGTTGCTATTATATTATTTATCGTTTCTGCACTTTTGGGTGGTGTAAACTATATAGTAACTGTTTTAAATATGCGTACAAAAGGTATGTCAATGAACAGATTGCCATTAACTATTTGGGCATTTTTATTAACAGCTGTTTTAGGTTTGTTATCATTCCCTGTATTATTGGGTGCAGGACTTTTGTTAATTTTTGACAGAAGTTTTGGTACAAGTTTCTACTTAAGTGATATTCACTTAAATGGAGTTGGTGCTTTAACAAACAGTGGTGGTAGCCCAGTATTATACCAACATTTATTCTGGTTCTTAGGTCACCCTGAAGTTTATATTATTTTAATGCCTGCATTGGGTATTTCATCTGAAGTAATTTCAACCAATGCTAGAAAACCAATTTTTGGTTACACTGCTATGGTTATTTCACTAATCGGTATCTCTTTCTTATCATTTATCGTTTGGGGTCACCACATGTTTATTACAGGTATGAATCCATTCTTAGGGACAATGTTTATGTATGTCACGCTGATTATTGCGGTGCCATCTGCTGTAAAAACATTCAACTATTTAGCAACGTTATGGAAAGGTAACATTCGTTTCACCACAGGGATGATGTTTGCAATAGGTTTAGTTTCATTGTTTATTTCTGGAGGTTTAACGGGTATTTATTTAGGTAATGCAGCTCTTGATATTCAATTACACGACAGTTATTTTGTGGTAGCTCACTTCCACTTAGTAATGGGTTCTGCTGCTATATTCGGTATGTTTGCTGGTATTTACCATTGGTTCCCAAAAATGTTTGGTAGAATGATGAACAAGACATTAGGAACATTACACTTTTGGTTAACCTTTATTTCTGCATATTTAGTATTCTTCCCTATGCACTTTATGGGATTAGCTGGTGTTCCAAGACGTTACTACCAATTCTCTTTAATACCTGAATTTGATATATGGATGGATGTAAATGTTTTTATTACAGTATCAGCATTCTTAGGTGGTGTAGCTCAATTATTATTCTTGTACAATTTCTTTAATAGTATTTTTAGAGGTGAAAAAGCAACTAAAAATCCTTGGGAATCTAATACATTGGAGTGGACTACACCGGTTGAACACATCCACGGAAACTGGCCTGGCGCAATCCCTACAGTATACAGAGGTCCTCATGAGTATAGTAGACCTGATAGAGAGTCTGATTACTTCCCTCAAAGTGATCCTGGAAATGGTGAACCAGATCATTACCATGCACCAGTACCTGTTGATACATCTTATAGCGGACCTAAAGAAAAACCATCTAAAGTGTTTTTCTCATCATTTGCTCATTTGTTTTTAGCAAAAAAAGTTCAAGCCTAACTGTATATTACAGTTTATTAAGAACTATGAATTATATAAAAATAAACCGAAGATTTGGTATTCTTACCATCTCTTCGGTTTTTTTATTATTGCTAGCCGGGGGCTTCGTAAGAAGTACTGGAAGTGGTATGGGATGTCCCGACTGGCCTAAATGTTATGATAAATTATACCCACCAACTCATATTAATCAATTGCCAATAGGTTATCAGTTTGAATATGTAATAAAAAGAGTTGAAAAAGCAAAACGTTTTTCTAAATTAATAGCTAAATTGGGATTTAAAGAAGAGTCAGAAAGGATATTAAAAGACCCTAATTTATATCAACCCGAAGAATTCAATACATCAAAAGCTTGGATAGAATATATTAACAGACTTATTGGAGTATTGTCAGGGTTATTCTCATTAATTTTTTTTGTAACCCTTTTCTTTATCAGAAATCAAATCAGTCGCTCAAAGTTTTTATATGGTATCATTGGATTTATTTTAATGCTCTTTAATGCTTGGATGGGAAGTATAGTGGTAGCAACAAATTTATTCCCAATTCTAATCTCCATACATTATGTAGCAGCCTATGCAGTACTTTTCTTTTTTATGCTAAGTATCCATCAAACAAAGTTAAACCAAGAGAGTCTGTTATTAATGAAGTTTAAATTCTATTATTTAATAATGGTAGTTCTGTCTATTGTTCAAGTGGTTCTTGGAACGCAATTAAGACATTTTACAGACAAAGCAGTTGCTCAAAACATCTTGATTGTAAATGAAGCAGTTAACTTTAGTTTTTTAGGTATTAGTTTTACAAGACATTGGCTTATGGCTTTATTTTTGATATTTGTAAGTTTATTGCCTTTGTTTATTTTGCACAAAAAAGTTGAAAAAAAATGGCAATATTTTAATTTAGGTTTGTCTTTAGTATTAATTGTGCAATATTTTACAGGCGTGGTCAATTTAAGGTATAATTTCCCTTTAATAGCCCAAGTTTCACATATCTTATTTGGAGGCTTAATTTTTGGAATTTCGCTGTATATTTGCATTTCAATTTTTAAATCTATATCCATTGACAGAAAATAGTTCTATCAAACAACCCGAACCTCTTACTAAAGCATTTTTTAAAGATTATTTAATGCTTAGCAAAATTAGGTTAAGCGCCTCAGTAGTTGGTACTACAATGATTGCCTATATTTTGGGTGTTAATAAGCTTGACTTAACGTTTAGTTGGGTTACATTAATAGCTTTAACAATTGGAGGTATGTTTGTTGTGGCTTCCTCAAATGGTTTCAATCAAATTATTGAAAAAGATACTGACAAATTAATGTCTCGTACTCAAAATAGACCAATTGCTAATGGAAGAATGTTGGTGAATGATGCTTTGATATTTAGTATTGTAATTGGTGTTCTAGGATTACTAATATTGTCATTTTTTGTCAATGGAAGAGTTGCTTTCTTAAGTTTAGTTTCCTTATTTTTATATGTATTGGCCTATACTCCACTTAAAAAAAACACGCCATTTGCTGTCTTTGTAGGAGCTCTTCCTGGAGCTTTCCCTCCTGCAATTGGTTGGATAGGTGCATCGGGAAATATTGATACAATTGCTATCTTATTATTTGTGATTCAGTTTTTTTGGCAGTTTCCACATTTTTGGGCAATAGCTTGGGTTTTAGAAGATGATTATAGAAAAGCAGGTTACACTTTATTGCCTTCCTATGAAGGAAGAACAAAAAAGAATGCTTTTCAAACAATATTGTACTCTTTAATGTTAATATTTATGAGTATGTATCCTTTAACAATGGATCCTCCATTTGCAAGTTTATACAGTTTATATGTTATATTGCCTTGTGGTTTATTTATGTTGATAAGAGCATATAAATTATACCAAACATTAAGTGTTTCAGATGGAAAAAAACTAATGTTTGCATCGTTAATATACATGCCTGCAGTACTGTTAAGTTATTTACTTTAAAAAATGTCAACCCCCCAATATTCAATCTATGTCCACTCATAAAAATTCATTTAGTGAAAAAACCTTTATAACTTGGCTATTTATCGTAGCAAGTTCTATGTTATTTATAGCATTTAGTAGTGCCTATTGGGTACATAAAACGGATGGAACGAATAATAATGCATGGTTAAATTTTGATTTACCTATTCAGTTTTGGATAAGCACAGTGATTGTCTTGATTTCGAGTGTTTTTATGCAATTTTCGTTCAATGCAGCCAAAAATGATAATGTATATAAAATTCCATCTTTACTTACAATTACGCTTATTTTGGCCTTGTCTTTTTGTGTTTCGCAATACTTAGCATGGGTAGAAATGAAAGATATGGGCTTGTTTTTTTCAAATAGAGAGCCTGGAGAGATTTCTGCATCATTTGTTTATGTTTTATCAGGTGTTCACTTATTCCATATTTTGGGAGGTATTATATTGATAATCATAGCATTAGTTAAGTCAACCCGTTTGGAAATTCACAAGAAAAGTATGGTGTTTATAAATATTTGTAAAACATATTGGCATTTTTTAGGAATTGTTTGGATTTTCTTGATTTTATTTCTTTATTTCGCAAAGTAATTTAGATTCAATATTTAACATGTCAAATACAACAACAGTATCAAACGAAACTATATGGGCTGGAGGTCGTTCTCCATTCAATGTAAGTTATGGAAAATTGATGATGTGGATCTTCCTTTTATCGGATGCATTCACTTTTTCTTCATTATTAGTAGGTTATGGAGCTATTAGATTCAGTTATGCTGGAAGTAGCACTCCTTGGCCAGATCCAGCTAACGTATTCAATCACTTCCCGTTTGCACATGGTTTACACTTACCTTTGTTGTTCGTATCATTAATGACGTTTATATTGATTTTCTCATCTGTAACGATGGTATTAGCCGTTGAAGCAGGTCATAGAAAGTCAAACGCTGAAGTTTCTAAATATATGATCTTAACAATTATTGGTGGTGCTGCATTCTTAGGTTGTCAAGCTTGGGAATGGTCACAATTCATTCATGAAGGTGGACGTTTAGATTCAAACATGTTTGGTTTAACTGAGGCAGGTCTCAAAAAGGCTGAATCTTTGTCTTTTGGAAGTCATTATGAATGGTTAGCCGCTGACAGAAGTCCAGGACCTGTTCCGTTTGCATCGTTATTCTTTATTGTAACAGGTTTCCATGGTTTTCACGTATTAAGTGGAGTAGTCTTAAATATCATCGTTTGGCTTAATGTTATTGGAGGCACTTACATTAAAAGAGGTCACTATGAAATGGTAGAAAAAGTTGGACTATATTGGCATTTTGTTGACTTAGTTTGGGTATTCGTATTTACATTTTATTATTTAATCTAATTTATAAAAATTCATATGAGCAGTTCACATCATACACACACAGAAGGCGAATATATTCCAGAAACTTATGTGCCTCATTCGGAGTCACATGGTACTAAAAGTTTATGGAGAACATTTTGGATTTTACTTGCTATTACGCTAGTAGATTTTGTTATCTACTTTATTGCAGACCCAAGTTTATTCAGAAATATTGTATTTATTGCATTTGGTATAGTTAAAGCAATTTTAATTGTAGGTATATTTATGCACTTAAATTACGAAGCTAAGTTTTTACGTTACATGATTGTTTTACCGGCGATAGTTTTTCTATCTTACTTGGTTTGGCTATTAATGGTAGAAGGTAACTACGTTAGTCTTGTTAAATATTTTCAATAATCAATGAATCAAATTAAAAAAAGTAATAGCCCAACATGGAAAGTGTTGGGCCTTTTATTTTTATTACTTGTAGTTCCTGTCTTATGGGTAATGCTAAATAAAACTGGCGTACATTATTCTAAAAAATTGCCTATTTATTATGACAGAGAACTCGATGCTAATGGCGACACAGTTTACCATACTATTGATGATTTTAAATTGGTAAACCAAAATAAAGATACTGTTACATTGTCCAATTTTGATGATAAGTTGCTTTTGGTAAGTTTCTTTTTTGCAAGTTGTGAAACAATTTGTCCAACAATGAACAATTACCTAGCTCAACATATTTATACTGAGTTTGAAAAAGATGACGATGTTAGATTTATAAGTATTACAGTTGATCCCAAAAATGATACTCCCTCCGTTTTGCTCAATTATGCAAAACAACTAAACGCCAAACTTCCTAATTGGAACTTTCTAACAGGAAGTAAATCTGTTATATACGACATGGCTGCCTACAGTTTTAAAATTCCTGGTGCAGAAGATGAACACAATGGTTTGTTTCATAGTAATAAAATAGTGTTAGTGGACAAACAAAAACGTGTAAGAGGTGTTTTTGATACAGGTGGGCAGAACGACAAACGTGAAACAATTGATGCAGTAAGAGCCCTCAAATTAGAATATAAAAATCAAAATGAAAGCAACCCTTAAAAAAAACGATAAATTAGCCAATTTAGTCATCATTTCTTTATCTATTGTTGTATTTGCTTTGGTCATTTTAATGCGTAAAGTAAAATTAGACATAGACTTTGGATTTGATACTCATATTTTTCCAAAAATCAGTGCAACACTCAATTCAATTGTTGCTATTTTATTAGTAGTAGGATTGTATTTTGTAAAAGTTAGAAATTTAGAAGCTCACAGAAAATCAATGATGTTAGCAGTATTGTTTTCAATATTGTTTTTACTTAGTTACGTTTTTTATCATTTTACAACAGTTGAAACTCTTTACGGAGGTGTAGGTATTATGAAAGTAATATATTACGTTTTATTACTTACTCACATTACTCTTGCTGGTGTTATATTACCTTTCATCCTTTTTGCGGTTTATCGTGCATTGGTTGGAGAATATGATAAACATAAAAAACTAACTAAATGGGTTTGGCCTATATGGTTTTATGTTTCTGTTACAGGTGTTATTGTTTATTTTATGATTTCACCATATTATTAGTAATGTGACTTAAGTTACTTAATTTTACTATATTTTTAACTAATTTTGTTCTCCATAATGATGAAAAAATCTTTGTTAACCGTCGTCTTAATGATGCTTTTCTTAGCAGATACTTTTTCTCAATGCCCAATGTGTAAAGCAAGCGTTGAAAGTAGTCAATCTTCCAATACCAAAAGTGTTGGAATGGGCTTAAATGGTGGTATTTTAATGTTATTGGGTGCCGTTTATGTGATATTATTTACAGTTGGTTTCTTGTGGTATAAAAATTTCAAAAAAAGTCAGGAAGTTGATGGCTAAAAAACCTGCCTTACTTTACAGTGTAGTTTCTTGTAAATGCCCAAGATGTAGAGCTGGAAATGTTTTTCCATCCTCTGTTTTTAATCCTTTTGAGTTCAGTAAAACGAATGACAATTGCCCACACTGTGGACTTAAGTTTGAACATGAAACAGGCTTCTTTTGGGCGTCAATGTATATTAGTTATGGTTTTAATACCATTTTAATGATAATTTTTGGAGTATTAGCCATTAATGCTGATTGGAGTTTTACTAAAATACTGTCTTATTTAATCCCAATTGTATTGGTATTAACCCCTTTTTTATTCAGATACTCACGTATTTTACTTTTGTATACTGTTTCGCCATTTAGACATTATGACGAGGATTATAGATAATCATAAAAAAACCACTTTATTAAAGTGGTTTTTTTATGATGCTTAATACTAAAAAGAAAGATTTAGTGAGAGAATAAAATTTCTACCGGGTGCAACAATGCCTGAACTATATGGTCGATACATTTTGTCAAATAGATTTTCTACTCCTGCTGAAATTTTAAACAAAGGTGAAAATTGATACATCAACTTGTAATTTAAAGTAAACCATTCAGGGGAATATAAATTTCCGTTGATGTTTTTGGTATAAATAAAAGGTTTTTGTTTTTCTTCCTCATTCAGCTGTTCATGTTTTACAGATCCGCTATACATCAAATAAAGTTGCATTTGAAGTTGATTGGTTTTGAAATTAAGTTTTGTAATGCCAAAGGCTGGTGCTGCATGTCTTGAACTACTAATTTTTTCATTGTCCATTTCTTCTATCCCCTTTTGGTAGTTGAATCTGCTTTCTATGCTAAATCCCTTAGGGAGTTTTAATTCAACACCTATATTTCCTCCATAAACTTCAGCATTAGCTGCATTTTGTATTGAGAAGGTTTTGCGCATTTGACCATCATATAAAATACTATCACTGCCATTTATTTGAATAGCTCGTCTTACCATGGCATCATTTAATAAAGTATAAAATACACCTAAATCAAATTTTATGAATTTACCCAATGTTTTGGAAAGGTTTAATTCTATGTTAAAAGCTTTTTCTGCATTCAATTCAGAATTAGGTAAAATTAAATCATTAGGGCCAAAATCAAATATTTTGCCAATATCATCTACATTCGGTGCTCGAAATGCTGAAGAGATATTGCCACTAATTTTGATTTTTTTGCTAGTATTGTAGACCATTCCATAACTCCAATTTAATCTTTGATTATTGATTTTTACCTTCTGGTTTAAATAAGGGTAAAATGATAAATTATTTGTAAAATCAGAGAATAGACCAAATGTATTGAATCTCAGTCCTCCGAGAATCAATAATCGAGGTTTAACTTGGTTTTGATAACTGAGATAAGCTGCATTGCTATTCCATTCAGAATTGGGGTAACGAGAGGATGTAGGGATATTGGTTAGGGTCTTAATATTTATAGCTTCACCTTCTGATTTTACATGATTTAAAACCAATTCTAAACCATAATTAAATTGATGTTTCCTAATTTTTTTCTCAAAATCTAAATGACTTGAGTAGGCATATACCTTTTCAGTTTGTGTTCTTAATCTAAGTTTATTACTACCGCTGTAATTTCTGTTAATTCTACTTTCTTCAAAAAATTGATTGGCTGCAATAAAAGAGAAATAATCATAACATTTGGTTTTTTTTGACGATTGTACTTTAAAGAAATTCATCATCCATTTTTGTGGGCCATAATTCCAAACAGCAGATACAGGTAATCCATTACTTTGTGTTTCAATCAGTCTGTCGTATCTTGAATAAGTTGAAGTCTCAGAAAAATGAAATGCATATTCAAAAAGCCAATTATCTGATTTTTTATAACTTATCTTCTGCATTAAGTTGAATTGTGTATAGGAAGTAGGTCTTTGAATCAATGGGTTGTTATTTTCTATAATTCTGTCAACACTATCTTGGCGTTCTACATAGTTTTTTCTTAAATAATCATTGGGCCCATTTTTAGCCCCCATTCTTAAATCCCCAAATTGATTTGACGAAAAACTAGAAAGAAAAGCCCATTTTTTACTGCCAATATTTATGTCAAAATGCATTGTTTTTTCATCATTTGCAGTTGAATGGCGAACATTGGAATTTCCTTTGATAAACAAGGATTTTGAAGTTGAGAAAGTAGGTTGCAATGTTTGAAAACTCATAACACCTCCTATGGCATCACTGCCGTAAACAATAGACCCAGGTCCAAATAATACTTCGGTGTTTTGAATGGCAAAAGGGTCTAAAGAAATAACATTTTGGATGTTCCCTGAACGAAAAATGGCGGTATTCATTCTAACACCGTCAACTGCGTATAGCAAACGGTTGGCTGAAAAACCACGAATCATAGGACTTCCTCCTCCTTGTTGACTTTTTTGAACAAATACTTCGCCTGAAATTGCTAATAAGTCAGCAGCTGTTTGCGGATTTATTAATAATCGGTCTTTACTTGTAATTTTGGATACTTTTATAGGGATACTATTATTATCTTGCCTCCATTTGGTAACGGATAAAACCAAGTTATCAAAAGTAATGTAAGGGGTAAGAGTTAATTTGAAATGGAGCTGTTTTAATTGCTCATAACTATAAATAAAAGGTAGAAAATCAGGATGATTTTCAAAAAAGATACTGTCAACCCCAGTCAATTGGCTAATTTCAACAATGCCATTCTCATTTGTTGATAACCGAATATTATTTGAACTATTTCTAATTGAAAGTCCAGAAACAGGCTTTAAAGTAGCTTCTTCAACTATTTTTAGCGTTTGCGATTTTATGTATATAATGTTTAATAATCCAATGAGGATTAATGTTTTTTTTATCATGATTGATATTTTTTTAAAATTTAAGAATAAAAAATGGGAGGTATACTAATGCTATACCTTAGTTGTTTGTGACTTAAAGATTAAAAAACTTTGGAGGAGGTTCGCAAGATAAAATATAGGGAGATAGATATTGAATGTCTAAATAACAAGCCCTAAAAAACAGAGTTTTATTTTTTGAAAAAAGTAAACTAACATCTGGCGCAAGATATTTTAAAGTAATGAGTTGAGAAAAATCAATTTGTTTATCTCTTTGTTTGGATTGCTCACTAAAACAGGAACTTACCATTTTATCTAAATTGGAAAATAATTGTTTTTCTTGAATGTCATTAACGCAATAAAACAAAAAAGTATTTTGATTGATAGTGTCAGTTCTTACAATATCATACATGTTGCCTTTGTATGAAAACTCTCTCGAATGTTTCCAATCAAAGTGCATTAAATTAGAAGTATTATATTCAATGGTAATAAGCTCATTTTGAGGAACCCCATTTTTAATAAGATGTTTAATTTCCTTTCTAATAGCTTGTTGCTTGACTTTGAAAACAATTAAAAAGCCAGTCAGCTGAAATAAAATAATAACACTTAGTAATATGGCTATTGTTCTTTTCAATGCTTACCTCAATTATTCATAATAATTTAAAAAGTCATCAACCATGTTCTCACTTCCTATTACAATTGGTGTTCTTTGGTGTAATTCTGTTGGTTGAATATCCATAATTCTAATATCGCCATTTGTTGCTTTTCCACCAGCTTGTTCAATTAAGAATGCCATTGGATTACATTCGTATAACAAACGGAGTTTACCATTGGGTGCAGAAATGGTAGGAGGATATAAATATATGCCACCTTTTAATAAATTTCTATGAAAGTCGGCAATAAGAGAGCCTATGTATCTTGCAGAATAGGTTTTCTTAGATTCAGAAGATATTTTGCAGTAATTTATATAGTTTTGGTAAGATTGGGGGAAATCATGAAAGTTGCCTTCATTTACAGAGAATATTTTTCCGTTTTTAGGAATTTGAACATTGGGATGGGAGAGGCAAAATTCTTGAATGGAGTCATCCAATGTGAATGCATTTACGCCACTTCCAGTTGTGTAAACAAACATTGTAGCTGTGCCATAGATGATATAACCAGCTGCAACTTGGCAATTCCCTGGTTGTAAAATATCTTCCATGGTAACAGCTTGGTTAGGTGATCGTCTTTTATAAATAGAAAAAATAGAGCCAATTGAAGCATTAACGTCAATGTTTGAAGAACCATCTAATGGGTCCATGGCTAAAATATATTTTGCGTTTTCGGCACCCTCACACCAGTGAACATCTTCCGATTCTTCAGATAAAATACAAACACAATCCCCACTCATTTCAAGTAATTTGATAAACACTTCATTAGAAATAACATCTAATTTTTTTTGTTCTTCGCCTTGAACATTTGTATTGCCAAAATCTCCTAAAATATCTATTAATCCAGCCTGCCTAACGTCTCTGTTAATCATCTTGGCACCTAACTGTAAATCTCTGAAAATTCTTGACAAACTACCTTGAACAAAAGGAAATAAATTTTGCTGATCGCTTATAAATTGATTGAGTGTTGTTATACTATTTTTTTTCATGCTTGATGTATTTTACCTTTGCAAAAGTAAAATAAAAAGTATGAAAGTCTTTAAATTTGGAGGAGCATCTATAAAAAATGCTGAAGCAGTTAGAAATGTAGGGGAAATTATCTCTAAATATTCAAGCGGAAAATTGTTAGTTGTAATCTCTGCAATGGGCAAAACTACTAATAAGTTGGAGGATTTAATGCAGGCCTACTTTTTAAATAATTCAAGTTCAAAAGAAATAGTCATTAAGGAATTAAAACAGTTCCATTTTGACATAGCAGATGCTTTAATCCCTGATAAAAAACACCATATTTATTCCGATTTGGAAGATTTGTTCATGGAATTAGAGTGTCTAGTGGATAAACAATACGAAAGTGTAAGTTATGATGAAATGTATGATGGGATAATATGTTATGGAGAATTGTTGTCTACTAAAATTGTAAGTGATTATTTACATAGTATAGATGTGAAAACAAAGTGGGTAGATGCTAGAAACTTTATTCAAACAGATAGTAATTTCAGAGAGGCAAGCGTTAAATGGAGTGAAACCGAAGAAACTGTAAATAGAATTTTGAAGCCATTTATTGATAGAAGTATTGTAATTACTCAAGGTTTTATTGGACGTGATGAAAAAAACAATACTACAACGTTGGGTAGGGAAGGTTCTGATTATACTGCCGCCATTTTTGCTTATTGTTTAGATGCAGAAAATGTTACTATTTGGAAAGATGTTGCAGGTGTTATGAACGCCGATCCTAAAAGATTTGAAAATGCTCAAAAATTGCCTTCCATCAATTACAATCAAGCCATTGAGTTGGCTTATTATGGAGCGTCTGTTATTCATCCAAAAACCATTCAACCGCTGAAAAGTAAAAATATAAGTTTGTATGTTAATTCTTTTATCAACACAGATGATGAAGGAACTGTGGTGAATAATCAAGCTGAAAATCTTAACCAAGCTTGTTATATTGTCAAAGAAAAACAGACGCAATTGTCATTTTCAACCAAAAATTACTCTTTTATAGCCGAGGAAAATTTAAGTTATATTTTCGAAGCTTTTGCTAAACATAAAGTTAGAATAAATGTAATGCAAAATTCTGCCATTAGTTTTTCCGCTTGTTGCGATACTAAAGAAAATAAAATTGAAGATTTAATGAATGAATTAAAAGAGTATTTCCTCATTGAGTCGATTCCGGAATGTGTATTGTTAACAGTATATAATTCGACTCAAAATGAAGATTTACCTTCAATATATAAAAACAAAACAGTGCTTTTAAAGCAAATCTTGGGTCATACGATTCAAATGGTTATAAAATAATTTTTTTAATCTATGATGGATTCAAGTGCTAATTGATACCCATCTGTACCCATGCCGATAATACTGCCAATACAGGCTTCTCCAATTATGTCGATGTGTCTGAAAGATTCACGATGTAAAATATTAGTGATGTGAACAGAAATGAAAGGACACTTTATCGATTTAATGGCATCAGCTATGGCGATAGAAGTATGAGAAAATGCACCTGCATTTATGATAACGCCATCATAGTGTAAGTCACACTCATGTATTTTATTTATGATTTCACTTTCAGAGTTACTTTGAAAGTAGTATAAACGAATTGATGGATTGTTGATTTTAAGTTGATGGAATAATTCTTCAGAGGACATATTGCCATATTTAGAGGGTTCTCTTACTCCAAGTTTATTCAAATTAGCGCCATGTATAATTAGAATTGATTTCAAAGTGTTAAATTACTTTTAGTTCAACCTCTTCAATTCTTGCTGCTTTCATTTGTTTAATAGTGATTTCGAAATTGTCAATTATAATCACTTCTTTCTCGTCGGGTATACTTTCGCTGATACTGATAATATAGCCGCCTAAGGTTTCGTATTCACCCTCTGGAATAGATAATTTATAGTTTTCATTTAAATACTCAATGGTATGGCGACCACTAAAAATATAATGTTTGTCGTTAATAATAGTTTCTTTTAACTCTTCAGTATCATATTCATCATCAATTTCGCCAAAAATTTCTTCAATAATATCTTCAATAGTAATAATGCCTGCAGTTCCGCCAAATTCATCAACCACTACTGCAATACTTTTTCTTTTCAACGTCATTTCCTTCAATTGGTCTTGCAAGTTCCTACTTTTATTGGTGATTAAAATTGGCATTGTAGCTTCAGAAATGGTTTTTGGGTTTTTTAATAAACTAATTTGATGAACATAACCTATGATATTGTCTATATTTTCTTTAAAGATTAAAACTTTGGAGTGTCTAGATTCTATAAAAACTTGAAATAAATCTTTGATGTTTTCGTTTATGTCCACTGCAATTAATTCCGTTCGTGGAATCATACAATCTCTAACTTTTAAAGTTCCAAAATCTAAAGCATTTTTGAACATTTCTGTACTTAAATTGGTGTCTTCATTTAGTTCAATTTGACCAGTTTGGGAAATTAAATTGTCCAAGTCGAGCCTGTTAAACACAGGTTTGCTCGATGCCATGGTTTCCCCTGTTAGAATTTTTATAATGCCTTTAGAAATGAAAGTAATTAAGGCAACAATGGGCCAAAGAATAAAATAACACAGGTGAAAAGGAATAATCAGTGCATTTAAAATATTGTCTGGATTTAATCTAAACAATGATTTAGGTAAAAATTCAGCAGTAATAAGGACAATTAATGTAGTAATAATGGTGACTATAATAAAGCGCCAGTATGTATCATGGATTAGTGGTTGAAGTGTATTGTCTAGCATATCTCCACTAAAAATTCCATATATTACTAAGGCAATATTATTTCCAACTAAAGTGGTGCTAATGAATTTGGACGGGTCTTTTACATATTGAGAAAGTATTTTTCCACCCAATAAGCCTTGTTTATTTTGAAGTTCAATTCGTAATTTGTTAGAGGTAACGAAAGCAATTTCGATTCCTGAAAAAAAGGCTGAAAATACTAAAGATGTAATGATGAATATCAGACCAGGGTCCATTTAAAATATATTTATTTAGTGCAAAGTTATTAAATTTCAACGAATAAATTTAAAATGGATTTGAATGCTTTGCAAAAACACTTGGAAATAAAAATATTAAAGCTTAAAAGTTAAGCCAAGTTTACCTCCTGATAATGCAAAGCCTCCGCCAAATTCTAAATTAATTCCTATTTTTTTAGATATGAAATATCTGCCACCTACTTGTCCACCCCAACCTAGACCAGAGATGCGTTTGTCACTATAATTATTGTCATAGCGCCAGGAATAAAAACCAATATTTAAACCAGCATATAAATCCACTTCTTTAGGTAGGTCTAAAATAGTATTAAAGTGGTAATTACCATTGATTAATACACCAGAAATGTTTTTTCTGTATTGAATTTTATTAAATTGTTCATTGAAGTTTCGATAAGAAAATTCTGCACCTATTGTAATGTCAACTTTTGCACCCCAGTCAGCACCTATGAATACAGGGACACCCCAATTAGAGAAGCCTAATCCAACGTTGATTTGAGTTTGTCCTTTGTCTAATTTGTTTTGAGCTGAAGTTGAGGTTACATTAATTAATAAAATTAAAATTAAACTTGTTTTTATTGTTTTATTATTTAAAGACAATGTGTTAATAAGTTTTTTCGCCCACCACAAATATAGTACAATATTACCTTTTTTGAAAATATTTTATTTAATCTAAAAATTTAAATTTACAATTTATTAATTATTAAATATTTAGATTAAAGGATAATAATAATTATTGGATGATTAATTTTTAGTTGAAAGTTGAGATGAATCATTCGACTGTCATTTTTTTGTCATTTTATAAATTTAGGTTCTTTTACTCATTTAAATTATGTTTAAATTTACTATATATTAGCGAATTGATTTAACTATATGAAAAATAAGTACAACATTCTGGTTTTGTGTATTTTAGCTTTATTTATTTCTTCCAATGTCAAAGCTCAAGACCAAGAATTATCCACTTTAGGGAAAAAATTTTGGATGACCTTTATGGAGAATACTGGTACCGGTACTACTGTTTACGAACTAAAAATTGTAATTAGTGGAAACAAAGCAATAACTGGTACTGTTAAAAACATTGTCCTTAATCAATCTCGTCCATTTTCACTTCCTGCCGGAGGTGGTGTAGATACGGTGTTAATACCATATTCAATGGGTTACACTCAGGGTTCAGAAGGAACTTCAGATAGAAATAAAGGGTTATATATTGAATCATCAGATACAGTTTCTGTTTCAGCTCAAAATTCTAGAGATTTCTCAGCAGATGCGGCACTTATATATCCTGTAGAAGCTTTGGGTGTTGATTATAGAGTTGTTTCATATCCAGGTGATTTAAGTACTGGGTTTGGAAGTAATGCCGCATATAGATCTTCATTTGCTATAGTTGCAACAGAAAATAGTACAACTATTGATATTACACCTTCTGCTGCCACAATGGGTGGAAATGCAGCAGGTACGACCTTTACTATTACTCTCCAAAAAGGAGAAACTTATCATGTTAAAGCCAATACAAATAAATTAGACTTGAGTGGTACTTTAATACAAGCTAGAGATTGTAAAAAAATTGCAGTTTTTGGAGGTGCTAATCGTTCATTGATTCTTCATCCTTCTTGTGCAAGTGGAAGTAATTCATACGATTGTCTTTACGAACAAATGATGCCGATCAATTTATGGGGTAAAAAATTTGCATTTATTCCTTCAATTTGGAGTGCTACTAACGTTAGAAGATATGAGATGGTAAAGATTGTTACTAGTCAAAATAGTACAGTTGTTCGTATGAATGGTCGTACTAAAATTTTAAGTAATGCAGGAATGACGGATACTTTCTATATCCAAACAAATACAGGAGGTAAACCAGAGGGAATTATCACTTCAAATAAACCAATTGCCGTATGTCAAATGTTGTTATCTGAAAGATGTGATGGAAATAGCTCAAATACGGATCCGTCCATGATATGGGTACCACCATTGGAACAAACATTAAAATTTTTGAATTTTTCTTGTGAAAGAGCCCATACCATAGATAAGTTTTTTATTAATGTGGTTGTAAAAACCCGTTACAGAAGTGATTTGAAAATTGATGGTCTTTCACCAACAGCTTCGTGGAAGTTGGTGCAATTTGATACTAGTTATTCTTACATACAACAAGCCGGTTTAAGTCAAGGTAAGCATAATATGACACATCCTTTTGGTTTCTATGCTATGTTATACGCCTATGGTGACCACGGCTCTTATGGTTTTAATGCCGGTTCGTCTATCAAGCCACTCAGTTTTTACAGCGAAGTTAATGGGAAAAGTAGTGCCGATTTTGAAGCGGATAGTGCATTTTTCTCTGTATGTCAAGGGTCTTCAATTCCATTTAATGGTGGTGGTTCTGTTACAACGGGAGTTTCTTGGAAATGGCATATAAAGCCGCCTGTTGGGTCTCTAATTACCAAAAATTCTAAATCGTTTACCCAAGCTTTTAATGATACCGGAATTCATCAGTTAACAATGATTGCAATTCGTACTGCAAACGGAACTTGTAATGGAAGTTCTACTGTTGAAGATACTGTTAAAACATTGATAAGGGTTTATAATAAGCCTTTTATTAAGCTGATGAATGATACTACGATTTGCTTTGGTAATAGTTTTGCATTAAAATCTCAAACAAATGGGGATACTACTTATACTTTTTCTCCAGCAACTTGGCTCAATTGTACAAAGTGTTTTGAACCTGTTTCTAAACCACTAAAAGACACTGCTTATTATGTTGTCGCTACTCGATTTGGTTGTCAACCCAGTAGAGATACAATGAGAGTCTATGTTAGAGATTCTTTTTATCTATCAGTAGGGAATGATACCACAATTTGTAGAGGAACTAACGCGCAACTTACTTCTTCTGCATTTGGTGGTCTAAGTTCAAACCTTAGAGTAAATTGGAGTCATCAACTAGGTACCGGTTTGACTAAAACTGTTTCTCCAAAAGTTACAACTACATATATGGCGGTATTAACTGATAGTTGTTCAAGAAATAGTTTCGGTGATTATTATGCAGACACAGCCTACATTAAAGTCACCGTTCATGACAGTTTGAAAATTACTATGCCTAATGATACACTTGTTTGCGAAGGTAATGATGTTACTTTGTCAGTCTCAACAACAGGTGGTAAGCCTGGGGAGTCATTCGTGACTTGGAGTAATGGTTTAGGTGCAGGTTTGTCCAAAACAATTACCGCTGGTTCTTCGGATGTAACTTATAAAGCTGTTTTAGCTGATGGTTGTACTAGTCCTAAAGATAGTGGTTTTGTAACTGTAAAAGTAAGGCCAGGGATTAAAATAGATACTTTGATTTATAATTCACCTGTTTGTAAAAATACCCCGTTCACAATTCAAGCGAAAGCTTCAGGAGGGGATTCAACAGGATATAATTTAAAATTATACGATTACACTACAGGGGTTTACGTTCTCATAGATTCTGCCAAAGGAAAAACGATGGCATCTTATACTCTATCTATCAAAGATGATTCAAGATTCAGAGTAATAATGAGGCAAGGCTGTAACTCACAACAAACTACTAGTAAAATTATGGACATTGATATTAAAACTGGATTAAGTGTTAGTGTTCCTATGGCTGTTGATACTATTTGTACAGGTCAAAATTATACATTATCAGTCAATGGAACTAGTGCTGATTCTAAACCAATTAAATTTGTTTTAAAACGAAAAAATGGAACCAATTTTGTCTCGATAGATTCTACAATTCAAAATTCAACTGCAAGTTTCACTGTTACGCCAAGTACCACACAAACTGATTATCAAATTATCGTTGATGATAATTGTAGTAGAACTGACACTACTTATTTCAAACTAATGGTTAGAATTCCATTGTCAGTTACTGCATTAACAAATGATTACTTATGTAGAAATGAATCAAAATCAGTTGAAGTAATGCCTTCAGGTGGAAAGGTACAGTCATATACATATAGATGGTATGAAGTTAGTAATGATAATACAATAGGAAATAGTAAAATACTAAATTATACTCCAAATCAATCAATGGAAATAGGGGTTGAAGTTAAAGATGGTTGTTCTGTCGATGTTTCAACTAAAACTACTTGGATGGTTGCGCCTGTAGTTTCTGATAGTACTTTGGCAACTTACCTTGAAGATTGTGAGCCATTAGTAACTACAATATTCCATCCTAAAACTGTTGGAACAGCTCCATTGAATCCAAGTTTTACATGGCAATGGTTCGAAAATGGCAACAATACGCTAAATGTACCTTCAACTGGTGGACAGGCTTTGCCTGATGTTCCAAAAACATACAGCACCCCTGGTGTTTACAATGTAAGAGTTCAAATGCAATTGCCAAATAATAAAATATGCTATTCCTTCGAAGAGAATTTTGATGTTTGGAAACAAGCGGTTGCTGACTTTAATTGGACCCCTATTCAAATAGATATTGTTGAACCTGAGGTTAGTTTTGTTAGTAAGTCCGACGGGGCAACTCAATACAACTGGACTATCAGTGATGGGGGGTCTTATAACATAGAAAATCCAAAGCATTCTTTTAAAGATACAGGGGTATTTAAAGTTACCCTTAGAGCATCTAATGTTAATGGTTGTGATAGTACAATAACCAAATCATTGAGAGTTTTGGATATTTTCAGAATATTTATTCCTGGGGCATTTAGTCCGAATGCGGATGATATTAATACCGTATGGTATCCGCGATTTACATCAACTCTTACTCTTGAAGTGACCATATACAACCGTTGGGGAGAAAAGATTTTCTTTAGTAATGATAATACGGGTAAATGGGATGGAACATACAATGGTGATCCTTGCCCTGAAGGAATTTATTATTACCATATGAAGGTCAGAGAAAATAGAAAAAAATGGCATTACTATAACGGAACTATTACCTTGCTTAGGTAATAGTTATTGATTAAATTTAAATAAGAAAGCTCGCAATTGCGAGCTTTCTTATTTAAAAAGAGTTTGAATATTAGTCGCTTTCAATAAACATTCTTCATATTCTTTTTCTGGAATAGAATCGAACGTAATTGCACTGCCCACTTGATATAAAAAAGTTTGTTCTTTTTTTTGGAATTCTAAACTTCTTATAACTACATTAAAATCAAAGTTTTTGCTAGGGTCTATGTAGCCCAAACACCCACTGTAAATATTTCTCGGTGTATTTTCGTATTTATCAATGTGGAACATCACTTCTTTTTTGGGAGCACCAGTCATACTTCCCATCGGGAATAATGCTTCAAATATGGATTGAATATTGTTACCTTTTTTGAGTTTACCCTTTATTGAAGAGATTAAATGGTTTAATGATTTAAAAGCATAAGTGCCAAAAAGCTCTTCAACTTTTACTGAACCTGCTTCGCATATTTTTGATAAGTCATTTCTTACTAAGTCAACAATCATTACATTCTCTGCTCTTTCTTTTTCGTCGTTTTGCAACAAAAGCATTTGATGTTGATTGTTTTCATGTTGTTTTTTATTAGTGCCTTTGATAGGTTGTGAATACAAATTGTCCGCGTCTTTGTAAATGAATCTTTCTGGACTATTGCATAATATTGAGAAGTGTTTGGTGTTCAAGTATGCTGCAAATGGCGCTTTACTTTCTTGGTTTAGTTGGACAAATAATGGTAATATCGGCGTATTTATAGGTTTGCTTTTAAACCCGATACAGTAATTCATTTCATAATACTTGCCATTATATATGTCCTCTTTTATTTGTGTGACAGTTTTTAAATAGTCCTCTTTTGTTGTTAAAGCTTCAAAATGAAGAGAAATTGATGGTTTTTTTTCAATGTCACTGTTTGTTTGATTGAATTTATTAATTAACTCGTCAAATTCAGTCTGTGAAATGCCATTGTTTACAAATTGTATTTTATTGCTGTTTTTGTGGATTAAAAGCACTATTTTAGGTTCAAATAAATAGTGATTTAAGGTTTCATTGAAGGGGGATTGGTAATTAAATTGCCCAAAAATCCATTGCTGACTGTGTTCAATATCATTCCAACAATCTATGTTATGTGTATTGATTAGTTTGTTAAGACCATAACCTGCCAATAATTCAAATTTTTCAATATTTAAAGCAGAAGACATTTCATTGCTGTCACAAATACATGAGGTGTCAAACTGATTGCTGAAATTGTATACTTTTTGTTTAATTTCAGTTAAGTTGTTAAAAAATAACTCAGCTTTCATCTTGAAAGTAATTTATGATTAATGAGGCTGTTTTTTTTCCTGTCACTGTTGTTAAGTCTTCTAAAGTTGCTTCTCTAATTTTTTTGATGGATTTATAATGCTTGAGTAAAAGTTCTGATGTTTTTGAACCGATGCCTTCAATTTGTGTGAGTTCGCTGACAGTAAAGTTTTTACTTCTTCGGTTTCTATGGTGCGTTATTCCAAAACGATGTGCTTCGTCACGCATTTGTTGAATGATTTTAAGTGTTTCAGATTTTTTATTAAGATACATAGGAACCGAATCGCCAGGATAATAGATTTCTTCTAGTTTTTTGGCTATACCAATTATAGCTACTTGTTTATATATATCCAGTTTCTTAAGTGTTTCAACTGCCGAACTTAATTGTCCTTTTCCACCATCCACAACGATTAAATCGGGTAATGGACTGTTCTCTTCTAATAATCTTTTATATCTTCTATATAAAACTTCTTGCATTGAAGCAAAGTCATTAGGTCCTTCTACTGTTTTTATGTTAAAGTGCCTGTAATCACTTTTACTTGGTTTTGCATTTTTGAAAACGACACAAGCAGAAACAGGATAAGCCCCCTGAATGTTTGAATTATCAAAACACTCTATGTGTTTGGGTAGTGTTGTAAGTCTTAAATCTGATTTCATGGTGTTTAATACACGATCTACCCTTAAGTCAGGGTCTAGTTTTTCTGCAGAAAGTTGTCTTTCTTGTTTCAACATCATCGCATTTTTGAAACTTAAGTCCAATAATTTCTTTTTGTCACCAGCCAACGGAACAGTGACTGTAAAGATGGTTTCTAAATTGAGCTTAAAGGGAACGATAAACTCTTCGTTTTCGGTAGGATTGGTGTTTTTAAATTGGGCAATAGCACTCAATAATAAATCATGGTCAGATTCATTGTTATTTCTTTTTATTTCAATGTTTTGAGATTGTATAATCATGCCATCCTTTACTCTCAAATAATTGATCCAAGCTGAATAATCATTAGATGCAATAGCGAATACGTCTACATTGTTAATGCTATGACTTACTATAGTTGATTTGGATTGGTAATTTTCCAACCAGTCGAGTTGTGTTTTATATTGATGGGCTTCCTCAAAAGCAAGAAGTTTAACAGATTCTTCCATTCTGGATTTGATCTGTTTTTTAACGATAGACAATTGTCCTTTTAGTATATTTTTTATTTGGTCAATACTTTGTTGATATTCATTTTTGGATTGAAATCCTTTGCATGGACCTTTGCAATTGCCGATTTGGTATTCGAGACAAACATTAAATTTGCCGTCGGCAATACTCTTTTCGTTTAATGCTAAATTACAGTTCCTGATAGGATATATTTTTAATGCAAGTTCTAAAACGGTTTGCATCATTTTTATGTTGGCATAAGGTCCAATGTATTCAGAACCATCTCTAACAGGATTTCTTACAACGCTAACTTTAGGAAAAGCCTCTTTAGTAATTTTAATATAAGGGTAAGATTTATCGTCCTTTAAGTTGATGTTATATCGTGGTTGAAGTTCCTTAATTAATAAGTTTTCAAGTAATAATGCATCGTATTCAGAATCTACGACAGTGTATTCAATTTCTCGAATTTTGGAGACTAAAACATTGGTTTTGCGGTTGTCATGTTCTTTGTTGAAATAAGAACTGACTCTTTTTTTAAGATTTTTAGCTTTACCAACATAAATAATTGTATTGGATTCATCGCGGTATTTATAAACCCCAGGTTGATTTGGTAATAATGATATAGCGTTTTTTAAATGACTAAAATCTTTCAAGACAATGAGTGTTTATGGTTATAAATGTTGGTCTTATATAGTGTTTTCAAAAATAATTAAAAAATAGAATGCAAAGGTATCTTTTTAGTATTTGTAATTGCTTGATTAAGAAGGAGAGTATATAATAGTTTTGAGTTTGAATTTAAAAAGGATATTATTGCAAAGGGTTTATCTCATACAATTAATAAAAACGACCCAAAAAAAGCTATGGTATTGTTAAACAAACAAGAAGTGGAACGTAAGTTAAATGAAATCTCTGTGGAATGGGTTTTAAATGATCAGTGTATTCAAAGGGTATTGATGTTTAAAGATTTTGTAGAAGCATTTTCATTTATGACAACTGCTGCTCTACTTTCTGAAAAATTAAACCACCATCCTAATTGGGAAAATGTGTATAATAAGGTTACAATTACCTTAAGTACACACGATGTAGGCGGATTAACTGATTTGGATTTTAAGCTCGCTAAAGCCATGGATGTGGTTTATACTAAATACAAATAATCAATTAAGTGTTAGATGCTAGAAAACAAAGAAGGTTTTAAAACAATGTTTTTTGACCATCTAATTCATCAGCAATTATCTCAGGGACAATAGATTCAGAAATAACTTCTTCTTTTACCTCTTCTTCCCAAGTTCCCACTTTTTCTGAAATTAGTTTAGCAGATTTAAAGGTGTCGTAGGTGATTTTATTACCTGTCGCTTTCCATCCTTTTATTTCAATAAAATCAGCTAGTTTAATAATTTCAGTTAGTTTTTCTCCTTTAGCATCAACCGTTTTGATTTCTACTTCGGGATTTTCATGGGTACTTGCCAAAATTAACTTACTACTTGGTCTTTCATTAATAAACATGAATTTTTTTCCTATTGTTGAAGTTTCAATTAAAAAACGTTTTGCATAATAATTGCGTGATGAAACATCATAATGAATGCAATTAATGGCTTGTTTTTCATGGAACTTCTGAATTAAATATATATCCTTGTCTTCGTATCTATTGGAAAGTTCATTGTCTGTTAATTCGTAGTTACCATCATTGAATATGATTAAAATTTTGTCATCACTGGTAAATGTGCCTAAATATTGTCCTCGGCCATCTACGTTTAATCTGCCAATATCTCCATCATACCAAATTTCTCGCCCCTTAAAGGTAGATTTCCCTTTTTCTTTTAATTCCACTTTGCGAATTGGATGCTTGGTTAAAATATTCCCTTTTGCAGTTCTTCCTTTTATTTCAATTTCCGAGAAATCAAATTCAAAATATTTCTTTTTAGCATTGGCCATATTGCTTAAATGAACAGCAATTTTTTCTGCTTCACTGTTGTTATTTGCAGAAAAATAAAGCATTTTACTGCCATTTGTTCCTAGGGTTACTTCATACTCTTTATCTCTAATAACGCCTAATACATTAAAACGTTTTACATAACTAACGCCGGTTTTGCCATCATAATAAGCAACGTTGTATACTTTTCTTTCATCATTTTTACGGTAAACATCGACATACAAAATGTCCTTACCCATAAACTGCTTTTCACTAACCTTACTCACTAAATATGTTCCATTTTTTCTAAAGACAATGACATCATCTATATCAGAACAATCGCAAACATATTCGTCTTTTTTTAAGCTGTAACCCACAAATCCTTCTGCATAATTGACATATAGCTTTTCGTTTGCCACTGCCACCACGTTGGTTTCAATTTTGTCAAACATTCGGATTTCAGTTTTACGTTCTTTTCCTTTACCATATTTTTTAATTAAATTTTTAAAGTATTCTATGGCATATTCAATTAAATTGTTGAGGTGATTATTGATTTCATCAATCTGATTTTCCAAACTTTTCATCAACTCGTCTGCTTTAAAAGAATCATATTTCGATATTCTTTTGATTTTTATTTCAGGAAGTTTGGCAATGTCTTCTAGTGTAACCTCACGTTTTAAGAGTTTTTTAAAAGGTTTAATCTTGGCATCTATCATCGTTAAAATTTCCTCCCAAGATTCGCACTCTTCAATGTGACGGTAAATTTTGTTTTCTATAAAGATTTTCTCTAATGAGCTAAAGTGCCAACGGTTTTCTAAGTGTTTGAGTTCGTTTTCAAGTTCCTTTTTTAGTAATAGTAAAGTTTGCTCGGTTGACAATTTAAGCATGTCATTGACTCCTAAAAATAGCGGTTTGTCATCTGCAATTACACAGGCATTTGGCGATATACTAACTTCGCAATCGGTAAATGCATATAAGGCATCAATGGTCATGTCAGTACTCACGCCGGGTGTTAATTGAACTTCAATTTCAACATCTTTTGCGGTGTTGTCTATGACTTTTTTGATTTTAATTTTACCGCTTTCGTTGGCTTTTAAAATACTGTCAATGACACTTTCCGTAGTAGTTGTAAATGGAATGTCTTTGATAAGTACTTTTTTTCCATCTGCCGATTCTATTTTTGCTCGACATCTAATTTTTCCGCCTCTTCGGCCTTCATTATAGTTGCTGAAATCAGCTAAACCTCCTGTTGGAAAGTCAGGGTAAATACTTGGTTTTTTCCCTTTTAAAATATCAATACTAGCTTCACATAATTCAATGAAATTGTGAGGCATTATTTTGGTCGCCAATCCAACCGCTATCCCTTCTACACCTTGTGCTAATACTAGAGGAAACTTAACCGGTAGGGTTATTGGTTCTCTTTTTCTTCCGTCATAACTGATTTGCCAATCTGTATTTTCTTCATTGAAAGTTACTTCTAACGCAAATTTAGAAAGTCTTGCTTCAATGTACCTTGGCGCAGCGGCACTGTCACCTGTTCTGATGTCACCCCAGTTTCCTTGGGTTTCAATCATTAAATCCTTTTGACCCAAATTCACAATTGCTTCACCTATGGCGGCATCTCCATGTGGGTGGTATTGCATTGCAGAACCAATAATGTTGGCGACTTTGTTGAATCTACCATCATCCATTTCCTTCATAACATGCAAAATCCTTCTTTGTACGGGTTTTAAACCATCGTACAAGTTTGGAACTGCACGTTCTAAAATAACATAGCTGGCATATTCTAAAAACCAATTTTCGTATAATCCAGAAACAGGTAAATCACCCTTATTTTCTCTATGTCCGTGGTGAACAATGTCGTCGTTTTTCTTAGGTAAGGTTAAGTCTTCTTCTTCGTTTTCCATAAATTATGCTGCTTCTTCTTCAATTGGTGTTTCGTTTTTCTCGTCTAATGCTAAATCTTTTTCAATGTATAGATTGTCGATAATAAACTCTTGTCGTTCAGGTGTGTTTTTGCCCATGTAGTATTTCAAAAGCTTTTCAATACTTGTTTCTTTACTCAAAATAATAGGTTCCAAGCGGATGTTTTCCCCAATAAAATCCTCAAATTCACCTGGAGAAATTTCCCCTAATCCTTTAAATCTTGTAATCTCTGGTTTACCCCCTAATTTATAAATAGCTCTTTGTCTTTCTTCATCACTGTAGCAATAAATGGTTTCTTTTTTGTTTCTAACTCTAAACAAAGGTGTTTGTAGAATGTACACATGCCCATTTCTTACCAAGTCAGGAAAAAATTGAAGGAAAAAGGTCATTAACAATAAGCGAATGTGCATGCCATCCACATCGGCATCTGTTGCTATCACCACTTTATTAAATCTCAAATTATCAAGTCCTTCTTCAATATCCAAAGCATGTTGAAGTAAATTAAATTCTTCGTTTTCATAGACTACTTTTTTCTTTAAACCATAGCAGTTTAATGGCTTCCCTCTCAAGCTAAATACAGCTTGACTTTCCACATTTCTACTTTTTGTAATACTTCCACTTGCACTGTCTCCTTCAGTAATAAAAATTGTTGAATCATGTCTTTCGTCTTTATTATCAACCAAATGTATTCTGCAATCTCTTAATTTCTTATTGTGAAGATTGGCTTTTTTAGCTCTTTGTTGTGCTAATTTCCTAACACCAGCCATGTCTTTTCTTTCACGCTCATTTTGTAGTATTTTTTTCAAAAGCGCTTCTGCAGTTGCAGGGTTTTTGTGTAAATAATTGTCAAGAACTTTTGATAACTGTTCGCCCACAAATGAACGCATGCCTTGACCTCCGGGCGCAATTTCAGTACTGCCTAATTTGGTTTTTGTTTGAGATTCAAAAACAGGTTCCTGAACTCTTACAGAGATGGCAGCTGTAATAGAGGCTCTAATGTCAGCTGCATCAAAATCTTTTTTATAAAAATCGCGAATGGTTTTAACAAAAGCTTCTTTGAATGCGCTTAAGTGAGTTCCTCCTTGGGTTGTATATTGACCATTCACAAAGGAGTAATATTCTTCACCATATTGGTGACCATGAGTAATTGCAACTTCAAAATCAGACTCTTTAAAGTGCATAATTGGGTAAAGAATCGTTTCTGTATCAACTTTCCTTTCCAATAAGTCTTTTAAGCCGTTCTTTGAAATATAGTTTTGACCATTAAATTGGATGGTTAGGCCAGAATTTAAAAAAGCATAATTCCAAATTTGTTCAATTAAAAAATCATAAATGAAACGGTAGTTTTTGAAAATAGTGTTGTCGGCCTCAAAAATCATCAAAGTGCCGTTTTTTTCCTCAGTATCTGATTCAGAATAATCATGAATTAATTCACCTTTGCTAAATTCTGCTTTTTTGGTTTTACCCTCTCTGAAAGACTGAACACAAAAATAGGAGGAGAGTGCATTTACTGCTTTTGTACCCACACCATTCAAACCAACTGATTTTTGGAATGCACCACTGTCGTATTTTCCTCCGGTGTTAATTTTGCTAACACAATCTATTACTTTACCCAAGGGAATTCCTCGACCATAATCTCTAATATAAACTTTATTTTCAGAAATTTTGATTTCAATTTTTTTACCATGACCCATCATGTGCTCATCAATACTGTTGTCAACAACCTCTTTGATAAGCACATAAATTCCATCATCAGCGCTTGAACCATCGCCCAATTTGCCAATGTACATGCCAGGACGCAATCGAATGTGTTCTTTCCAATCGAGGGACCGAATACTGTCTTCTGAATACTGATTGTTGTTTGGAGTCGCCATAAATACCTATTTTTAAAAGCGCAATTTAACTCACTTTTTGAATGGTTTATTTACATTGTCTATTGATTTATAAACAATAAAGCATCTAAAAATCCTCAAATTGACTTTAGTTTTATTGTTTTTAATTTTTTTGTGTTTTTTGAAAAAATATGGATACTGTAAATTAAATTGGTATAACTTTTGATGGTTTATTTTCGTTATTATTGTACTTTAATGATCAATTCAAACTCAAAAGAAAATCAAACATCTTTGGTTACTAAACCTTGGTTCCCTTGGTTATTGCTTTTTGTTTTGTTGATTTCCAACCTAGTTTCTTTTCATATAACAAATGAATTTTTTATTAAAAATAGTGTCACTTCCGAAGAAGTTATTGTGGAGCAAGATGTGATTAATTCAGGTAGTCGGATTATCAATTGGGCCAGAGATATTTTACGTTTTTTTAGAAATCCACAATAATTTTAAAGCCATTTGCAAAATAGAATAATACCTGAAACCGTTTCTTTAGTTAATAGATACAAACTCTATCACCTCCTTTTTTGGGTTGTATATATTGGATTCTGGTCTTTGCTTTTACAATCTGGAATTTCATGGAAAAGAGATTTTTTGAATGCTACTATTTTTATTTTCTTTCACGGTTTGGTAAGTTATTTCAATAACTACTATTTAATTGAATGGTTTTTGTTTAAAAGGCAGTATTTTTTTTATTTAGTTGGCCTGTTTTTATCAATTTCCTTGGTAATTTTTCCCTTAACAGTAGCAACTTACAGGTATATTCCACTGATTGATGAAAGTGCTCAAACAATTTGGACGCCTAATTTTTTTATATATAATTTCCTTTTTATTCTATTTACAGTCATGTTGACCACATCTGTTAAATTGTTTAAAAACTGGTATTTGAATGAACAAACTAATAAAATTCTTGAAAAACTGAATGTTGAAAGTGAGTTGAAGTTTTTAAAAGCACAAATCAATCCTCATTTCTTGTTCAATAATCTAAATAATTTATATGCCTTAACTCTCAAACAGTCTGAATTAGCTCCTGATGTAGTTTTGAAGTTGTCAAATATTTTAAGATTTGGATTGTATGAAAGTCAGAAACAACAAGTGTCTATTGATGAAGATATTCGATTTGTTCAAGATTATATTGAACTTGAAAAGTTAAGATTGGGTGAAAGGACTCAAATTGAATTAAATGTTGAAGGGGCTACTTTTGGAGTTTTTATTGAACCTTTTTTGTTTATTAATTTTATAGAAAATGCATTTAAACATGGTGCTAATCCAACTTTAGGAAAATCATATATAAAAATTCAATATAAAATTGACAAGCCTAATAATGAAATGATTTTTAAGGTTGTAAACAGTAAACCCGATAAATTAAATGGATTGGAAAAACAGAAAGTAGGAGGTATTGGTCTGAAAAATGTGCAAACCCGTCTGAATATTTTGTATCCGAATAGACATGAACTTAAAATCGCAGACGAAAATAACGAATACATAGTAGAACTTAAATTAAAACAACAGTAAAAATGAAGAAAATAATTAAATGTTTAGCCATAGACGATGAGCCACTTGCTTTAGAAATTATTGAAGCTCACATTAGCAAATTCGACCATGTTAAATTGGTTGGTAAATGTTCAAATGCTTTGGAAGCATCGGAGGCCATCAGAAGAGATAAACCTGATTTGATTTTTTGTGACATACACATGCCCGAAATTAGCGGAATTGATTTTGTAAAATCAATCCAAAACAGTGGGATATTGGTCGTATTCACAACTGCTTATTCTGAATATGCAGTGGATGCTTTTGCTTTGGACGCTTTAGATTATCTTCTTAAGCCTATTTCATTTGATAGGTTTAAAAAAGCAATAGACAGGGCTGAAGAGTATTATGAATTTAAAGCTAAAACAATTCAACCGCAGTCAGAACTTAATGAGGGTCATATGTTTGTAAAAGCAGATTCTAAAATGATTAAAATTAATTATGAAGACATTTGGTATGTTGAAGCATTTGCTGATTATGTTAAAATATATACCTCTGAGGAGAAAAGAATCGTTACTTTACAAACCATGAAAAATATGGAACAATCGCTTCCATCACATTTGTTTGCAAGAGTTCATCGAAGTTATATTGTTGCGATTCAAAGGGTAGAATCAATAGGAGCACATGAAGTTAAGGTTGGAAATAAATACATACCATTAGGTAAAAATTATAAAGAATCCTTTAGCCAAATGATGTATAAAAAGTAGATTTGATATTTATGTTAAGTAAGTATAATAAAAAAGCCCCGAATGTTTCGGGGCTTTTTTATTATACTATTATTTTTTAGATTAATGTTTACTTGCGCAAGCTTCCCCACAATTTTTCATACACTCTTCTTTACTTGTGCATTTTTTACCACAAGATTCCATACAAGCGCCTACGTATTCTCCTTTGTCATTATATAAACTCATACATTTAGCTTTTTCCTCTGCAGAACAACCCATAGAATCGCACATTTTAGCGCATTCTTCTTTGGTCATTTTACTGCATGCATTTAAGTCACATTTAGTAGCTGCTGCATGGTGATCGCCTTCTGAACAACAAGCAGAAACTTCTGTTTTTTCTTTTGTACAGCAATCATCACTCATTTTTTCTTCACTTCCGACAGCAATGTATGGAGCAATAACTAAAGAAACGATACTCATTAATTTAATTAAGATATTCATAGATGGTCCTGATGTATCTTTGAATGGGTCACCAACAGTGTCTCCAGTTACAGAAGCTTTGTGTGGTTCTGATTTTTTGTAATACATTTCTCCATTGATTTCAACCCCTTTTTCAAAAGATTTTTTTGCATTGTCCCAAGCACCACCGGCATTGTTTTGGAAAATACCCATTAACACACCAGAAACAGTAACACCAGCTAATAAACCACCTAATACTTCAGGTCCGAATATAAAACCAACAATGATTGGAGTTATTAATGCGATAGCACCAGGCAACATCATTTCTCTAATTGATGCTTTCGTTGAAATTTCAACACATTTTTCATATTCAGGTTTAGCTTTGTATTCCATAATCCCCGGAATTTCTCTAAACTGACGTCTAACTTCTTGAACCATGTCCATAGCAGCTCTTCCAACCGCAGCAATTGCTAAGGCTGAAAATATAAATGGAATCATAGCACCCACAAATAAACCTGCTAATACATTGGCTTTATAAATATCAATTGCATCAATACCAGCTACTCCTACGAAAGCTGCAAACAAAGCTAATGCAGTTAAAGCTGCAGAAGCGATAGCAAAGCCTTTACCTGTTGCAGCAGTTGTGTTACCAACAGCATCTAAATTGTCTGTACGTTCTCTCACTTCAGGAGGTAATTGGCTCATTTCAGCGATACCACCTGCGTTGTCAGCAATAGGTCCGAAAGCGTCAATTGCTAATTGCATAGCAGTTGTTGCCATCATACCTGCTGCAGCAATAGCCACACCGTATAATCCAGCGAAATAATAAGAACTCATGATACCGCCAGCTAATACCAAAATTGGAATTACGGTTGATTTCATACCTACAGATAAACCACCAATAATATTTGTTGCATGCCCTGTGGCAGATTGTCTAATGATAGAGTTAACAGGTCCTTTGCCCATAGCAGTGTAGTATTCTGTTACGATACTCATTAATGCACCAACCACTAAACCAACTACAATTGCATAAAACACTTGCATTGCAGTAAATTCATATCCTCTTAATACCATGTTTTCTGGTAACATATAATTTACCAAAAAGAATGAAACTATACCTGTTAAGATAATAGATGACCAGTTACCTAAATTTAATGCATTTTGGACATTTGATTTTTCACCTGAAATTCTTACGAACCAAGTTCCAACTATTGAGAATATAATACCTAAACCAGCAATGACCATAGGTAGTAATATTGGAGAAAAACCATTTAATCCATCAATTGAAACGCCATTAGATTTTTCAATAATAATTTCTTGTCCTAATACCATGGTTGCTAAAATAGTAGCAACATATGAACCAAATAAATCGGCTCCCATACCGGCAACGTCACCCACATTATCACCCACGTTATCTGCAATAGTTGCAGGGTTTCTAACATCATCTTCTGGAATACCAGCTTCTACTTTTCCTACTAAGTCTGCCCCAACGTCAGCAGCTTTTGTGTATATACCACCACCAACACGAGCAAACAATGCAATTGATTCTGCACCTAATGAAAATCCTGTAAGAACTTCAATAGCTGTTTTCATTTCATTGCTGTTTACTTCAATTACATTGAATATTTTTAAGAAAACTATAAATAATCCACCTAATCCAAATACAGCTAAACCAGCAACACCTAAGCCCATTACTGTTCCACCAGTGAAAGAAACTTTTAGCGCTTTTGCTAAACTTGTTCTAGCAGCTTGTGTTGTTCTTACGTTTGCTTTAGTAGCAACGTTCATTCCAATGTAACCTGCAGTTGCAGAAAATACTGCTCCAATGATAAAAGCAATAGAGATAATCCAACTTGAGTGGATCTCAATGCCATTAACAGAGGATACAGAGCCAGAATAAGCCAATAATGCAGCTGCAAAAACTACAAATATTGATAAAACTCTCCATTCTGCTTTTAAAAAAGCCATTGCTCCTTTGGCAATGTAACCTGCTAATTCTTGCATGTTGTCGTCACCTGCATCTTGCTTACTAACCCATGCGGATTTGAAAGCCATCACAATTAGGCCTACTACGCCCAAAAGAGGAACTAAATATAAAAATTGATTAATCATAATTTACTAATAATGTGTGTTTCTAAAATTAAGGGTGCAAAAATAAGTAAAAGGATTTAATTTTTAACATATCATTTTTTTGCATAAAATTTATATGATACCTAATTTAGGTATTGTCAACAGCCACTAAATAAGAGAGATACGCAACATAAATAACGATAAACATTACACCTTGCCATTTTTGTAGTTTGTGCTTTTCTCCGATAAATAAAAATAAGAATAGAAATAAACTTGCTAAAGTTGCCATCATAATGTCAATATTGCTGCTAAGTTTGAATGGAAGAGGTTTGATAAACGCACTTAAACCTAAAATCCAAAAAATATTAAAGATGTTGGAGCCAACCACATTCCCAATAGCAATGTCTGATTTGCCTTTATAAGCAGCTACAACTGAAGTCGCCATTTCTGGAAGTGAAGTGCCTATTGCTACAACTGTTAATCCAATCAGTGACTGACTTACGCCCAATCCTGTAGCAATTTCTGTTGCACCATCTACTATCCATTGTCCTCCAATGACTAAACCAACAAGTCCTAAAATAATATATAATATTGATTTAGTAGAACTCATTATTTTGATAGAATCGTCTGTTTCTGTATTACTCTTTTTAGAAATTTCAACAATATAATACATGAAAATAGCAAAGAAACAAATGAGAATCAAGCCATCAATTCTACTAAGAAAGGAGTTTGCTTGACCATCAATAAGAACGTCATTTGCCATAAAGCCTACAACCACAACAGCTAATAAACTAAATGGAATCTCTTTCCAAACTGTAGAAGATTGAACAGTTAGCTTTCTAACTAATGCTGATATTCCTAAAATTAAAAATATATTAGCGATATTACTCCCTAAAATATTCCCAATAGCAATATCTGCATTGCCGTCTATACTTGCGGAAATGTTAACAAATAGTTCAGGTGCTGATGTTCCAAATGCTACTATGGTTAAACCAATGACTAAATCGCTAATGTTTCTTTTTTTTGCGATAGATGAAGAACCGTCAACAAGTAAATCGGCTCCTTTAATAAGTAGGACAAATCCTACGACGAATAATAGATATGTTATCATTTTTTATTTTAATTAATCCAACTTGTAAAATACTCTGGATCTTCGTTTTTCATAGCTGCTTCCGTTATTTTTAATGGATAAAATGGGTCTATCATTACAGCTAATTCTTTGGTTTCTTTAGCTCCTATGCTTTTCTCTACTGTTCCAGGATGTGGTCCGTGTGGAATACCTTTTGGGTGAAGGGTAATCATGCCTTTTTCTACATGTTTTCTGCTCATAAAATCTCCATCTACATAGTATAGAACTTCATCAGAGTCTACATTGCTGTGATTGTAGGGTGCAGGAATTGATTGTGGATGGTAATCATACAAACGAGGAACGAAGGAGCAAATTACAAAGTTATGCCCCTCAAATGTTTGGTGAATAGGTGGTGGCATGTGGACTCTTCCTGTAATTGGCTCATATTGGTGAATACTAAAGCCATATGGGAAATGATAACCGTCCCAACCTATAGCATCAAATGGATGTGTGGCATAAGTGTATGGGAATAACTCGTTCCCTTTTTTTATAATGACTTTAAAATCCCCTTTTTCATCGTGTGTCTTTATGTTTTGAGGTGTTTTTATGTCTCTTTCACAATAAGGAGAATGTTCCATAAATTGCCCCATAGAATTTAAATATCTTTTGGGCGGCTTAATTGGACTAAATGATTCTGTTATAAATAAACGATTGTTTTCTGTATTAAAGTCAAGTTGGTAAATAATGCCTCTAGGAATCACTAAGTAATCGCCGTATTCAAATGGAATTTCACCATACAATGTTTTTAAAGTGCCTGACCCCTCGTGAACAAAAATAACTTCATCAGCATCTGCATTTTTGTAAAAGTAATCAGTCATTGATTTTTTAGGGGCAGCACAGGTGATATATAAATCACTATTGAAAAGTTGAATAACTCTACTTTCCAAATAGTCATCTTTAGGGATTGTATTAAAGGTTAAAAAACTTCTGTTTTGCATGTTGTTACTCACTTGAGCAACGGGTGCAACATTGACAGGGGCTCCAATAGACTTTACTAAAGTAGGGGGGTGGCAATGGTAAACTAAAGAGTAGGTGCTCGAAAACCCTTCGGTACTAACAAGTTCCTCTGAATATAGCTGTCCATCAGATTTTCTAAATTGCGTATGACGCTTTTGTGGAATTTCTCCTGCTTTGAAATAAAATGGCATAAAATCTGTTTTTTTTAGCGTGTAAAATTAGTATAAATTTGTAAAATCATGAGGGTGTATACTTTTTTTTTATTTATTTTGTTTTTTACAGTCTTGGAATCTTGTCAAAAGAATTCTTCTTTTAGAGTCATATCCGAGACAGATACAAGCTATTCAGCTGATATTAGATCTATTTCTGCTAAAATTAATAAATCTCCCAATGAGCCTGATTTGTATTTCAAAAGAGCCAATACTTTTTACTTTGAAAGCAATCTTTCTGAAGCTCTTTTGGATATTCAATATGCTATTCAACTCGATTCGGTGAATCCAGTCTTTGAATTAACAAAAGGAAAGTTTTTGATGTCGAATGATACCGCTGATGCCAAACTTGCTGAAAAAGCGTTTTTAAAGTCTATTCGTCTTAATCCAACTGGTTTTGAAGCGCATTCTGAATTGGCTTTTTTATATTTAGCCAAACAAAATTATGACGATGCCCAATTGTATTATAATACTGCGTCTAAAATTGAACCTGCGAATCCAACACCAATGTTTTATATGGGTATGATTGCAAAAGAATTAGGGGACACTTCTAAAGCTATTCAGCTGTTTGAAAA
>JBILJV010000015.1:0-43229 GCA_044377005.1 Bacteroidia bacterium
TGCCACGTTGTTTTTTATTTAAACAAAAAAAGGGCTACCCATGGTAGCCCTTTTCCTATATAAGTTTAAATCAATTACTGTAATACAACTCTTTTGTTTACAACTTGACCTTCAACAGTCAATTTGATGCTGTATACACCTTTAGCGTAATCAGTCAAGTTGATTTCAAATTTACCACTTGCTTGTGTGTAAGTTTGGTTCATCACGTTTTGACCTAAGCTATTGTAAACTTCAATTTTTGCATTTTGAGTTAAAGCACCTTTCAAGTCGATAGTTACTAAACCATTACTTGGGTTAGGATATACATCAACACTTTCTTCGATGTTAGCCACATCTAAACCAACAGTGTTGTTCACACATTTAGGCCAGTAAGTGTAGTTAACCATTCTAGTGAACTCATCAGAAGTATTGTTACTTGGATCAGTTACTCTGTAAGTGATAGTGTATAAACCTTCTTCAAATTTATTAACGTTTTGGTTAACAACTTCTACTAATGGTAACAAGTCAGAAGGGCTGTAGTAGTTATCTGAAGTAGAGATTCCCCACATTGGCCAGATATCTTCACCTACGCAACCTGTAATGATTGGTCCCCAAATTCTTGGAGCTTTAGTATCTACAACTTCAACTGTACGAGTTTTAGTAGTAGTGTTACCAGAACCGTCAACAGCTTCGAATACTTCAGTGTAAGTTCCTAATACGTTAGGGTTAACATTACCTGAAATTTTCACTAAACTAACTTGACCTGCAGGGTAGTAGTTATCAGCAGCAGAAGGCTCTACAGAAGTATAAGCAGTTCTAACTTCGTGTTTAACAACATTGAAAGTGTTTAAATCGATTGTTGGTGGAATAAAGTCATCAACTCTGTAGTTTCTAACAACTGGAGTAGCGTTATTACCTTCACCATCAACAGCATTGTATGTTACAGGGTAAGTTGCTCTTACTAAAGTATTAACTTGACCATTGAATCCCCAATCTTTAGTTAAAGATGGATTTAAGTCATAAGCATCTTCAACATCAGTTTGGTCAATCCAAACAGAGTTGATTTGAATTTGCTCATCACCTAATGGCAAAATAGTAGGAGCGTCTGTATCTTCAACACAAACATTTCTTGTTAAAGTAACGTTGTTACCTGCCACGTCTTGTACGTAGTAAGTTAAAGTGTAGTTACCAACAGTACGGGTATCAACAGAACCTGTTACAATAATAGAAGAAGTTAAGTTGAATGGCGCTTTGTTATCAGTTGCTGTTGCACCTGGGTCAGTGTAAGGAGCGTTATCTCTTCTAGCCTCAATACAACCTGTAGAACCTGGGTTCAAAGTTAATCTTGGGTTAGTCATGTCATTAACAACGATGATAGTTCTAACTTTAGGTTGAGCTTTGTTACCTGACAAGTCAGTTACGTTATACTCATAAGTATAGATACCTGTTACAGCGATGTCTAAGTCATTCGTAATAACCATTCTGTTAGTGATAGTACCTTCAGATGGGTCAAATGCTGTAGCACCTGCATCAGTATAGCTTGAACCTACTTCAATTCTTACAGTATCGCTACCGTTTAAAGTAATTACTGGAGGCATGTTATCGTTAGCTAAAACTAAAGCATAATCTTCAACCTCGCCTGCAGTTAGAGGACCACAAGGAGTAGTGTTTTGAGTATTGTAGTTAGTTGCTACTCTTAAACGAGTGATACCTTCGAATGATTGGCTTAAAGCTGGTACTGTGAATGTTGTAGTGTATACTTTATCGTAGTTGCTAGCTTGGAAGAAAATTTCTTCACCAGCATCATCAAAGTCACCATCAATGTTCCAGTCAATCCAACCTTTTCTGTTTGCAGGGTCAACATTGTTTACTCTAGACATTTCTAAAGTATATGTTTTACCAAATGTTAAGTTAGCTTTTTGATCAGAAGTATAGTCAGTGTAAGCAACGTCACCTGAGCTACTGAAGTTATTAATTAATTCAATGCTACCATCTTTTACTTTAACGTTGTTGATTCCTACGTCAGCACTTAAGATTAATGAAGCTGGAGTGCAGTATTCTAATGCACAGATAAATTTGTTTTTAACAACAGTTTTTTCTGTAGCTGTACGGTTATTGCTATTCCAAGCTTTTAATGTTAATGTATAACATCCTGAAGCTGTGAAACGAATATTTGGTTTTGGAATTGAATCACCTGGAGTGTTTGTGTAGTAGATATAACCAACACCTGATGAACCTGATCCGCCTGTTGGAGCGTTTAATAAGGTATAAGTAGTTGGGAAAATAGTCCACTCAAAACGGTTTGCATTATCACTGATTGGGTTTAATACAACTCTGTCTTTTCCTACTGTAGGACGACGGGTTGAAGCAGCGATATCCAATTGTGTTTGTGATTGTGGAGTTACCACACTGATTGTTTTACAAGTTTTATCTGTTCCTACACATGATTTAACTGTTAAACATACATCGTAGTTATCATCTGTGAAGAATGTGAAATCTAAATCTTTTTTATTGTAGTTAGTTGGTTGAACACCATCAATTGTCCATTCCCAAGTTGGAACACCTACTACATTTGGAGTAGAGTTTGTAAATCTAACTGGTGTACCTGTGTAACTTGGTGTAGTTGTTGGACTGAAATCTGGTTTTGAAACAGTTGCTGCTCCTAACTGTGAAGTATAGTAACCTGCAAATCCTGAGTCTACACCTGCTCCGTCTGATTCAAATAAAATATACATACTACCACTTGTTGCTGTAACATTTTGTGGTGCACGTGAGCTGCTGCTCCATGTTGCAAGTAATGTTGTACCTGGGCCACCTGGTGATTTACCATCCCATACTCTTAATTTATCGTTCGCATCTTTCAACTTTAATTGTGTCATTGTTAAATCGATACGTTTTGCATTACAAGGTGTAATTTGCAAGAATGAACGTGTTCCTAAACCTTGGTTATTACCATAGTTTAAGTTTGGTCCACCATTGTCAAAAATAGTACCACTTGGGCTACCAACTACGTTATCTAAGTTTGGACCGTATGTTCCAAATCCTAAGTTGTATTGAGTAGGCAAGGTTACAGTGATGTATTTTACTTTTCTTGTAGGAGCTGAATTACCAATGTCATTTCTTGCTGTTAATACGACAGTGTAAACACCTGGAATATCAAATGCAAATTCAGGATTTTGTGAAAACTCATTTGCACCTGTTCCCCATGGATCTGAGAATAAATCACCATCTGTTAAGTTTGGATAGTAGTCAGAAGTTGCATAAGTAGTAGAGTCATAAACATCCCAAGTCCATTCGTATGGTCCGTTTTCTGATAAATCAAATATTTTTACAGATTCGTATTGTTCAATTGTAGTACGTTCTGCAACGAAATCAATTACTGGAGTTGCAGTTGGAGCTTTTAATGTTAAACATTTAACAATACTATCTCTACCTAAGCAGTTAGTACTTCTCAATTTAACACATTTAGTACCTGGAGTAGTCCAAGTTCCTGTAGCACCTGAAGTAGTTTTGTAATCTGGAGTGATACCGCGTTGTTCAAATGAACCGTCGTTGTTAACATCCCAAGCATGCTCAGTGTAACCAACTTGGTTGTTATTAATAAAGGTAACAACAGTTTTAACCCAAGCATCAGTTGGAGCAATAAAGTTAGCATTTACACTTGTAGGTAATACAAGGTTGATACTAAAGTCAGCTGTTTCACCATAATATAATCTATAGCTGTTACAAGTAGCACATCCAGTAGCTTGAGAGTAGGTGTAATAGTATTGAGCCATTACTCTTAAACGAGTAGCACTAGGAGAAATGTTACAAGGAACAGTAAAGTTTCTTGAATATAATTGAGAAACAGTATTTCCGCCTGGTACGTTATAAGCCCATTGGCCTAAAAACTCACCATTATCCAGGAAATCTTTGTCATTGTTATAGTCAATATATGCACCAAAATTACCTGCATAGTTGTAGGTAGCTGAAGCACTCGCATCAATTGTATATGTATTACCTGCAGTAATATTAATAGCATTTGAAGGAGAATTAACTAAAACAAATTCAGAACCACATGTACCAGTGTAATTCCAACCATCAGCAGGTTTGTTAATTAAAACATTATTACCTGATCTTACTCTAACTTGCTCTAAAGCAGAAATGTAATTGGTGGAGGAATAATACTGATTGTAGTCGTAAGCCGCAGGACACCAAGGCGACTGCGCGACCAGATTTTGAATTAGCCCAAACAGCATGACGAAGCAGGCAAGGGATAATTTGGTTAATTGAGTAATTGATTTTTTCATATTTAAACTATATATTTGTTTATTTCAAGGTTCCAAAAATAGAAAACAATACATTAAAAAAAAATTATTTTTTTTAAAATGACGATTTAATGACATTTAATGGACTTTTAAAATCAAGATTTGACCAACGTTTAAGCTCTCATTATTAAGATTATTCCATTTTTTTATGTCTTCTATTTTGACGTTGTATTTTTTTGACAAATTATACAATGTTTCTCCCACAATAACTGTGTGTTTAATAATTTTTTCTTCTTGTTTTAGTATTTCGGTGTTTTGATTACCAATTTTTGATGGAATTTTTATATTTTGACCTACATTTAGTTGTGAACCATTTAATTGATTTAGCTTAATTATCTCAGTAACTTCTACTCCATATTTCTTACTAATACTATACAATGTTTCTCCTGTAACTACTTCATGAACTTGAATTTCATTTTGAATGGATGGAATACTGCTGTCTACTTTTAAAGGTTTGGGGTTTTCCTTTTTAATTTCAATTATTTGGAGTGTATCGGGTGTAGTCTCAGCTTTACCTTGTAGTTCCAGTACACTTCCTGGCTTAGGTTCTGTTCCTATTTCCATTTTGTTTTTCTTGTATAAGACATTCAATTTAATGGCATATTTTTGGGAAATTAGCCACATGTTATCTCCTAAAACAACAGTGTGATTTTCTACAGCAGCTTTTCTTTTTTTGGGTTTTAAATAAATTACATCACCAGGAATAATTGTATGGTTTTTTAAGTCATTGTATTTGATGATTTTTTTCTCGGTTTTGTTTAATTCAACCGCTATTTTTTCTATGGATTGATTTGGCTGAACAACAGTGTAAGGAACTTTATTCTCAACAATGTCAATATTGGCTGGCATTTGATGATTATAGGGATTATAACCGTTTAATACTAATGAATCGTATTGTGCCAATTTATTTCTTTCAATACTCCCAATAAGCAAATCTGCATATTTCATGTTTGTAGCATATCCTGCATTTAGCAAACCATTTGCCCAACCTTTGTAGTCAGATATAGGCATTGTAAAAAGAGACGAATATCGTTTGTTATTTCTCAAAAAAATAGAGTGATCTTTGTATGATTCTTTGGGGTTGTTATAACATCTAAAACACTCTTGTAAAGCATCGTCATCCTCTAAAATTGTACAACCTGTCCATTCTTTTTTACACTTGATGCCAAAATGGTTGTTTCCTTGCTTTGCTAAACGACTATTTCCCGATCCACTCTCCAAAATACCTTGTGCCAATGTAATACTAGCAGGAATTTTATGTTCTATCATTTCTATCATTGCAGTGTTTTTAAATGAATCAATATATTGTTTCACTGTCATTGTTTGCGAATAGATACTACTGTTGGAAAGTATTACATAAAGTGAGAATATGAACCGACTTTTTTTCATGTGCAGATGTTTACAATAACAAAAATATATGGATTTAAAAAAATATGTGCTTATTTTTGTCAACATATATTCTATAAATAATGAAACGTATCATTGTCGGATTAAGTATACTAGTCCTCTTTATTAATCAAATTGTTTCTGCACAAAATGAACCAAAACCACCTGTTTTTAAAGTTTCTTTTAGCAACAATTCGCCTAAAACTGGAGATATTGTAGAGCTTATTATTAAATGTGATATTCCAGAGGGTTTACATATGTATAGTACCAATAGTAAATGTGACATTGGACCTATTCCTTTCAGTGCTATTTTTAAAGAAAATAAGTCTTATTGCCTTCAAGGTAACCTTAAAAGTATAGGTGATAAAATAAAAATGGATGATGTTTTTAACTGTGAAATTGGCGTATTTGAAAAAAAAGCTGAATTCAGACAAAAAATCAAAGTACTTACGAATGATTTAAAAGTTAGTTTTAACGTTGAAGGTCAGTGGTGCACAGAGATAGCCTGCTTTAATTTTGGGTCACTTATTCCAATTAATTTAACTGGTCAAACAAAAGCAACAGGTACACCTATTGCTTGCGATAGTAAGACAACTGAAACGAGTCCTACAATCATTGAGCCCGTTGAAGTTCCTACGGTTGATTCAACTATTAAAATCGATACATTAAAAACATCTGTAACTTCAAGTAAGTCAAATGCTTCATACCGATTAACACCTGAAAATAGTTATCAACCTTGCCTTAATAAAACATTTAATGGACTTTCTTCAGAGACCGAAAATGAAAATAATTGGGGACTTTTTGTAATTGCTTTTCTTTCTGGATTAGCCGGTTTGTTAACACCATGTGTGTTTCCTATGATACCAATGACCATTTCATTTTTCATGAAAGACAATAAAAGCAAACACAAAACAATAATTAATGGTTTGTTTTTTGGTATTTCTATTATATTAATTTATGTACTTCTTGGAAGTGTGGTTTCTGCGCTTTTGGGTCCTGATGCAGGTAATTTTCTTTCAACCCATTGGGTGCCTAATATTATTTTCTTTATTGTCTTTATGGTATTTGCATTTTCATTTTTTGGTGCATTCGAAATTATGTTACCCTCATGGTTGTCAAACAAGGTTGACCGTGAGGCCGATAAAGGAGGATTTTATGGCATATTTTTTATGGCATTAACATTAGCTATTGTCTCTTTTTCATGTACTGGGCCAATTGTGGGAAATGTTATTGTAGAAAGCGCTAAAGGGGGATCTCCTGTTCGTCCAATTATAGCTATGTTTGGTTTTGGATTAGCCTTTGCTTTGCCTTTTACCATTTTTGCCATCTTTCCTCATTTGTTAAAAAGTTTACCTAAAAGTGGTGGATGGTTAAATTCTGTTAAAGTGGTTTTTGGCTTTTTGGAATTGGCATTGGCACTCAAATTTTTAAGCATCATCGACCAAACATATCATTGGCATTTGTTGGATAGAGAGGTTTATTTAAGTTTATGGATTATTATTTTCGGATTAATGGGTGTTTACTTGTTGGGTAAAATAAAATTTGCACATGACAGTGAATTAAAATTCCTGGGAGTTCCCCGATTGTTGTTTACTGTTTTAACTTTCTCTTTTGTTATGTATATGATTCCTGGTTTGTGGGGCGCACCTCTCAAAGCTTTAGCAGGATATTTACCTCCTATGAGTACTCAAGATTTTGATATTAATCGATCGTTAAGAGAAGTAAATGGCATTAAAGGAAACATGTGTTCAAAACCTAGTTACGCCAATGAATTACATATTCCTCATGGACTTAATGCTTATTTTGATTATGAAGAAGCAGTGGCGTGTTCAAAAGAGCTTAAAAAACCATTGTTCATCGATTTTACAGGACACGGTTGTGTTAATTGTAGAAAAATGGAAGAATTGGTTTGGAGTGACCCTAGAGTACTTAAGATATTAAATGAAGAATATGTAATAGCTTCTCTTTTTGTAGATGACAAAAAAATTAAGTTGCCTGAGTCGGACTATTTTATTGGAAAATTTAGTCAACAAAAAATCACAACTTTGGGTAAGAAAAATGCTGAAATACAAATTTGCTATTTCAATTCTTCATCACAACCTATGTATTGCTTATTGGATAATGATGAAGAGCTACTTAGAAAACCTGAAGGCAGTGAAATTAACAAGAAACAATTTGATACTGAAGAATTCTTAAAGTTCTTGGAAGAAGGTGTAAAGGAGTTTAAAAAAAGAAACAAATAAACGATGGAAAACATTAAATCTCATTTTAACGAAGCCACTATAATCCTTCAACAGTTTATAGATAATGAGGCTAATTTTGTAGCACTAAAAAATGCTGGTCAAATAATGGTTGATTCTATTCAATCTGGAGGAAAGATTTTGAGTTGTGGAAATGGTGGTAGTTTATGTGATGCCATGCATTTTGCTGAAGAGCTTTCTGGTAGATATCGTGAAAATAGAAAAGCTTTACCGGCAATTTCAATTTCAGATGTTAGTCATATGTCTTGTGTTGGTAATGATTATGGATACGAGTATGTCTTTTCAAGATATGTGGAAGCACTGGGAAATAGCAATGATGTATTATTGGCAATAAGTACTAGCGGTCAGTCTGTTAATATAATTAATGCTATTAATGTTGCAAAAGCCAAAGGGATGAAAGTGGTAGGATTAACAGGAAAAGATGGTGGTAAAATGGCTTCTTTATGCGATGTGGAAATAAGAGCTCCTTATTCCAAATATGCTGACAGGGCTCAGGAGATTCATATCAAATGTATTCATAGTTTGATAGATTACATTGAGCAATCTGTTGCTTAATTTTTGATTTTTTTGTATATTTTATAATTGATAATACTATGTTTGTTAAAACTTTTGGTTCGGCTGTATACGGCGTAAATGCGTATACTATTACTGTAGAAGTAAATGTGAGTGGTGATGGTGCCTTTTATGCATTAGTTGGGTTGCCTGATAATGCCGTAAAAGAAAGTTCGCTCAGAATAGAAACCGCCTTTAAAAATAATGAATTATTGTGGCCACGGAAGAAAATTGTAGTGAATATGGCCCCTGCTGATATTAAAAAGGAAGGCAGCGCTTATGACTTAACAATAGCCACTGGAATTTTAGCAGCGAGTGATCAAATTGTTTCACCTGAACAGTTAACGCAATATATTATAATGGGCGAGGTGTCTTTGGATGGGAGTATTTTACCAATTAAAGGGGCTTTACCTATTGCTATTCAAGCACAAAAGGAAGGTTTTAAAGGATTTATTTTGCCTATGCAAAACGCCAAAGAGGCAGCAATTGTAAAAGGGTTGGAGGTGTATGGGGTTGAAAAATTAACCGATGTGGTTGGTTTTTTTAATGGCACACATCAGTTGAAACAAGTAACCGCAGACCCTCGAAGTGATTTTGCCGACAGAGTGAATGATTTTGACTTGGATTTTGCAGACGTGCAAGGTCAGGAGAATATCAAAAGAGCCATGGAAATAGCAGCGGCAGGGGGTCACAATATCATATTAATAGGACCTCCTGGAGCTGGTAAAACAATGTTGGCAAAGCGATTGCCAACCATATTGCCTCCCATGACCCTGCAAGAAGCTTTAGAAACTACTAAAATTCATTCTGTAGCAGGAAAGTTGGGCGACAATGCCAGCTTAGTTGCTCACAGACCATTTCGTTCTCCTCACCATACCATTAGCGATGTGGCGCTTGTGGGTGGTGGAAATACACCTCAACCAGGCGAAATTTCCTTAGCACATAACGGCGTGTTGTTTTTGGATGAATTACCCGAATTTAAAAGAACTGTTTTGGAAGTTATGCGTCAACCATTAGAAGACAGGAAAGTCAATATTTCTAGGGCAAGGTTTTCAGTTGACTATCCTGCTAGTTTTATGTTAGTAGCAAGTATGAATCCTTGTCCGTGTGGATATTATAACCACCCCGAAAAAGACTGTGTATGCGGACCGGGAATAGTTCAACGGTATTTAAGTAAAATAAGTGGACCTCTTTTAGATAGAATTGATATTCATATTGAGGTAACTCCTGTCAGTTTTGAAGAGTTATCAAGTAGAAAACGCAACAATGAAAGTAGCCTGTTGGTAAGAGAACGAGTTCAAAAAGCCAGAGATACTCAGTCAATTAGATATTCCGAAAAATCTACAGGAGTATATTGCAATGCCCAAATGCCGAGTAATCAAATTAAAGATTTATGTCCAATAAGCGAAGCAGGAACACAATTATTAAAAACGGCTATGCAACGGTTAAATTTGAGTGCAAGGGCTTACGACAGAATTTTGAAAGTTAGCAGAACAATTGCCGATTTGGAACAATCTGAAGAGATAAAAATTGAACACTTAGCCGAAGCCATTCAATACCGTAGCTTAGATAGAGAAAATTGGGCCGGGTAATCCATTGTTATCTAAAAATGATAACCTTTAATTAAGTCGATATTTATATACATTACTTTTTATTATTTATTTTAAATTCATTGAATTGAATTATGTTTTTTAACGAATTATTTCGTTAGGCAATGTTTTTATTCAAATTTTTTAATGTTGATTTTACAATTTTTTGAAAATAATTATATTTTTTAAAATATTTATTACGTTAATAATCAATAATTTATGTATTATTTTAAATTATTTTCAAATTATTAAAAACAATTAGTTATTTAATTGTGTTTAATAATTGTTAAACAAAAGTGACAAAAACACTTTTTCAAAAAATGGGCGAAATCCGAAAAGCCAAATGAGTAGGGAAATTTAAAAAAATACAAAATGGAACATTTAAAAATCGCAAGCGATAATTACGTAGCCTTTACGTTTTTTATCGGAACAATGGCTATGATGGCCGCTTCAGTTTTCTTCTTTTTAGAATTAAACAACACTTCAGCTAAATGGAGAACTTCAGTTTTGGTTTCTGGTTTAATTACTTTTATTGCAGCAGTTCACTACTACTACATGAGAAGCTACAATTTAGAAACAGGTGATTCACCAACATTCTTTAGATATGTTGACTGGATTTTAACAGTGCCTTTAATGTGTGTTGAGTTTTATTTAATTACCAAAAAAGCAGGTGCAAAAATTGCTTTGTTATGGAAATTAATCTTGGCTTCATTGGTAATGTTAATTACAGGTTATGTAGGTGAAGTATTAGACAGAGACGGAAGTGTATTGTGGGGTGTAATTTCTGGTGCAGCTTACTTCTACATTGTTTATTTAGTGTGGTTTGGTGAAGTAGCTAAATTGGCTCAGACTGCTGGTGCTCAAGTAGCAAAAGCAACTAAAATTTTAGGTTGGTTCGTATTAGTAGGATGGGCTATCTATCCGCTAGGTTATATTTTAGGAACTCCAGGTGGATTGTTCGGCATGCAATTGGTTTCTGACCCTGCTGCTGCTGCTCACGCTATGGATATCGTTTACAACATTGCTGATGCTATTAACAAAATTGGTTTCGGTTTGGTTATCTATGCTTTAAGTAGAACTAAAGAAGATTAATTAAATTTAAACAAATAAACTTATAAATAACGGAAGGCTATATTTTCATTAGTATAGCCTTCTTTTTTTGTTAAAATTTTCAAATAATTACAAGTGCAAAATCAAATTTTAAATACAAGTATAAATAACATGAATGTTATTTACGACTATGTGTTTATAGGATTGGGTGCTAGTAACAGTTTGATTTTATTAAAACTGCTTCAATCAGGCCTTTTGGAATCTAAAAAAGTGGCCATTTTTGAGCCTGATAAAAAAAACCTTAACGACAAAACGTATTGTTTTTGGGCTGCCCCTACTGACCCAATTGTAAATGATTTAAAACCACTTATTACTCATTCTTACAATGCTATTGTGGTAAATGATTCTCCACTGCAAAACATCCAAAATCAAGTTTATTATTACATTCAAAGTATCGACTTGTATGCGCATATTTTGCAAATAGTACACAACAACAATTTTCCTGTTTTTTCACTCAAAGTGGAAACCCTTTCTAGCGAGGCTGCTATTCAGTTTGTGCATACTTCCGAGGGAACATATAGTGCCCATTTCGTGTTTGATAGCAGACCCCCTTCTTGTAAAAACTTAAAAAATTCGGAGATTTTTCTGAACCAATCTTTTTATGGCGTACATGTAAGGTGCGACAATGAGGTTTTTCAAGAAAATGCTTTCGAAATGATGAATTTTAATGTTGACCAAAGTAACTATACCCAATTTGTATATACCCTCCCGTTTTCTTCTCGTGAGTCATTGATAGAACTAACTCGCTTTGGTTCAGAAACCATTCAGATACCTTATGCTAAGGCAATTTTGGATAAAAAAATCAAAGAAGTGTATGGCAACTATCAAGTGATAGCTGAAGAGTTTGGTTGTATTCCCATGACCAATTACACCAATCCACACAGTGAACACAAAGGGGTTTTAAATACAGGCGCAAGAGCCAATTTAATAAAACCAAGTACAGGTTACGGATTCAAAAATATGTTTGAATTTGCTTCTATTGTCTCTGCCAAAATAGCCAATAATAACACAGACCATTTCAACAAAATAAACATAGAATCAAAGAAAAGATTTAAGTTTTATGACACTTTGTTGCTTATCATATTACAAAAATGGCCTTTCCTTGGGAAACCCATTTTTTCAAAATTGTTCAAAAGTCAATCCATTCAAACTGTGTTTGCGTTTTTGGACGAAAAAACAACTTTACTTCAAGAAATTAAACTGTTTTCTTCCCTGCCTTGGACACCATTTTTAAAGGCAGTTTGGATTAACCTAATAAATAAAAATCAACTCAGGTATTTAGGCGTGTTTTTTTCTGTTGTTATTTATTTAATGATCCAAGTATTTAACCCAACTATAGCAAGTTACTTTTCTTATGTCATCATACTTGTAGGTCTTTTATGGATAGGCATTCCACATGGTGCCGTAGATCATCTTTTGTACAAAGGTAAAACACTGAATTATCTCCCGTTTTTTATTCTTAAATATCTAGCGATTGTTCTATTTTACTTTATTTTATGGCAATTTCAACCAATAGTCTCTTTGGTTTTATTTGTGTTATACTCCGCATTCCATTTTGGTGAATCGGAATTGGAAGAAACTGGTGTTCAAGTGAAAACCATTCAACAGTATATTAGAGCGTTTTTAAATGGGCTTTCTATTTTATTGTTTATAATAGTCACACATTATACCGAATCAATACAAGTTATTAGTCATATTCAAGGCTTACAGTATTTGAATGAATACCAATCTATTTTTCCATTTCAAAGTTTGTTTATTGCTGTGTTAGGTTTTTTATACTTAATTTACCATAGATTAATTGCACAACAAACACTGTTTTCGGGGTTATTAATGATATTACTTGCAGGTCTATTTGTGCCATTACCATTGGCATTTGCTCTATATTTTGTGTTTCAACATAGTTACAATGCTTGGCAACATTTGCAAGAAGGCTTATCCGTTGGGTCAGTTTTTTTGTACAAAAAAGCCATTCCGTATGTATTGGGAGCCTTGCTTATTTTTGCACTTATATTAATGAAGGCTGTTTTTATTTCAGAGATAAAGCTCTCATTTTGGTCGTATTTCTTTGTCTTTATTGCTTGCATCAGTTTGCCTCACATGCTAATTATGCATCTTTTCTATAAAGATTGACTTGCAATGTTTTTCTCCAGACCAGAGTATATTTCGTATCGATAATTTATTCCCTATTTGAAAGATTATACTTTGCTGTATCTTTGGCATGTTAATTGAACCTGTTCATAGATTCCAAAAAATGAAGGTATATTTAGTCGCAATATTGTGTATTTTAGCACTAGGATTACACTCGCAAACCGAAGTGCAAATCATTGGTGGCGAACGTTTATCTATTAATCAAATTAAAAAAGAAACCACTATTGCCCAAAATGTTGTTATTAAACACAACGGAGTAACTATACAATGCGACAGTGCCATTCGTAAGACGGAAAAAGGCATTATTGAAGGTTATGGCAATATTGTTATTTTTCAACCAGATACTTTTTACCTTTCTGGTGGCGATTATTTGAAATACGAAGAGGCGACTAAAACTGCCATGGTCAATGGCAAACAAGTGATTTTGAGGGATGACCAAATGACCTTAAAAACCACATCTATTTTATACAACACGGTCAATCAAACTGGTTTTTATACAAACTATGCTGAAATAGTGAATGGTTCCACCACCCTAACAAGCGGTAGAGGTACTTATTTTAAGCGTTCCAATTTGTTTAACTTTAAAAAAGAAGTTGTACTTAGAACCCCTGAATATACCATGTTTTCGGATACATTAGATTATTTTTCTAATTCCAAAACTGCTTATTTTTACGGACCAACTAAGATTGTAAATGAAGAATCTACTATTTTATGCCAATATGGGTGGTACAATACCAAAACTGAAAAAGCGCAATTTAGCAAGGAAGCCACTATTAAAAGCGGTTCAAATACCATCAAAGCTGACAGTTTGCTGTATGATAAAAAGAAAGGCGAAGGAAGAGGAATAGGCAATATTGTCCTTACAGATACGATAGAAAAAATTCAAGTGTATGGTCAGCGTGGTTTGTATTACGAACAAAGAAAAGAAACTTGGATTACACACAGTCCAATGGCCCAAAAAATGGAAACAGATGACACTTTTTTTATCCTTGCAGACACTTTTTATTACCTCAATGATTCTAACCACAGAATGATGAAGGCTTTCCATAACACCTCAATTCTCCAAAAAGATTTAATTGGTCATTGTGATTCACTTTTATATAATTTCAAGGACAGTCAAATTAATTTGTATCAAAATCCAATTTTGTGGAATGAGAACAATCAGATTACAGGAGATACCATGTACATTTTGTTGCGCAATAAAAAAATTTATCAGTTATTTGTTAAGGTAAATGCTTTCATTGCTTCGCAAGTTAAGCCCAATTACTACAATCAAATATCGGGTGTAAATATGGTCAATTATTTTAATGACAATAAACTCAGTCAGGTATTGGTTGATGGCAATGCTCAAATAATATATTACATTAGGGATAATGACACAGACACAGCCGAATATTCAGGTGTAAATAAAGAGGCTTGCAAAAAAATGTTGATTTTTATAGATTCATCCAAAGTCAGTCACATTAAGTTTTATGGACAACCTATAGGTAAAATATATCCTATGAATGCTTTTCCTGAAAGTGAAAAATACTTAGAAAAACTCAATTGGAGAACACAAGAAAAACCACAAATGTCAATGTTCTTAAAACGCAAAGAAAAATTAGTACCTGTAAGGGCTGTAAAAGTAACTGAGGAAAAGAAAAATAAGAGTAAATCCAAAAAACAATCGACGGTTAAAAAGAAGTAAAACTACAAAATTTGAGCAGTATGCGCTTTTGTATTTACTTTTTCTATAACCGTTTCAATTAAGCCGTTTTCGTTGATAACAAAAGTTTTGCGGGCTATACCCATGTATTGTTTGCCATACATGCTTTTTTCGACCCACACGCCATATGCCATTGCAACAGTGTGTTCAGTATCTGCCAACAAGTCGAAAGGTAATTCGTACTTAGCAATAAATTTTTGGTGCTTTGCTTCAGTATCAGGACTAACACCTAAAATGGCATAACCTTGACTTATAAAACGACTGTAATTGTCTCTTAAATCACAAGCTTCGGCAGTACAACCGGGTGTATCATCTTTTGGATAAAAATATAAAACAAGTTTCTTGCCTTTAAATTCGGTCAAAGTTCTTATATTACCGTTTTGGTCTTTGATGTTTAATTCGGGTGCTTTTTGTCCTGCTTCTATCATGGTACTTGTATTATTTTAGTGAAATGTTTCTCGTTGTCTCTATGATCTCTAACAATTAGTTTGATAAGATGTTTGCCCGAGCCTAATTTATTGGGAATTCTACCAGAAATTAAGCTGTTTTTAGATTCATAGTCAAGCAATACCCACTCATCATCAATATAAAAATCATAATCCTTTATTCCAGAAAGGTAATCTTTTATGATGAATGAAAAATAACCATTTTTATTCATACTTACAGCTTGAATAGTTGGTTTGACAGTATCTATTGCTAAATAATAAGTCCCCAACTCTTTCACTTTGGTACTGAAGTATAAATGATGGTATTCGCCACCAAATGATTTCCCATTCGATTGGCAAATGGTCAGTTTGTTGGCGAGTAAACTCTGTCTTGGATTGAGTAAAAACTTAATTTCAAATTTCTTATCGACAGGAACATTTTCCACGCCTACACGGTATGAAGTTGATGATATTTGTTTGTAAGGCAACTTATAATCACTGTAAAAGGTATTTGGTTCAAATTTCACAATACATTCCTTGCCAAATTCTATGGTGTTTGCCTGTTGGGCAATACAATGTTTAAAATCTTTGCTGTATGAAAAATATTCTCTTATCTGTAATCCTTTATCTTGATGTCCAATAATGGTTATTTCCATGCTTTTGTGATTGCCATATGCATCTTTAGCGACTATTTTAAAGACCTTAGGAATGCTATCATAGATATTGAACCAACCATCTGTGGGAGATGTTTTCCAAAAATCATATGTGCTGCCATCATCTATAAACAGTTTGTGCATTTTTACCCCCGATTCTTTGTTGCGTTTGTAATCGATGTAGTTATTCATCATTCGGTTTTTGGCAAACGAAAACCGTTCGATATGGCATTGATAAATTAAGTTTTTGTTTTGAAATACTTCCAAATAATTGACACCATTATTGTCACCTGCAGACAAGGCATAGTCGACCAAATGAGCGCCAAAAGCGTAAGTGCCATAAGGCAAAGTAATGGTTCTGTTTTTAAGATTTAAAGCCTTTGAGGAATAATGTCCATTGTAGAGTTTTTCCAATGAATCTTTTTTGTATAGATACAGACTGCGAAAGGCAGGCGGAAGAACATCTTTCATTTTTATTCCAAAAAACAAAGGATTGACAGGTTCTTCGGTTTTGGTATCTCTTATTTCGAAGTGTAAATGTGGGCCTTGTGAACCTCCGGTATTGCCGCTGTATGCTATGTGTTGTCCTTTTTTTACTTGTAATAAATCTGGTTCAGGGTAAAGTTCCATCTCAAACGTTTGTAGAAGAGAGTGGTTTTTATTAATATACCATTTGATAGGTTCAGGAAAATCGTGTAAATGGGCATACACGCTGGTATATCCGTTTTTGTGAGTAACATACAACGTCTTACCATAGCCGTGTGTTGAAATATTGATACGTGAAATATAACCATCTCCAATCGCCAAAACGTGTCGTCCTATTTTGGAATCGGTACGAATATCCAAACCGCCATGGAAATGATTGTTTCGCAGTTCGCAAAAAGTGCCAATAATTTCTAGTTTACCTTCAAACGGAGGAATAAAATCATTGCTTGGAAATTGACCATAGGGTTGTGCCTTTAATGGGTAAAGTGATAAAAATAGAACATAAGAGAGGACAATAATTCTCATTATTTAATCAAAAAATCCAGTAGTTTTTGTTCACCCAAAAAAGCTTCCAAACGGTCGCCAATAGAAACTTTAGAAACTCCTTCAGGTGTACCTGTAAAAATCAAATCACCTGTTTTTAGGGTCATGTATTGGGACACAAAACAAATAATTTCATTTACAGTAAATAGCATGTCCGAGGTATTCCCTTTTTGAACCATTGTGCCGTTTTTATTTAAACTAAAATTAATGTTTTGGATATCTTGATTGTGAAGAGGAACAAATTCACCGATCACTGCTGAATGGTCGAAGGATTTGGCAAGTTCCCAAGGCAAACCTTTTGTTTTTAGATTATTTTGAATGTCACGGGCCGTAAAATCTATACCCAAACTAATGGAGGAATAATATTGATGGGCAAAGTTGGGCAACACAGATTTACCTATTTTGTCTATTTTGATAACGAGTTCCACTTCGTGATGAATGTCGTTACTAAAATCGGGGTGGTAAAAAGGCTCATTATTTTTTAAAAGTGCCGTATCAGGTTTGCAAAAAATAACTGGTTGATCAGGAATACTGTTGCCTAATTCCAATGCATGTTTACCATAGTTTCTTCCAATACAGATAATTTTCATTAGGGGCAAATTTAAGGAATCAACGCTTTAAGAACAACTCTAAAACAAATATCGTTTTGATTCTAATTAGATTAGAATACTACAATAGTCTTAATGAATATGTTTTATACATTTATACCTATAACAGTTTTATTTTTTTTGGAATTAATGATGCTATGAAATTCAATTAATCTATTTCAATAAACAAATAAAATTGAAAAATATTATTAATAGACTACAATTTCCCTTTTATTTAAATCAAATATTTTCGAGCTAAATCTCCAATAATCATTGTTTTCGGTTGATAATAAATATATTTTTTTATTAAAATTTTATAATCAACCTTTCTTCAAAAACCGACACCAAAATGGCAATCGGTTGGCTTTAATTTGCAAATAATGCACTTTGTGTGAACCAAATTTAGAGTAAAAATACGCGACACTTTTAATGTCCGAACCTTCAAAATCGAAAATTAGGGCTTGATTAGAAAATTCTTTGATGACTTCATCAATGAGTAAGTGAGTAGCGCCAACCATTTTGCCTGCATCTGTTGGTGCAGCAATGGCATAGTGGATGTAACCATTTGATATGAAAAAGAAACCTGCACTCCATAATTCGCCACTTTCACTTACAATACTTCTGCAAAAACCTTTGTTTAGTTCTATAGCTTTTTGCATACAACCTAATATTGTGTTTTTCAAAACCTCTTGTTGTGGATAATGCGTGCCATAGGCTTTAAAGAAAACATCTGTTACGGTTTCCAACGCTTTTGTTTTTTCATACTCAAATCCTTTAAGGGTTGCTTTGGCTATGTTTTTTTTAGCATCATCGCTGTAATTGTCATACAAATTGATATAAGCTTGGTTCAAATTCAATTGAAAGGTGGTCCGATTGATAAAACTGATATTTGGTTTGAAAATGATATTTTCGTAGTTCAAATGGATGTTAATATACCTGAATTTGCTTGGAATATTTTCCAAAAATAGATCCAACAATTGGGTGCTAATTTTGGTAGGAGAAAACACACCTAATTGTTGACAAAAATAAGGTTGATACAAGTATTTGATTCCAAATTTACTTCGCCAAACCAAGGGAAATACAGCTTCATAGTCACCCAATACAAGGGCGTCCCAATGTTTATTAGCCATGGAGTCCAAAAAAAAGCTATACCCATACACCAATCCATTGTAGCTTTTGCCAATGGTTTTATCCCATTTAGCCTTATCTATTTCGCGGTGTGTAAGGTATTTTATTTTATGCATTGAGCCAGTGTCTAATCACTTTTTTCCAATGATTCCATCCGTTTATTTCACTATAACTTTCATTGTGGAATACAAAACAAAAGGGAGCATTTAATGTTTTTAATTGTTGTTTTACATGTTCGGTTTTATTTATTGCCGATTGTTCATCATCGCCATAGTATTCCTTAAAACAAACATCCATTACCGAAAAAGGAACGATTTGTAAAAAGGTACTTTTATTCTTTTTTAAATTAAACCAATAAAAAGGAAATGCAGTTCCTGCCCTAAATCCAGTTTGATTAGAATAGCCCATGGAAAACTCCTGAGTAATACCAAGGTTTAACAAACATTCGTATGTTTGAGGTAATTGGAATCTAAGGTAATGTTGTCGGGAGCTTTTGATGGCTTGATTGGTGATTTGTTGAAGTGTATGAATCTCAGCTTTAACTTTTTCAATATTGCTATCTGATTGGTAGCTAGGATGAATGCCAATACAGTGACCATGTTTTTGAATTTTTTCAATTATTTCCTTGTATCGCGAGTGCTTGGCATCTATATTTTTGTCGAACGGTCCATAAGGGCCTATTTGGAAAAAAAAGTGTACTTTGGTATTGAATTCATCAAACAGTTGAATCAACTCATCGAAATTATCAAAAGGGTCTTTTTGCTTGCCCAACAATACCTTTATACGTTGTGAAAAATTACTAAAACGCATACAAAAAAGGTCGTTTATACTTGCCATAAGGGTTCTTTTAAAGCCTTTTCCTTTGTATGCGAATATGGAATCTATATCTATTGTTGCTTGAATGTAAAATGCATCTTTTTTGAACAAATTTGAGTCAACGGCATAATCACTAATCAATAATTTTTTGAAAGACATAAGCCAAATATCCACCAAAGGATATTGCAAACATTCGGCTTTAAACAAACTGCTAGTGTGTACATCAAAACGCTGGTGTTCATCCTTGTCAATGTCCATTGTAGTGTATTCTTCGTAACGGCTTAGTAGGTAGAATACTGCTGAAAACAAGTCGAATGATAGCAAGTGGTCGGTGGCTTTTATTTCAATAGGATTGTGTTCATTATCGGAAAAGTCTAGGTCCCAATAATCAATAGTAGATTGAAACAAAATATCAGTAGGGATAATTTGTAAAGAACGAGGAATGGAATCATTGGAATAATTGATAACCAAACCAACATGTTGAAGGGCCTCCTCCAAGCTAGTAGAATGTTGGAAAATAACGCCTAAGCGCTCCTTAAAAAGATAAGAAACGACATATTCCAATCTTGGACTGATATCTTGTGAATAGATTAGTAACAAATTTTATTATTTTTGCAGTTTATAACTGCAAATTAACAACAAAAATCAATGAAAGTTGCGCTCATAACAGGAATTACCGGACAAGATGGTGCTTATTTAGCAGAATTCTTGTTAAAAAAAGGCTACATGGTGCATGGTATCAAAAGAAGAAGTTCTTTGTTTAACACCGACAGAATAGACCATTTATACCAAGACCCACACGTGCCTAATGCACAACTAAAGTTGCATTATGGTGACTTAACAGATAGCACTAATTTAATTAGATTAATACAAGAGACGCAGCCTGATGAAATATACAATTTGGCAGCACAAAGCCATGTGCATGTTAGTTTTGAAACGCCTGAATACACCGCAAATGCCGATGGAATAGGAACTTTACGCTTGTTAGAAGCCATTAAAATTTGCGGATTGATTAATAAAACCAGAATTTATCAAGCTTCTACTTCGGAGTTGTATGGTTTGGTTCAAGAAATACCACAATCGGAAAAAACACCATTTTATCCACGTTCACCTTATGCCGTTGCCAAAATGTATGCCTATTGGATAACTGTAAATTACAGAGAAGCATACAAAATGTACGCTTGTAATGGTATTTTGTTCAATCACGAATCACCTGTAAGGGGAGAAACATTTGTAACAAGAAAAATAACAAGAGCAGCTTCAAAAATTGCTTTGGGTTTGCAAGATAAATTATACTTAGGAAACCTAAATAGCCAAAGAGATTGGGGACATGCCAAAGATTATGTAGAGGCCATGTATTTGATATTGCAACAAGAAAAAGCCGAAGATTATGTGATAGCAACAGGTAAAACCACAGAAATAAGAGAATTTGCAAGAAAAGCATTTGCATATTTGGGTATAGATATTGGATTTATAGGAGAAAATGAAAATGAAAAAGGAATAATAGTAAGTATTGATGAAAATAAGGTAGAAGAGATGGGACTCAAAAAATCTGCCTTAGAGATTGGTAAAACCATAATTCAAGTGGACCCAAAATATTTCCGTCCTACAGAGGTGGATTTATTAATTGGAGATGCCAATAAAGCAAGAACACAATTGAATTGGGAACCTAAATACAGTTTAGACGACTTGATAGAGGACATGATGAAATCAGATTTACATTTGATGAAAAAGGACGAGTATTTAAAGGCAGGTGGTTTCAACACATTGAGTTATTTCGAATAAATGGAAATCAATTCAAAGATATATGTAGCAGGGCACAATGGTATGGTGGGTAGTGCAGTTTGTAGAGCTCTAATAAAAGCTGGATACTCCAATATTATAAGCAGAAGTTCCAAAGAGTTAGATTTGCGCAATCAGGCAGCTGTGGCTCATTTTTTTGAAACCGAAAAACCCGATTATGTTTTTTTAGCAGCTGCCAAAGTTGGCGGTATCGTTGCCAATAATACTTATCGTGCCGAATTTTTGCACGATAATTTATGTATCCAAAACAATATTATTCACCAATCGTATTTGAACGAGGTTAAAAAATTAATGTTTTTTGGCAGCAGTTGTATTTATCCTAAGTTGGCCCCACAACCACTTAAAGAAAATTATTTATTGACAGGGCTTTTGGAACCTACAAATGAACCTTATGCCATAGCCAAAATAGCAGGTATTAAAATGTGCGAAGCCTACCGAGACCAATACCAGTGTAATTTTATTAGTGTAATGCCTACTAATTTGTATGGATACAATGACAATTATCATCCAGAGAATAGTCACGTGTTGCCAGCATTAATTAGGAAATTTCACGAAGCAAAAGAAAAACAGCAATCCGAAGTAGAAATATGGGGATCAGGGACTCCATTAAGAGAGTTTATGTTTGCCGATGATTTGGCATCAGCTGCTTTGTTTTTAATGCAGCATTACAACGAAAAGCAGTTTGTAAACATAGGAGTAGGGCATGATATCAGTATCAAAGATTTGGCATATTTGGTAAAGAAAGTAATAGGATACCAAGGTGAATTGGTTTTTAACACAAGTAAGCCAGATGGTACGCCAAGAAAATTAATGGATGTAAGTTTATTACAAGGCTTAGGGTGGAAACATCAAGTTGAGTTAGAGGAAGGTATTACTATTGCTTACCAAGATTTCAGGAATAATCAATAACTAAATTCAGAAATGGGGCTATTGGTGTTAGAAATAATGATAAATAATTGCCAAAACCGTATATAACCGGAAAAACCCTCTTTATGGGAGGGTTTTTTCCGGACTAAATCACAAATTTTATGAAAAACTTGAAATGCAAAGTTAATGGTTTTTAGTATTATATTCCTAAATAAATCTATCAGTTTTTAAGTTGTTAATACTAATTTGCTGATTTTTAAGTAATTAAATTTGTTTTTATAGTAATTACATTTATATTTGTATCACTAAATCACACATTTTATATTAGAAATTCTAATGTAAAGTTTTGCTAAAGTTCCATTATCTAAACTTTAGTTTAAAGTGAACAAACTAAACAAAAAATATCCCGACTCATTGGTCGGGATATTTTTTTATAAATAGTTTGGTTTTTAATAAACTATAAAAACTTTACATTTGCCTGAGTGCAAATGATAAAAAAATTAGCTGGACAAACTGCCATCTATGGTTTAAGTTCCATGCTTGGACGATTTATTAATTTTTTATTGGTAATACCACACACTGCCAAACTAAATAATGTAGGCGATTATGGCGATATTACTGCGGTTTTTGCTATGATTGCTTTTTTAAATATTTTACTTACATATGGACTGGAAACAGCTTATTTTAATTTTATTAGAAATGGAAATGAACCCAAAAAAGTATATGCTATTGTTCAAAAAAGTATAATGCTAACAACGCTTATTTTCGCCTTAGTTGTTTCAGTCTTTAATCAATCGAGTGCGCAATTTTTAGGTTTTCCACATCGCACAGATTATGTATGGTGTTGTCTTATTTTCCTTGTATTTGATACCCTGTCTGCGTTGCCTTTTGCTCGCTTACGATACGAGGAAAAACCATTAAAATTTGCCCTAATAAAACTAAGTAATATACTGGTTAATGTTGGTTTAAACCTTTGGTTTTTGTTTTTCACGCCTTTAATACTTCAATCATACAGTCAGGTTACTTTGGTATTAGTAGCTAATGCTGTGGCTAGTATAGTTTCTTTTGTTTTGCTTTGGCCCTTAGTTATCAATATTCGCATTAAATTTGATACTAATTTATATAAAAAAATACTCAAATATGCTTGGCCCATGGTGTTTATTGGTTTGGCAGGTATAGTCAATGAAACTCTAGACAGAACTTTGTTAATTCGTTTGTTACCCGCAGCAGAGGGGTCCTATCAAAATGGTATTTATGGTGCTTTTTATAAACTAACTATGGTAATGACCATGTTTGTTCAAGCATTTAAATTTGCCGCTGAACCTTTCTTTTTCAAACAACAAGACAGTAAGGAAAACAGAGTGGTGTATGCCGATGTCATGTATTGGTTTGTGGGTGTGTGTTCTTTCATTTTTCTGGCTTGTATGTTGTTTATTAATGAATTGGCGCATTTATTTATCAAGAAACAAGCTTTTTTTGAAGATGAAAGGGGTTTGTATGTGGTACCAATTTTATTATTAGCCAATTTGTTTTTAGGCATTTATTACAATTTAAGTGTTTGGTATAAACTAAGCAATAATACTAAGTTTGGTGCATTGATAGCTATTGTTGCTGCATTAATAACCATTTCTTTAAATTTGTTTTTAATTCCTCTATATGGCTTTATGGCTTGTGCATACATTACACTAGGGGTTTATATTTTTATGTGCTTAGCAGCTTATGGTTTAGGTTCTAAATACTTTACTATTCCTTACCAACCCTTTAAATATCTACTTATAATCGGTCTTTCTTTGGCAGCTTGGCGACTAAATGTCGAATTAAATAGTCATTTCAATATCATTTATCTAAGTATTTTAACAAAATTGATATTTTTGGCGTTGTTGCTGTTGATAATATGGGTGTTACAACCTAAGCGAAAAAAGAATAAATTTGCAACACAATAGCATATGCAGGTCAAAATCATAAACAAAAGCAATAATTCTTTGCCTAGCTACCAAACAGAGTGGTCTGCAGGTGTTGATATTGCTGCATTTACGGATGAGACTATTGTTTTAAAGCCGCTTCAACGTGTGCTAATACCAACTGGTTTGTTTATTGAATTGCCAATGGGTTACGAAGCGCAAATAAGACCAAGAAGTGGATTAGCATTAAAACACGGCATATCGGTTTTAAATTCTCCTGGAACGATAGATGCCGATTATCGCGGTGAAATTAAAGTGTTGCTCATCAACTTAAGCGATTCCCAATTCGAAATACAATCGGGTGATAGAATTGCACAAATGGTGATTGCCAAACATGAACAAGCCATTTGGCTAGAAACAGAAGTATTAACAGAAACAATAAGAGGTGCCGGAGGCTACGGTCACACCGGACTTAAACAATAAAAAAATGAGTGGAATAAATATTATCATCCCAATGGCTGGAATGGGCAAACGAATGAGACCCCATACTTTAACAGTTCCTAAACCTTTATTACCTATTGCAGGCAAGCCCATCGTTCAAAGACTTGTGGAGGACATAGCGGCGGTATGTAATGATAAAATCAATACAGTGTCGTTTATTATTGGCGATTTTGGCGAACAAGTCGAGATTCAATTACTGAAAATTGCAGAAAGTATAGGTGCTGAAGGTAAAATATATTACCAAGAGGAAGCCTTGGGTACTGCCCACGCTGTTCTGTGTGCAACCCCCGATTTAACAGGTGAGGTTATTGTTGCTTTTGCGGATACATTATTCAAAGCGGAATTCGATTTAGATAAATCTGCCGATGGGATTATTTGGGTACACAAAGTGGCAAACCCAAGTCAGTTTGGAGTGGTAAAAATGAATGAAGAAAGTATCATTACTGATTTTATTGAAAAACCAACAGAATTTGTCTCAGACTTAGCTATTATTGGCATTTATTATTTTAAAGATGGTGACAATTTGTTGAGCGAATTACAGTATTTGATAGAAAATGATATCAAAGAAAAAGGCGAATACCAACTGACCAATGCTTTGGAAAATATGAAAAACAAAGGGTTGGCGTTTAAACCAGGCGAAGTAGAAGAATGGCTCGACTGTGGTAATAAGGATGCTACAGTATACACCAATCAAAGAATTTTGGAAATTAAGAAAAATGAGTTTGAAAAAATAAATACGTATGTAAATACTACGATCATAGAACCCTGTTATATAGCCAATGACGTTGTTATTGAAGGCAGTACCATTGGTCCTCATGTGAGTATAGGTAAAGGAAGTAAAATAATAAATAGTCAAATTTCAAACAGTATTATCCAAGAAAATACACAAATACACAACATTTCATTCTCCAATAGTATGATAGGCAACCATGTTACAATGGATGGAAATTCTAAATCCTATAGCATCGGAGATTACAGTACTTTTCAATCGTAAATGACCCAAAGAACTGCTATAGCGCTCCCCTTTTTATCTTTAATAATAGTAATATTGGGTGCTTGTGGAGGTTCTAAAAAGTCACTGTATGCAAATGAAGCGCTCTTGATTTCTAATAATTATAGCGAAGTATTTATTGAAGCTTGCACACAAAAAGAAATTGGTAATACCGAAACTGCACTTAAACTTTTTAAAAAATGTGTTGAATTAAATAAAGAAGAGTCTACTGCCTACCTAGAACTATCTAAGTTGTATCAACAACTTAACAATGAGGAATTGTCTTTGCAAAATGCTATTAAAGCATATCAACTAAGTCCCCAAAATGTGTATGTTAGTCTGAATTATGCTTGGTTGTTGAAAAGAAGCAGAAACATAGATTTGGCTATAGAGGTTTTGACTAACAGTTTTGAAAAAAATCAGGATGATGAGCAATTAGTTAAAGAGTTAGACGATTTATACAAACAAAAAAATGAGTTTACAAAAGCCATTGAGGGTTGGAAAATACATCAAAAAGCTGTGGGATACAAACTTAAAAATACCCTTAGGATGATAGATTTGTACAAGGCATTAAATGATTATACATCAGCCCACACCTTGTACGATGAAATCAAAAAAGCTTCGCCAGGAAAAGTGAAATATTACATAGACGATGCCAAGTTGTACGAACAACATAAAGACATTAAAAATGCCATGTTGAATTACGAAAAAGCCATGGATATAAATCCCCACGATTTCGAAATTAATTATCAGTTATACAAGTTTTCGGTTGAGAATAAACAAAAAGACAAATCGACTAAATTTTTAAACAATGCAGTGGCGGATACAAAAACAGGATTTCAAACCAAAACAAAGTTATTTTCCTACATATACCAACAATATGAAAAGGATACCGCTTTCCTATCGGAATTGAACCAATGTATTGAAGCACTTAAGAGTTTTCCTAACAAAGAAGGTGCTTTTTACTTTACTATAGCCAATTTTTATGACAAAGTAAAGTCAATGGACAGTGCATTGTATTATTACAAAGTTGCTTACCAATTAAACCCTAATCTATACGAAGCTTGGACAGGTGCGATTAAACAAGCAGAGGGATTGCAAGATTGGACTTTGATGGCAAGTATTTGTAAAGAGGCTATTGAATTTTATCCTAGTTTGTCCTATTTCTACCACCAATGGGCATTTGCTTCTATCCAAAATAAGCAATATTCAGGAGCAATGGATATCATAAAAACAGGTTCTACACTTTACCTTAAATCGGACGAAAACACCATTACAGAATCATATTTATTAGGTTTGGTGTTTTATAAATCACAAAAATGGGAAGATGCCATTAAAGTACTAAAATCTGCTTTAGAGTTGGGTCCTAATAATCCTAAAGTTAACGAAACTTTGGGCGATGTATATTTCAAAATGGGTAATAATGAAGAGTATTTAATTTATTGGAAAAAAGCATTAGAAAATGATACTAATAATATAAAATTACAACAAAAAGTAAAGAATAAAAAGAATGTGGAATAAAATATACAGTTTGTTTATAATCAGTATTTTGCTTTTGTCAGTAGCTTGTAAAAGTAGAAAAGATAAGATGGTTATACCAGTGGTGGTAAAGCCAACTATTGATACATTAGGCGTTAACGTGATTACAGCAGAGTCTATTTTAAAACAAACAGTCACTGAATGGACTTATTTTTCATCTAAAATTGATATGAGCTATAAGAATGGTTCAGAGAGCAAATCATTTGATGCAGCCATAAGAATGTACAAAGATTCAATCATTTGGATGTCTGTTAGTTTGTTTGGTATTGAAGGCGCTAGGATTATTGTGAACAAAGATTCAGTTGTTATTTTAAACAGATTGGAACGCAATTATATGGTCTATAAAATGGCAGATTTAAAGAAAATTACCTCTGTCGATTTACAAATTCCTCAATTACAAAGATTATTACTAGCCCGTCCTTTGTTCAATTTAAAAGAGTATCAATTGGGAGAACAAACCGTACAAAACTTAAAAATAAGTAATTTGCAATCACCTTACCTAACAGAGCATTTTTATTTGATTAATGTATTAACTATTCTTCAAACAATGATTAAAGACCAAATAAATAACAATGTTTTTACGGCCGATTATACTAATTACTCTGTAATAAATGGCTATAATTTCCCGTTAAATACAATGTTGAAAGCAAAAAATGAAAAGCAAGAAATGCTAGTAACAATGGACTTTAAAGACACAGAATTCAATACACCAGTTAATTTTCCATTTATCATTCCTCAATCTTATGCAAAAGTTAAGTAGAATTATAGCCTTTTTCTTGTGTTTTAGTTTTTTTCTCATTCAAGCTCAAAGCAGAAAAGAGTTAGAAAATAAGCGCAAAAAAACCGAACAGCAAATTGCATTAACTCAAAAAATTCTTAAGGAAACCAAGAATAAAAAAACCCAAAGTATCAAAGAGTTAACCGCCATTGCAAGGTTGATAGAAAAGCGAGAGGAGTTGATTAGCGATTTAAACCAAGAGATTACCTTTGTGAGTGGCGATATAGAAACCAAAAAATTGGAAATAGACAGCGTTAACAGTCAACTAGAGAAAGAGAAAAAAAATTACGCCAAAGCAATAGTCCAAACTTATAAAAGCAAAAAAGTGTATAATAATTCCTTGTATTTATTTGCAGCCAAAAGTTTTAATCAATTGTTTCAAAGATTGCGTTTCAACAAATATCTGTCGAATGCACAAGAGAAGTTTTTGACCAAAATACACGAAGAGAAAATTTCATTAGAGATAAAACTAAAAGAACTGTTTGCATTAAAAGGATCCAAAGAAACCTTAGCAGTAAACAAGCAAGTTGAGGTTAAGAAACTAGAGGGAGACAAGCAAGAAAAAAACAAGGTAGTGGTTGCATTAACAGGTAAAGAGGCCGAACTGAAAGCGAGTTTAGAAAAACAGAAAAAAGCAAAGGAAAATTTAAATGCACAAATCAATACCATTATTGCTCGTGAAATAGCAGAAGCTAAAAGAAAAGCAGCAGAAAAAGCCAAGCAAACGGCTTCAAAAGCCAAACCAAATACAGGGAATAAAGAAAATCCACCAAAGGAAGCAACACCAAAAACCTACGAAGTGTTACCTGAAGTAAAATTAGTGTCAGACCATTTTGCCTCAAACCGCGGAAAATTACCTTGGCCTGTTGAAAAAGGATTTATAAGCGACCGATTTGGATCTCATCCCCACGCCAAATTGGACCAAGTAATGATTCAAAATAATGGAATTGACATTCGTACACCCGAAAATGCCATAGCAAGATGTATTCACAAAGGCACAGTAACCGCCATCATCACAATTCCAGGTATGGGAAAAGCGGTCTTAGTTAGTCACGGTGAGTATTATTCAGTGTATTCCAAGTTGAGAGATATACAAGTAACTCAAGGTCAGGAATTGGCTTTAAAACAAGCCATAGGAACTGTTGCTGAGGGCGAAGAGGGGGCATCTGAAATACATTTTGAGATTTGGTACAATCAAGACAAACAAAATCCTGAAACATGGTTAATTAGAAAATAAAAAATGCAAGAAGAAAGACAAATAAGAAAAATAGGAATAGCAGGTGCGGGAACCATGGGAATTGGCATAGCACAAGTGTGTTCACAATCATCATACGATGTTGTATTATTCGATTTAAATCAGTCGGTGTTAGACAAAGCTAATACCCAACTTTCACAATCTTTTTCGAAATTAGTAAGTTTAGGTAAAATAAATGAAGAAGAATTTCATAAATGTCTCTCAAGAATAAAAACAACCACAGATATAAATGATTTAAAAGTCGACTTAGTTATAGAAGCTATTATAGAACAATTAGAACCAAAGGTTAATCTATTCAAAAAGTTAATTGAAATAAATGGAACAGCGTGTTTATATGCCAGTAACACCTCATCAATCCCTATTACTAAAATAGCAGCTTCATTAAGTTTACCTCAATTGGTGTTAGGGATACATTTTTTTAATCCTGCACAAATTATGAAGTTAGTTGAGATTATTAAAGGGGCAAAGACAGAGGCTTCGGTTATAGAAGTGGCTCAGAAATTTGTTGTTTCTCTGAAAAAAACAGGCGTATTGGCAGCAGATGCACCAGGCTTTATAGTGAATAGAGTTGCGCGATTGTTTTATGTTGAATCCTTAAAATTGGTAGAAGAGGGGGTTACGGATTTTGAAACGATAGATAAAATAATGGCATCGTCCGGTTTTAAAATGGGACCATTTAGTTTGATGGATTTAATTGGTGTTGACACCAATTATTCGGTAACTGAGAGTCAATATCAATTGTTTAATCATGAACCGCGATTCAGACCAAGTAGAATTCAAAAACAAAAAGTAGATGCAGGTTTACATGGAAGAAAAACCAAAGAAGGTTTTTATAAGTATGAATAAATCATTTTTTTTTATTTTGTTATTGTTTTTCGTAAGCGCTTGTGAGAAAAATCAATTGAATCCCGAGCCAATAGATGAGGTTCCGGTTAATATTACCATTAATTTAGCTCTTCCTCAGTACGAAAAACTTTTACAAACAGGACAGTTCGTATATGAATCGGGTGGTTTAAGAGGGGTAGTAGTTGTTCATCATTTTGACAATAGATATTATGCTTTTGAACGAACTTGTCCTTACCAACCTCGAAATGCCTGTTCTCAAATAGAGATGGATAGTTCATTATTTTTGTTCCGATGTGGCGAAACAATCAATGGAAATTTTAATAAATGTTGCGATTCAAGATTCTCAACAGATGGAGAAGTATTCACTGGACCGGCAAATTTTGGACTAAAACATTACATTATTACCCAAAATGGTAACCTATTGAACATAAAAAATTAATTTTTTTATAAAAAATTCTTTTTAAAGCAAAACCTTTTTATATATTTGTCCGGTTATTCAGTTCATATAACGAAATTTTGCAGCTTATGATAAAGAAAAAATTACTAATTATTGCTCTAACTATATTGTCTTTTCAATATGGTTTCTCACAATCTGCTGAACGCAGATTAGGATTTGAGGTTAATGGCGGACTTAACGAATACCAAGGTGACTTGGGTTCTGCTTTGTTTTTTGCCAGAAAACCTAACTACCAAGGTGTTGGTTACTCAGTTGGTTACTACTTAACACCAAATATTGACATTTGTTTGTTTGGTTCAGGCGGTGATGTTGGGTTTCAAACAAAATTACAATATGTTGATCCAGAAATTGAATACCAATCATTCAGAATGAATTATGCTACTGTTAATGGTGGTTTCAGATTCAAATTTTTGAAAGACAAAAAATTCACACCTTACATTATGTTAGGTGCTGGTGGTTTATATATGCACACCAAAGTAAGTCGTCATCCTACAGCCTACACAGGTGCTGCTGGTAACGTTGCTTCAGGGTTTGGATTCCAGTTTATGCCAACCGAGTCATTTGGTATAAGATTGCAATCAATGTTTAATTACACCTTTAATGATATTTGGGATGGTTCGCCATATAGATACATGGTTCACACCCGTTCTAAGAACAATGACATGATAGCTTACCACTCTTTAGGATTTTTCTTTAATATCCCTTATGGTGAATCTTCAATGACAGGTGGTTCTAAACAAAAAGACAAAGACAAAGATGGTGTACCTGATCAATTGGATAAATGTCCAAAAACTCAACCATGGGAACTTCCTGTTAATGACGAAGGTTGTCCTAAAGATTCAGATTTGGACTCTATTCCTGATTACCAAGATTCTTGTCCTTTCCAATTTGGTCCACGTAAATTCAACGGTTGCCCTGACACTGATAAAGATGGTATCATTGATTCTAAAGATAAATGTCCAAAAAATGCTGGTCCAATTGAAAACCAAGGTTGCCCAGATTCAGATGGTGATGGTATCATTGATATGGATGATGCATGTCCAACTCAAAAAGGATTAAAACAATACAACGGTTGCCCAGATACTGATGGTGACGGTATTGAAGATAGAAAAGATAAATGCCCAAGTAAACCTGGGCCTGCTGATTCAGAAGGATGCCCAGACACTGATGGTGATGGTGTATTTGATAACAAAGATGTTTGTCCAGCTGTTGCAGGTCCGTCTACAAACAAAGGTTGCCCAGAAATTAAAAAAGAAGTAGTTGAAAAAATTGCCCTAGCTGCGAAGGGGATTTATTTCGAAACTGGTTCGGATGTAATCTTAGCAACTTCATTTGTTAATTTAGACATATTAGCAGGTATCTTAAACGAATTTGCTGAAGCTTCAGTTTATATTGAAGGTCATACTGACAATGTTGGAGACCCAGCTAAAAACCTTGAATTGTCTCAAAAACGTGCTGATGCGGTAATGGCTTATTTAATCAATAAAGGTATCAAACCTTCAAGATTAGTTGCAAATGGTTATGGAGATACCAAACCAATTGCTGACAACAAAACCAATGATGGTAAAGCTAAGAACAGAAGAGTTTACTTTCAATTGAAATACTAATTTCAATTAATCTAATACTAAAAAGGCTGTCCTAAGGACAGCCTTTTTTTGTGGGTGTTTTATAGTGAAGAATTTGTGGGTGTTTATTCCCAAATATCTTTGTCAAGTGCGTTAGTGGGTTCTATGACATCCAATTCAGACAACAGCTTTCCCTCATTGTTCTGATGGCTCAGTGTCCAAGCATCTGTTAAAGAGGTTTCAATGTAAATCTGTCCCGATTTGCGGAATACTTGAACATTTAATCCTAATGTATCATAGAATTTTTTCTCAAATGCCTGAACGGATGTATGGTCGTCAAATTCAATTACTAGGTCTTTAATTTGGTTGCTAATAGATTTTAAAGGTGTAGTAGCTTCGTATATACTCTTTTTATTAGAAGATTCCTCATAGCCGTGTTTTTTAGAAAAAAACTCAATCTTTAAGAACTCAAAATAATCGTGAAATTGTTTTTTGAGATCTTTGATAGCCATGTTAGTATTTACTTCGATTTTCATAATACAAAAGTAATTAACATTATAAAAGAGAAGGTTGTTTAATCATCAGTCATTTACACTGATCGTTGTCAGTTTTTGACTCTACTTGATATCTATTTTACTAATTCCCAGCTTTTGTCACCTAGCAATGTAGCTGAACAAACATGGTGGTCGAAAGGCATTTTTTTACCCCATTCATTCGGGGCTACTAGCGATAATACCGTTCTGCCGTTTTTTTCGTAAACATGGTATGTGGTGCCAATGACAGGTTCAAAATTAAGGTCTGCTTCATAAATCTTTCTAGAAATTTCCATTCTTTCTTCAATTTTTCTGGCTTGTTCCATCAACAATTCAGCTTGTTGTTTGATGATTGAGATTTGCTGATTGGCCTGATATTGCATTGTTTCAAAGGCAGTAGCTTTGACCAAACGCTTGTCAATGGGGTTTATTTTGGGCGACGAAACCGTTAAAGGAATAGGAGAAAACTTATCCTGGCCTTGGTATAATGCATCCTTTTTGAAAGGGTCGTTAGGGTTTTGTGTTGTTTCCAAAATTAAAGTACAAATCTAAAACACTATTATTGCAAAATTGTTTATACATTATGAAAAACAGTATTATTATTATGGGATTATTAAGTTTCTTAACCTCTTGTTTTGTTGGTAAATCTAAAAAAGTAGAACAAGCCAATCAAATAACACCAACACAATCTATTTATGATGTCAGTCTGAAAAGTTTAGACGGACAAACAACCATCAATTTTGCTGATTTTAAAGGAAAGTATGTCGTTGTTGTGAATACTGCTAGTGCTTGTGGCTATACCTACCAATATGAAAATCTACAAAACTTTTATAGTAAATACAAAGACAGTAATGTGGTAGTAATAGGTACTCCATGTAATCAATTTGCCAATCAAGAGTCAGGTACAGCGGAACAAATTGGGGCTTTTTGTCAAAAGAACTATGGCGTAACTTTCCCATTGACCGAAAAAATAGAAGTTAAGGGAAGTGGACAACATCCATTATACGCTTGGCTTACCAAACAAGCATTGAACGGTGCAGGTGATTTTGAAGTTAAATGGAATTTTAATAAATTCGTAATCAGTCCCGAAGGTAAGTTGTTACATTATTTTTCATCTAACACCAAACCCGAAGACAAAGAGTTTTTGGATGTTTTTGGATTTTAGAATGATTAATAATTTTATTGAATTGAAAAAAATCATTTTTATCCAATGAACATGTCCATTGTTCATTAGAATTACAATTTGATTAGTTAAAAATAAAATTATGAAGTGTTTTTTTTAAAAACACTTCATAACCAATCAAAAATACATTGCACCTTTTTTCTTACCTTTGTGCACTTTATTAAAGCATGTATCGTACACTCAAACAAGTAAATTGGCCACAGATAGAAACGGAAGTTCTTAAGCAATGGAATTTGGAACATACTTTCGAACAAAGTGTTTCAAGCAGAGAAGGAAAAACACCATTTGTGTTTTTTGAAGGGCCGCCTAGTGCCAATGGTATGCCAGGCATTCACCACGTTATGGCACGTGCTATAAAAGATATTTTTTGTAGGTACAAAACACTCCAAGGTTTTCAGGTCAATAGAAAAGGCGGTTGGGATACACATGGTTTGCCAATAGAACTACAAGTAGAAAAACGCTTGGGAATTACTAAGGAAGATATTGGTAAAAAAATAAGTGTTGCTGAATACAATGCTGAATGCAGAAAAGATGTAATGCTCTTTAAGGACAAGTGGGACGAATTAACCATCAAAATGGGTTATTGGGTCGACCTAGACAATCCCTACATTACATACGAAAATGAATACATTGAAACACTTTGGTATTTGTTGAAAGAGCTTCACAAGAAAGATTATTTATATAAAGGTTATACGATACAGCCCTATAGTCCTGCTGCTGGAACAGGCTTGTCATCTCATGAGTTAAATCAGCCAGGTACGTACAAGGATGTAACAGACACTACTATTGTAGCTCAGTTTCTAGCACAAAAGGAGTCGAATGCCCTTTTAAGTCAAATTGAAGGCGATGTTTATTTCTTGGCCTGGACAACTACACCGTGGACTTTGCCCTCCAATACTGCTTTAACCGTGGGACCCAAAATTGATTATGTTTTAGTAAAAACCTATAATCAGTACACGTTTGAACCAGTTAAGGTGATATTAGCAAAAAATTTAGTAGCCAAACAGTTAGGCAAAAAATACATAGAAACCAGTGACCTAAGCTTATTTGAATCTTTTAGCAAAGAAACCAAAGAAATCCCTTTTCAAATAATAAAAGAATTTAAAGGAAAAGAGCTTGTAGGTTCTCGATATGAACAATTGTTTAAATGGACTATGCCACACGAAAATCCCGAAAAAGCATTTGTTGTTATTGATGGAGATTTTGTTACAACCGAAGACGGAACAGGGATCGTTCACACAGCTCCAACTTTTGGTGCAGACGATGCTAGAGTTGCCAAGCAACATGGAGTGCCTGCTATGCTTATTTTGGATGGCAATAACAAACCCATTCCTTTGGTAAATCAACAAGGTAAGTTTATACAACAAGTAAACAATGAATTTGCTGGTAAGTTTGTTAAAAACGAGTATTATCATGACGGTCAAGCACCCGAAAAATCTGTAGATGTTGAATTAGCCATTTGGTTAAAAGAACAAAATAGAGCATTTAAAGTTGAAAAATATGTACATACTTATCCGCATTGTTGGCGTACAGATAAACCTATTTTATACTATCCTTTGGAAAGTTGGTTCATTAAAACCACTGCTATAAAGGATAAAATGGTGGAATTAAACAAAACCATCAATTGGAAACCTCAGTCAACAGGAGAGGGTCGTTTCGGTAATTGGCTTGAAAATTTAGTTGATTGGAATTTAAGTAGAAGTCGCTATTGGGGGACTCCGTTGCCTATTTGGAGAACAGAAGATAGTACCGATGGGTTGGTTGAAGAAATATGTATTGGTTCGGTTGATGAATTAAAAGCTGAAGTTCTTAAAGCCAATAAAGTTCTTGGTTTAAATCAAATCATAAATGATGAAAATATTGACTTGCATAAGCCTTTCGTAGATGATTTAGTTTTGGTTTCTCCTTCGGGAAAACTAATGAAAAGAGAAAGTGATTTAATAGATGTTTGGTTTGACAGTGGTGCTATGCCTTTTGCCCAATGGGGATTGAAAAACAAAGACAATTGGAACCAATCATTTCCTGCGGATTTTATTGCCGAAGGGGTGGATCAAACACGTGGTTGGTTTTTTACCCTTCACGCTATTGCAGCCATGTTATTCGACAGTGTTGCATATAAAAACGTAATAGCAAATGGTTTGGTGTTAGATAAGAATGGCAATAAAATGAGCAAACGCTTGGGCAATGCCATCGATCCATTTACAACTATCGATAAATATGGCGCAGATGCTACTCGATGGTATATGATAACCAATAGCGACCCTTGGGATAATTTGAAATTTGACTTAGAAGGAATCGGAGAAACCCAGCGAAAGTTCTTCGGTACCCTATACAATACATACTCTTTCTTTGCTATTTATGCCAACATTGATACTTATGTTTTTGATGAGTCCAAACGTCAAGATTATAGTTTACTAAGCGAGCTTGACCAATGGATATTGTCCAAATTAAACACATTAATTAAGACACTAAGTTCACACATGGACGAATATGATCCTACTCCAGCAGTTAGGGCTATAGAAACCTTTGTGTGTGATGATTTAAGCAATTGGTATGTGCGTTTGTCAAGACGACGTTTCTGGAAAGGTGAAATGAATGCCGACAAGCAAGCAGCCTATGATTCACTTTATGTTTGTCTTAAAACTGTGACTGAACTAATGAGTCCTTTTGCACCCTTTTTCTCAGAATGGTTATTCAAAAGTTTGAAATTAAATACAGTCGTTTCTTCGGTTCATTTAACCGAAATGCCAAAAGTACAAGAGGCCAATATCAACAAAACATTAGAATCTACCATGCAATTGGCTCAAGATTTAAGCAGTTTGGTGTTGAGTTTAAGAAAAAAACAAAACATCAGAGTAAGACAACCACTTCAAAAAATTATGGTTCCTGTCTTAGATCCAACCTTTAAGCAACAGTTGGAACACATCAAAGAACTGGTTTTGTCAGAGGTTAATGTAAAGCACTTGGAGTTTATTGAAGCAGATAATGATTTGATTGTAAAAGCAATAAAACCAAACTTTAAAGCTTTAGGACCAAAGATTGGTGCCAATATGAAAGCTTTATCAGTAGCCATTCAAAATATGAGCCATACACAAATTAATGAATTAGAAAAAGAAGGATTCTATACCATTGATTTAGGTTCGGTACAGTTTAAATTGTTAAAAGAGGATGTGGAGATACTTTCCAAAGACATGCCGGGTTGGTTAGTGGCAGTTGATGGTAAATTAACAGTAGCTTTAGATATTCAAATGAATGATGAATTGAAAAAAGAAGGTTTGGCAAGAGAATTTATCAATAGAGTTCAAAACATAAGAAAAGAAAGTGGTTTGGATGTAATGGACCGTATCATAGTAACAGTGAATTGTAACGAAGAAATTAATGCAGCAATAGTTTATTTTAAAGATTATATTTGCGCTGAAATTTTAGCAGACAATATTGTATATTCCGAAACATTATTAGACGCAGAAAAAATAGACATAGAAGGTGTAATTTGTTTAATTAAATTAGAAAAAAATGGCTAAGAAAAAAACAGAAGAAAAAGAAAAAACTCGTTACAGTGATGCAGACTTGTTGGAGTTCAAGCATTTGATAATGAGTAAATTAGATGTTGCTAAGGACGAGTTTGGTAAAATGCAAAAATCATTGCAAAATCCAAATGAAAATGGGGATGGTAATACTTCCAATCAGTATCTTACTTTGGACGATGGTGCTAGTACTTTTGAAAAAGAAAATTTAAATCAATTGGCTGCTCGTCAGAAAAAATTTATTGATAATTTGAATGCAGCATTAATTCGTATTGAAAACAAAACATATGGAGTATGCAGAGTGACTGGAAAATTGATTCAAAAGGAAAGATTATTGGCAGTCCCTCACGCTACTTTGAGTATGGAAGCTAAACTAAAACAGTATAAGTAAAACAAGTGACTGAACAACATCTCTCTTCGGTACACGCCGATACAGAAATTCCAAACAAAAGCAAATGGGTTGTTCCATTTGTCTTATTAGCTTTTGTGGTTATTGTGGATCAGGTCCTTAAATATTGGGTAAAAAACAACATGATTTTACATACCGAACGCTCTATTATTGGCGATTGGTTCTTATTTCATTTTACAGAAAACAACGGTATGGCTTTTGGTATGGAGTTTTTTGGTGTTGTAGGAAAATACATCCTTACTATACTTAGAATTGTAGTTTCTTCTTTTGGAATTTGGTTTTTGTATACCAATATCAAGAAAAATGCAAATTTTTGGTTTTTAGTTTGTATTGCTCTTATTTTAGGGGGTGCTATCGGAAATATTATTGATTCTGTATTTTACGGTGTTATTTACCAACACATGAACGAATACACAGGTTTGTGGTTACAAGGTAGAGTTGTTGACATGCTCTATTTCCCTGTTATTCATACCCATTACCCAGAATGGTCTCCAATTAATCCCGGTCAAGAGTTTATATTTTTTAGCCCTGTGTTTAATTTGGCAGACACTGCTATCAGTATTGGTATTATTTCTATTTTAGTGTTTCAAAAACGCTTTTTCAAAAAACAATTAGAAGGTGTAGAAGACAAACAAATTGTAAGCGAACATTCAGAGGTAAACAACGATGAAATTACTTCTAATGAAATTCAATCAGATGAAAATGAAAACAACAGCAATCCTGTTTAAATTTGCAATAGTTGTATTCTTATTAGTTGTTAATAACAACAAGGTATTGGCGCAAGATTTGTCGCAAGAAAAAGATGCCCTTTTATGGAAAGTATCAGGAAAGGACTTGTCAAAGCCCTCCTATCTTTTCGGTACTATACATTTGTATTGCACCAAAGATGAAATAGATAATCCAATTATTAATAAAACCATTCAAGAAACGGATGTAGTAGCATTAGAACTCAACTTAAACGATTTTAATGTAATAATGAAAATGTTTAAAATGGCGATGGAAAAACCTGAACGCCCTTTGAATGAAGTGTTAACACCTGATGAACTTAAATTAGTTGATAAAACAGCAAGAGAAATTTTAAAAGACTCTATAGAGAATTTGTTAAACAAATCACCTCAAAATTTAATGTCAACCATTATGATGAGTCCTTCTTTTGTGGGTTGTTATGCCATGCCTGTTGATTTTTTTATTGCTGATTTAGCTAAAAAATACAAAATAAAATCGCTGGGATTAGAAACCATAGGTTTTCAAGACAGTATGTTAAAAAGTGTTCCAGACAGTGTTCAAAACAAATGGTTGATGGATTTGTGTAAAAACCCAAACAAAGCCCAATCGGAGCTAAAAGATATGTTGGCTATTTATGCCAAACAAAATGGAAATGCCATTTATGATTATGCCTTAAAAGTATCTCCTGAAATGAATTTCTTCCAAAACGAATTGCTCGACCAAAGAAACATCAAATGGGTAGAATACCTAAGTCCACAGTTTCAGCAAACTTCATTTTTTGTAGCAGTAGGTGCAGGACATTTAGGTGGTGAAAAAGGCTTGATTAAATTACTAAGAAATCAAGGTTATACCGTTACTCCGATTAGATACTAATTGAATTTTTATTTTCTTTTTTTAAGATGTAAAATTTCATTTTTTAAACCATCAATGATTTTATCTTTCACATTAACTAGTGAGATATAAAATAATTTTTCATCAATAATTTCTTTATTATTTATTTCGTTACAATCTTTGTTTTCTTGTTTATTATGCGTTAATGGATTTATTGAATTAAAATTCAATAAATCCTCAACAGAACACTTGAAAATACTACATATATCTAAAAGTCTATCAACAGTTATTTTTGTTTTACCAGACTCAATATAAGAATAAGTGCGTTTGTCAATGTTTAGTTGGTCGGCAACCTGTTTGCGACATAAGTTTTTATATTCTCTAATTTGCCGAATTTTTAAATGGATGTTTAATTCATCAAAATTATTCATAGTGTTTTATGTGTTGCTTGAATATTGAAAAAGGTTAGTTTTAAAGGTTTAAATTGAACAGATTTACGTTAAGTGCCAAAAAATGATAATTGTTTTTTCTAAATAAATAAAATATTATCAAATAAAAAATAGCTTTATTTTTGGTTTAATTTTAATTATAAAGCTGTAATAGTCTTAATATCAACAATATGCATCTTTTAAATAAAATTTATTAAGTTTTAAATCTTAAAAAATCACTTATATTATTGATGATTTTTTCTACAAAAAATCTAAAATTGAGTTTATATACTTATCATTTTAAGGCCTAAAAATGAGCTTTTTGTACCTATTTTATAATGTTTTGTTTTTTGTGTTTGTGCTCAAAACGTCATTTTTTTAGAAGAGATGGGGAAAAAGTATTTGTTTGCTTGTTTCAATTTTTGATTTAAAAGATAAAATTTAGAATTAAAAATATTGAGACCCTTAATAAAAAAAATTCATTTAAACGAGAAAAATTATTTCCAAAAAAGAAATATTATTTCTCGTTTTTAAGATTTCTAAATTGAAAATTTGTAATACCAAATGCGCAAAAGGTAGGCAATGTCTGAAGCCTTAGTAGAGGATAAAAAAAGATTATAAAAAAAATGAGAAGTTTATTTAAAAAAACAATGTTATTAACAGCAAGTTTAATTGTAACTAGTGCTGTATGGGCAACAATTGCTGGTGGTGCATCCACTTCAAACACAGTAGTAAATGCTGCAGGATGTGGAGAAGGTTCCTTAAGAATTTACAAATGCGTAAGTGATAATCCATTAGATGCAGGTTGTGGTAATGGCAACTTAGAGGGGTGTGCTGTAGCACAAGATTGTTCAAACATTTCAAATGGACAACAGTATTAAAAAAAGCTTATACAAGGTATTGATTTATTCAATACCTTGTATAATTTTATATTCTTGTTCTCATAAACAGAATTTAAAAAAAATAGAACCTTTACAGATGTCATCTTATATAGTTAATAAAATGATTTTTAAGTTTGATACTAGTGAGAATTATTTTGCATTTTTAGGAAAGAATAAATTCTCAACTTATAATAATAAAGGTGAAATTTTACATATTTCAATATCTAAAGGTTTGATGTTAAAAACAAGAGGAAAAGAAATAGATACAATTTCCTTTAGCCCTTTTAATAATGGCAAATTAGAATCAATAATAATTAACTCAGAAATAATTAATGACACTTTTATTTATTTTTTTAACAATGAGGTATTATGGTCTTTTAATGTAATTAATTTTGAATTTTTTAAAATATATGATACAAAAAATAAAATTAAAAGCTCAAATAACTATTTATATCATGTTAATCAATATACATTTAGTCTAAGTCCATCAATTAAATATTCCAAATCTGAGAATAAATTATATTTCCCTATTTTTACACATAGTAAAAAAGAAAAAAACTATTTTTTGGGTAGCTTAAACCTCAATAATAATAAAATTGAAGTGTTTGATTTGGAACGTCCCAACATTGATGAAAAAATTCAACAAGCATTGCAAGATAATACGATGTATGTCATTAATGAAAGTAAAATTTATGTTGCATTCGCATTTAGTAAAATGGGATTGATATATGATATAAAATCGAAACAAACAGATACTATTAATTTACAATCTAAAAGTGATACAATTAAACAATTTGTTTATACTCAAAAAAATACTAAAATCAAAAGTTCACATGAACGTCTAATAAAAACAATTATATATAACTCTTACTATCAACAGTTAACTTTTAACCCATTTAAAAATCATTATTATAAATTGTTTTATAAAAAACTAGATGAAAATAATTCAAATGGATTAAAAAACACTCTTTCGGAAAAAAGAATTGTACTACAATTATACGATTCAAAACTACATCTAATAAATGAAATTGAATTGCCATATGGATTTAGTTATTGTAATTTACTATTACCAGCCAAGTCTGGGATAGTTTTATATAACACTTACAATATAAATGGCAAAATAATTAAAACTCAAATAGACTATGAATAAGGTCTATATTATTTTCTTTGTTTTTATTTTATTATCTTTCAATAGACGAGAAAATTATCCTAATAAAATTAAAAAATTATTAATAAATGAATATAAAATTGATGTAAAAAATGGATCTGTTATATTGATTAATAATGGTATTTGTAATGGATTATGTGGCTCACATTTAAATAGATTTTTAATTCAGAAAATTAAAAATAATAAAGATAGTATTTTTTTTATTACAACATTTGATGACAATAATCTACTTGATACTTTAAAACATTTTTCAAAAATCAAAATAATCAATAGTAATTTTTCAACTCTAAACAAATATGATATCTATGAAAGTAATCACATGGCAATTAAATTTCAAAATTTCAAACCCCAACAATTTACAAAGATTTTTAAAAACACTAATTTTAAAAATTGGAATTTTTAGTATCTTAACGAGTTGTAATAATAACTCTAATTTGAGCGATAAAGACAAATTAATTCATAGGTTCTTTAAGGATATAAATAATAATTTTCAGGGTAATAATATTTATTTAATTATTACACCAACCAATTGTGATGATTGTATTGAAAAGAATAAATTTAGATTAAAAGAATTTTCAAAAACAAAAACAAAATTAAACTTAGTAATGGATTCTTTTACAAAAAGTTATTTAAACAGTTATTTAGATGAAAAATTGCACAATTCTAAAGTAGTAAAACCGGATGATTTTGTTAAATATGATATTACTGGCGAAAAAATGATATTCATTTATTCAAAAGATAATGATATTATATTCTTAGACAGAATTATCTCAGATAATGAAAATTATATTTTAAGAGATTTTTGATGAAACCAACATTAAGTTTTTTAAATATAGAATTAAATTCTTATCATATTTTTATGATATTATCTATATTTTGTTTTGTTTTTGTCCTAAAATTACTTCTTTTAAAATTTAAAATTACAAATTTAGATTTTTGGTTTTATATAAGTACAATTTTTGTTTTTGGCTTTTTAGGATCAAAATTATTTTATGTCTTAGAAGATTTTTCTGTTGAAACAATTTTTAATAAAATCATAAACATTAAAGATGGTTATGTGTTATTTGGAGGTATTGTATTTGTTTTTGTAACGACTTTTTTTTATACTAAATATCATAAACTAGATACATTTCTATTTTTTGATCTTATATCAATTACATTTAGTTTTAGTATTTTTACAGGCAAAATTTCATGTTTATTAGCTGGGTGCTGCTATGGTATTCCAAGTAACTTTAATAATTTTGGAATTACATTTAAGCATTATTTATCTCCTGCTTATCCGAAAAATGAACCTTTATTTCCAATTCAAATAATAGATAGTTTATTTGGATTAATATTATTTTGTATTCTATTATGGTTTAAACTAAA
>JBILJV010000065.1:0-12425 GCA_044377005.1 Bacteroidia bacterium
GTTTAGAAATTACGAAACCATTCCTATTGCCATGTATTTAACCACTTTTTTGGATGTCGGAAAAGTGATTTCACATCCTTTGTTATTGGAAAGTTTGAAAGAAAAAGGGAATACCATGGTAGGTGAGTGGCAGTATGGCGCAGGATTAGGGGTAAATATAGTTGCCTATTATGATTATTGTATGAGGGTTGAATATTCAGTCAATCGGTTTTTGTTCAACCGCTTTTATTTGCAATTTGTTGCAGCAATTTAAAGGAAATGTGTGTGAAAAATTTCTTTTTTTGGTACTAATTGTTTAATTTTGTAATGATTTGAGACTTAAAGCCTACATATTAACCCTTTTGTTCTTATTAGGTAGCAATGGAATTTCTATTGATATTGCGACTTGTTGCGATTCATTGTCGGGGGTTTCTATTGGATTTCAATCGGCAGACCATCACCTTCCTTGCAATAATTGCACCTCTTGCGTTTCTAAAACAAAATCTTCTTGCTGTGATTTGTATCAAATCAATACTGTTATAAATCCTTTGTTATTCTCAGGAAATGTACAACAGCTTAAAGCCAAAGATTTTAAATCAAATCACTTAGCGTTTAATTCAAACTCTAATCAAATTGTCTATCCTCTAATTGACGATATTCAATGTATTTCACAATACTCAGAACCGATACCAAGTGTTCCCATTCTTTTGAAAAAAAGAGTGTTACAAATCTGATAAACCGCAAAAGTAGGTGATTTATCAACTGTAAAGCTTTTGCAATACGTCCGAACCTTTTCTCATGCGTTTTAAGTTATTGTTTTGCGCTTATCAAAACGATACAAACCCCAATTTAAAAATTTATAAAAAATAGTATGAACAAAAAAATCATTTTAGGCTCATTAGTAGCCGTTATAGCCATCGTTGCGTCTTTCTTTATTGTCAATCAATCAAGCCAATCAAGCTGCTGCAAATCAAACAAAACAGCTTCTATCGACAAATGTTGCGATACTCAATGTGAGTGTGGCGAAACATGTGTAGGTGAAGGATGCGATTGTAGCGATGCCTGTCAGGCAACAGCTGGTGCTAAAGACGAATGTTGCACACCAGAAAGTGCTTCAATGACAAGTGCTGTAGAGTCTACAGAAAGTTGTGCAAATGACTCTTGTAATGAAAAGTGTACTTGTGGTGATGCTTGCACGGGTGCAAATTGCGATTGCCCTTGTGGGTCTTGCAAATAATTAGTTATTTCTTTTAAAAAAAAGGGCTGTAAAACAGCCCTTTTTTTATTTAAAATCTTTGGGGGCGTCCAAAATCCAGGATTGTGTGCCCCAATAATTCCATTTTACTTCAGCTAAATTAACCTGTGAATCTATAAACGGATACCAAGGACCTCGGTTTACAGAAATTTGACAGTCTGCATAAACTTCTATTTTCTTACCTTGTTTTGAATAAACCTTTTTTAAATGCTGAGCAAATTGCCAAATCATATCGGGTTTAGATTGAAAGTCATTTATTTGTTCTTTGCTGAGGTAGTCTGTAAAGTTTATAATCTCCAATTGATTGTTTTGCTTAATGTAAAAATTGCAATTCCCTGTTCTTGACCTCAACATCATTCGCCATGATAAGCGATGTCCTGTTTCATTCCATAATACGGGTCCCTTCATAAAATAATGCCTTATTGGTAATAAAACTTGAATGGTGATAAATATGAGTACAAAAGCTTGAATAAGTCTAGCATTAGGCGGAAGACTTGTTTCATTTTCAGACTCAAAGTAGGGTTTTCGACGCAGGAATTTATGGTGTATGTTTTTGCGATCGAAGAAAAATAATGAGAATGCCAATGCAAAATAGGGGAAAATGCCAATATGTAAGGTGATAGAGTTAAACAAATGGAATCCTATGGCAGCAAAAAAAGCCAAAAGACGAGTTCTTTTCCAAAGTAATGCAGGGAAAATTAGTAAATCAAATAGGATTCCTGAATAAGCAGTAAAAAGATGAAATTGATGATTTCTGAGGAAATTTACAAAAGGTTCCCAGTTCAAGTGTTTTTCATACCAATTGGCAGAGTTTGAAAAAATTATACTGATAAAGTGACCGCTCAACCAATCGGGATAAAGTTTGGCAAAAGAAGCATAAGTATAAACGATAAAAACCTGAACCATCAAAAGGAGTTGAATCCAATAATGGTAATAATTGACAGGTTCTGTTCTTTTGTGTTTTACATCCAACGATATTTGAGTGTTTGCTGGAAAAAATATCATTAAAAATGAGATAAGGACTATTAAATAATAATGGTTGTTATACTCGGTTTTTTGTAAGAAATAAGTAGTGCTCCAAAATAAAAAGAATAGGGTAGAACTTAGTTTGTAGCGATAACCTAAAGCAATGCCTAATCCAAAAATCCCCATAATGATATAATGGATATACATGTATGGTCCTCTTAAAATTTGTAAAAATTCGAAACCTATAAAGCTAAACAGATAACTAGGTTTAATAAAAGTGGAATGAACCCAACCTGTAAGGATAGCTCCCCATGATTCAATAAGCATGAGTGAGCCAAAGAAAATTCTAAAGAGAATCAGTGGCGAATTGTCAACTTTTTTGAATAGAAGTTGATTCATAGTTTTTTGTTTAATTAGCCATTCATACTTACCAAGAACTCATTATTGTCTTTAGTTCCGGTCATGTATTTAAGCATCATTTTCATAGCTTCTTCACTGTTCATGTCTGCCAAGTGATTTCTTAAAACCCACATTTTTTGTAAAGTTGATTTGTCTAAAAGCATATCATCTCTACGAGTGCTTGAACTTACAATATCAATTGCAGGATAAATACGTTTGTTTGATAATTTGCGATCTAGCTGTAATTCCATGTTGCCAGTACCTTTAAATTCTTCAAAGATGACTTCGTCCATTTTGCTGCCAGTTTCAGTTAATGCCGTCGCTATAATAGTTAAAGATCCACCATTTTCGATGTTTCTAGCAGCTCCAAAAAAACGTTTTGGTTTTTGAAGTGCATTGGCATCCACACCACCTGATAATATTTTCCCCGAAGCCGGTTGAACAGTATTGTATGCACGAGCTAATCTTGTAATAGAGTCAAGTAATATTACAACATCGTGTCCACTTTCTGTTAATCTTTTGGCTTTTTCTAAAACGATATTTGCCAATTTTACATGTTTTTCTGCAGGTTCATCAAAAGTACTTGCTACAACTTCTGCATTTACGCTTCTTGCCATATCTGTTACCTCTTCCGGACGCTCATCTATAAGTAAGATGATCATGTAAACTTCAGGATGATTGGTTGCAATTGCATTAGCAAGTCCTTTTAATAGTTGAGTTTTACCTGTTTTAGGTTGTGCTACAATAAGTCCACGTTGTCCTTTTCCAATGGGTGAAACCAAATCAATGATACGGTTGCTATAATTGTCATTTTTGTCAACTAAGTTGAGCTTTTCTTGAGGAAATAAGGGAGTTAAGTGCTCAAAGCTCACACGGTCGCGTATTTCTTCGATACTTTTACCATTGATTTTCTCAACTTTAACTAATGCAAAGTATTTTTCACCTTCCTTAGGTGGTCTTATTGTTCCTAAAATAGTATCACCTGTTTTTAGTCCATTGGAACGTACTTGGTGCGAAGCTAAATAAACGTCATCAGGAGATGCCATGTAATTATAGTCAGCAGATCTCAAAAAGCCATATCCCTCATTGGTTATTTCCAAAACACCTTGGGTTTGAATAATACCTTCAAGCTCAACTAATTGTTGAATTCTCTCGCGTTTGGCATTTTCTTTTTCTAGGCGTTCTTTTTCTTGTTTTTCTTTGAGTTGTTGTTGCTCTTCAAGATGTTTTTGACGATCAATTTCAGCCTCTGACAATACTTTTTCTTGAGGTTGTTTGTTCTCGTTATTGTGGTGATGGTGCTGCTGTTTGCCTTTTTGAGTTCTTTCTAAAGGTAAAGTTTGTTTATGTTCGGATTCGTTTTTTTCAATAATAACTTCTGAAGAAAGTTCTTTTTCTGTCGTTTCAATAGGTTTTTCTTGAACTATAACAGGGGTTTCATCTACTATTTCAGGAATTTCATAAATTTCAAGGTCTGCAATTTCTTTTTTTATTTCATCTGAACCAAAGTTATTTTGTGTTTCGTTAGTTTTGCTATTGGTTTCTGGATTGGTTTTTGGTTTGCGTTTCCCTTTCGCAACTTTTTTTACCTTTACGTTATCATTAGCAATAGTTTCAGGCTTAGTAGATGCGTTTTCTAAGGCCGTAATTTTAGAAATTATTTGTTCTTTATTTAAGGAATCAGTGCCTTCGATTCCGATTGCGTTTGCAATAAGTTGTAATTCGTCTAAAGGTTTTTCAAATAGGTTTTTGTAATCCATTATGGGAAAAATATTGTTTGTGAATAAAATAGAAGTGTAAGAGTTGAAGAATGTTTCAGAGAAATCTGTTAGATTTTTTCAACCCTGCAATTTTAGATAAAAATAAGTTTAAAAAAAAATATTTTTTATTGGGGCTTAGCTTCACTCGCTTCCATAGCTTTTTTACGTTGCTTTTTGGTGAATGGAATTGGAATGTACTTAGCAGGATGTTTGTTCAAGTCCTTTAAAATAATATCAAGATCAACTGCGGCTTTGTTCAAATTGATATAGAGCGCAGGGTCATTTACAAGCAATCCTATACTCCCTTGCCCTGTATTGATCTTACCCATTACTTGGTCAAGTTTGAATAACATGTCATTTGCGTTGTCAACTGTTTCTTTCAGTTTTGCTGCAGCTAAATTGTCAGTAGTCGCTTTTAAATTCGAAATGATTAAAGCAATACTTTGATTGTTGTTTTTTAAATTGCTTGTAATGCTTTCTACATTTCCTAAAATAGCAGTTAGTTTTGGAACATTTGCTTCCAATAGTTCAGAAGCATTGTCACTTGTTCTTTTAAAAGAAATAAGGGATTTATTGAGACTACTAATAGAGTTTTTAAGGTCGTTACTAGCCAATAAACTATCCAAAGAATTTACGATACTTGTAATCTTATTACTTAGTGGTTTCATTACACTACTTACAGACTCCATAATACTAGTGTCAGCAATGGAGGCCAAAACAGATTCATCATGTGCCAATTTACTTGAAGTGCCTAATATCAAATTGAGTGATTTGCCATTCAATAATGTTCCTTTAACTTGAATTTTAGAGTCTTCGGGTATTGATAGTTTTTCATTGATAATAAAAAAAACCTTGAACTGACCTTGAACATCACTCATCTCAATTTCATTAACATTACCAACTTTATATCCGTTTAATAAAATGGGAGTTGACGTGTTTATTTCATTGACGTCATGAAGTAGTGTTTGTAATTCAAATTTATTGGAAAATAAACTGCCTTTACCTGCCAAAAAATTATATCCTAACACTAAGAACGTAATAGCAACTGCTGCTAAAGCCCCTACTTTTGTTTCGTTTGATACTTGAAATGCCATTAATTAAATAGAATTGCAAATATAATGCCTAGTGTACAAATAAAAAATTAATGTTATTGAGCCATGTAATTAGATGATTATTAATATTTAATGAACTTTAGGTGTTTTTTTAAATTAATAGTTGTATTTTTGCCCCTCATTTTTACACTATCATGAAATATTTATTAATTGCCCTAAGTTTGAGCCTTTTTCAATTAGGGTTTTCTCAAAAAGTAAACGAAGAAAAAATCAAGTTTACTGACACACGATTGCCATTGAAGCCAATCAAAACAATTAAATCTTACAACTTTACAGTTGTTTCTCCTTACCCAGAAAACAACAATTCTGTTAAAGAATTTGCTCAAAAAAAGTACCAAGAGGAGATGGCTAATTACCCAAATGTAGTTGCTGAATCTGAGAGAAAATATGATGAGCAATTAAAAAAGCACGAAGAAGATGTTGCAACAGCTAGAGAGAATTTTAGAATTGAAAATGAAGCATTCGATAAAATGACTTTAATTGAAAGAATGGCATTAAAAGATCAAAAACCAGTTTTGCGTTTGCCAACTAAACCAACATACTACAAACCATCTGAACCTAGATATGTAGAGCCAGATTTAACAAGATCAATTACTTTTGATACTAAAATGTTGTCTACTATGTATTTGAAATTACATGGTTATGAAAAAGGGACTGACCAAGCTTTGGTTGGAAAAGTAACTATTTATAACTTTGAATACACTGAGCCAGAAAGAAAAAGCAGAGAATACAATGTTTATGACAAAGCATCAGGAAGAACAATCCCTAAAATAGAATATTATTATGTTGCAACCTATAGAAGAACTGTAGAGGTTTCGTTAGAGCACAATGGATCTGGAATATACAGTGGTATTTTAGAAAGTACTACAGAATATAAAAAATATGAAGGAGTAAATCCTCCAAACATGTTAGCTATTGAGAAAAAATCTGTTGAAGATGCACTAGTAATTGCCAATGATTTTATCAACAATAATTATGGATACAGTCCAATGGATGTTGATAGAGAAGTAAGTTTTGTTAAAAACAAAGATGGTGAATATGACGATTTAGAAAAAGCAAAAGGTTTTGCTGTTTCAGGTTATGCTTCTTTGAAAAGAGATGTAAAAAACACAGATTTAGAAGATGCAATTGCAATATGGGTAAAAGCTTTGGGCGAATCTGATTTAGAAGATAAGAAAGCAAGAATTGATGAAAAAGTAACTAGAGTATTGTTAGTAAATACTATTGATGCTGCAATTACAATTAATGATTTCAAAACTGCTGAAACTCAAATTAAAGCATACGAAGCTTTGAAAAATAGTAACAGTGAGAAAAAAATGATTGAAGCTTTAAGAGCTCAATACGCTGATAAAAAAATGCGTTTTGAAGCTGCATTGTAATTAAATATTAAATATTAATGAAAAAGGCTGTCTCATTCAAAGAGACAGCCTTTTTTTGTTTTTATACGTTATGGATGTTTAAAAATAATTCATTTTTGATTTTTTTTAGTATTCTTGCAAAGTAAAATTTAAAAAATGTCTAAAAATAGCACTTCTAAACATCCTAAAGCCTTGCCATACTTGTTTTTTACCGAAATGTGGGAAAGGTTTGGGTATTATTTAATGATTGGAATATTTGTTCAATACCTTCAGGAGAAATGGGATGGAGGAGGTTTTGCTATGAGCAAAAAGGAAGCATATGATATTTTTGGAACATTTATCGCTTTCGTGTTTTTAACCCCTTTTATTGGAGGCTTATTAGCGGATAGAAAACTTGGTTATGTAAAGTCTATTATTATTGGCGCTGTATTAATGGGCTTGGGTTATTGTGGATTAGCAATTCATCAGTTAGAGTTTTTTTATGTTAGTTTGTTGCTTATTGTGCTTGGAAATGGATTTTTCAAACCCAATATTTCAACTCTGTTAGGGAATTTATACAATCAAGAGCAGTACAAACCTATGAAAGATTCTGGTTATAATATCTTTTACATGGGGATAAATGTGGGAGCTTTGATTTGCAATTTCTTTGCAGCTTATTTAAGGAATAAATATGGTTGGGGTTATGCCTTTATAGGGGCAGGTGTTGGTATGTTTCTTGGCTTAAGTGTATTTCTAGTAGGACTACAGCATTATAAAATTGGGGATATAAGAAAACCAAGTTCTCCAGAAGATGTCTCTTTAGGACGAATTTTTGCTACCATTTTTTTGCCAGCGATCGCCTTCGGAGTAATAGGTTGGGTATGGCCCGATAATATTTTTGGAAGCGACAGCTCTGATGCGTTTTTATTTTCAACATTGCCAATTATCTATTTTTATATTTCGTTATATACCAAAGCTTCAGTGGTAGACAAAAAGCCTATTTCTGCTTTATTGCTTGTTATGCTTGTTTCAGTAATGTTTTGGGCCGTATTTAAACAAAATGGAACAGCTCTAACGACTTGGGCTAAATTTTACACCGACAGAAGTGGTATTGAACAATTTCAGCCATTAATGTCAGATCTGCATCAAACGGAATCTATACAATATCAAAATATAGAAAGAGAGACTTATGATAAGAATTTTAATTTAATTAAAGATGATTCAGGAATAGTAATTAAAGCTGTAACCAATGATATTTATTTCAGAAATTTACCGAAAGAAAAACATCCACAAGATGGAACTACCGTTAAAGTTGTCAGTACGGAGTTGTACCAATCTATAAATCCCTTTTGGGTAGTTGCCTTAACACCTGTTGTGGTGGCTTTCTTTTTGTTTATGAAACGCAGAAAAAAAGAATTAAGTACTCCGTCCAAAATTGCTTGGGGGTTGTTTATTTCAGCTTTGTCTCCATTGGTAATGGTTATAGCAGTTTTTTATTGTCACAATGGAATAGAAAAAGCGTCATCATGGTGGCTTTGGGGGACTTATGGTGTAATTACAATAGGGGAGCTTTTCCTTAGTCCTATGGGTTTAAGTTTGGTATCAAAGTTAAGCCCTCCAAGACTTACTGCATTAATGATGGGAGGCTGGTTTTTAAGCACATCTATTGGGAATAAATTGTCGGGAATACTTGCATCAATGTGGGATAAGTATGAATACAAAGGTTATTTTTTCTTAACCAATTCAATTTTGTTGTTAGTGGCAGCTATAGCCATATTTGTCATGTTGAAATGGCTTAATAAAATTTTTAAAGAGCATGCCAATTGATTTTTAGGCGATTCATTAAAATTCAGAGGCTTTTAATCATTTTAAGTATCCTTTTGTATTAATCTACTTTTAGTTAAAAAGAGAAATAAAGTTTGCTTATTTCTCTTTTTATGTTATTTTTACAAATTAATCAATTTAAGTCATTATAACTTATTGTAAATTATGGTAAAAAAATACAAAATTTATTTTTTATTAATAGGATTGTTTGGTGTATTTCAGAACCTGCACGCCCAAGTGACCACTATTGGTAATGGAACTTTTCAAAACTCAAATTTTGGCGGTCCTGCATACACTTCAACTATTCAGGGTGCACATTCGAGATACGCTTATATATTCCCATCTTCTGTTTTAGGCGGTTTGCAACATGGCGATAGTATTAAGTCTTTAGCATTTTTGAAAAATGGTTTAGGAAGTATTACGGGGACTTGTAGTATGAAAATTTACTTAAGAAATACGGTCAATACAACTTATGGAAATAGAAATGTTATTTGGAATAATCAGATAAATGCAACAAGAATGAGATTGTTTTATGACAGAAATCCAGCCAATGAAATTGAAAATAGTCCAGGGTGGAAAAGGTTTAGTTTGGATTCTACTTTTGTTTATGATACAGCTTGGGGATTTAATTTAGAATTATTAGTTGAGTATTATCAATCTTCGACTCAAAATGTTAGCGTTTTTTGGTCATATGAAAATGCAAATACAGTATTTGGTTATTCCTCAAATCAAACAAAATTTATTAGGGTTAATAATTTTACAATGCCCGACTCTACCAATAGTTCCTCGGATGTTCACCCAACGATTAGATTTGAATACCCAAGATATGATAAAGATGTTACGGTAACTAAAATATATAGTTTAGGTAAAATGCCGGTACCACTTGGAAATCCAGATACCATTAAAGCAATTGTTAATAATGTTGGAAAGAAATCAAATAATTCTTTCAAGTTATATGTGATAAGTAAAGGAGCTAATACACTTATTGATTCGGCCTCATATTCGCTTAATTTGTTTGAAGAAAAGTTAGTGGTTTTACCTCTAATTTATCCTCAAAATGTAGGAAGAGATACCATCGAAGTTAGAGTTGTAAATGATCAAAATTCCAGCAATAACAGTTTAAGTTTAGTGAGGTTAGCTACCGAAAATATTTATTCATACAGGGATGTAACACAGCCAATTGCTGGTGGAATTGGTTTTAATGGTGCAACAGGAGACTTTGTTGCTAAGTTTTTTTCAAATAGTCCTAAGTCTATCAATCAAATAAGTGTCAGTTTTGCAGGTTCTAATCAACGATTTAAACTAGGAATATGGGATGTTGACAGTACAAAAGGAACCCCTAAAAACAATTTATGGACTTCGGATACATTGGTTTCTGCCCCTAATTTTATTACGCCAGTTTTGCCTTCAGTAAAGGTAAATGGAGCGTTTTTTGTAGGGGTTAGGCAAATAGGCCTTCAAAATGTTGCCTTTGGATATCAGCCCGACCAACCTGTTCGTCCACAAACTTTTTATTACACTTCCCCTTCAGGTGATACTAGTTGGGTTGATTTTTCACCTGGAGCTCCTTTTAAATTTGTAATTGAACCAAGATTACAAGCCCTAAATGATGTGTCGCCAATTAGGTATAATTTTCCTAAAGATACAGTAGATTTAACCAATGTGAGAACAATGGCGCCAAAAGCCACCATTGTCAATTTTGGTTCAAATAATCAAACAACACCTTTTACAACCAGTTTAATTATTAGAAGAAATAACAGTATTGTTTATTCTTCTAATGTTTCTGATACACTTTCAAGCGAATTAAAAAGGGTCATTACTTTTGATTCTAGTTTTTTGCCGGTTTCTGCTGGAACTTATGATGTGTTATTGATTACAAGATTGGCCAATGATCAAATGAAGGATAATGACACTTTAAGAACCTCTTTTGTGTGTGCAACATACAATGATGTTGGCTTAGGATCTGTTTTTGATCCAAGTAGTTTTATTGATTATGAACAGTTTATTGATACTGTTTACCCAACGGTGTTTGTGCAAAATTTTGGACTAGATAGCAAAGGTCCATTTAATGTGGTTGCTCAAATTTTTGATTCATTAAATAATAAAATTTTTGAACAAACTAAGTTGTATTCACTGGGTCCATTGAATAGTGTTTTGGCATCTTTTGATGCATTTCCTTGTAGTCAATACGGTACCTTATATTTCAGAGCCTTTACTAGATTGTCTACAGATATAAACAGAACGAATGATACAGCGAAACGTATTTTTAAAATTATCAGAAGTAATGATGTTGAGGTAGCTGAAGCTATATATCCAACCCAATTTCAAGTTCTTATTCCTCCCGTGGCGAACCTAAATCCACAGTTGAAAATTGAAAACAAAGGTGATGCCAATCAAGATATTCCTTTTAAAGTTCAAAGCGAAATTTGGTATAGCGATAGTTTGATTTTTAAAGATTCATCTACAACGAATAGTTACAGGAATACCCCAAGTTTTGTGTTTTTTAAGAAGTTTCAACCTGTTCAACTTGGGTATTATAAAATGATTGCATACACCCAATTGGACAATGATCAGTATAGAAATAATGACACCTTAATTACGAATTTTGCTGTTGGACTGTTAGATGATGTAGAAGTTGTGGATGTGTCACCAAAACTTAATTCTAGTGTTCAAATTGGGACTACTATTGCCCCTAAAGTTAAACTAAAAAATAATGGACTCTTAGCTCAAAACACTCCATTTTCATTAAATATGAGAGTGCTTTTAAATAATAATTTGGTTTATTCTAGTGTAAAAATGGTAACATTAGACAGTGCCCAAACTAAAGTTGTAACGATGGACAGTACTATGCTGCTTTCTGAAACTCAAAACTATGATATAAAAGTATGGATTCAGTTGCCGAAAGATTTTGATACATCAAATAATCAATTGGTCGGAAAATACACGGCAATTAAGGATTTTGATATTGCTATTAGCGAAATACTAAATCCAAAAACAAGTGATACCTTGTTGGTGGGTATTTCTTCACCTAAACCATTGGTGAGGGTTGAAGATAAAGGAGAGAAATTAAGCACAGATCTATTTACTCTTACTTTCAAAATGTTTAATGCAAGTAATAATAATTTGTTGTACTCAAAAGATGTTGATACAAGTTTTATATCTACAACCAGTTTGGATATTGAATTCCCTGAGATACCTATTCAGTTTAATGTTATTTCAGTTAGGTTTGAAACAATATTGTTTTATAACAAAGACCAATATGCGCAAAACAATGCAATGGTTTTAAATACAAGTTATAGGTTGTTAAATGATGTAAAAGTAAATTCAATTGTATTGCCTGAAAATAATAGAACTTACCTATTAAATAATGCTAATATATTGCCAAGGATAGAAGTTGAAAACGAAATATCGGATACCAGTTTGCCAATAAAAGCGGTTCTTACCATCCAATATATAGACACTGTTCAAAATAAATTTGAAACAGTTTACTCTGATAGTTTGTCCATTCCATTTTTATTAAGTAACGAAATCAGAACCGTGAATCTGAATAATAGCTTTAGTTTTGCGAGTCAAAAATTAGGCAGATATCAAGCGGTTTTGACAAGCCAATCTACTCTAGACCAAATAATTGCTAATAATACAATTACTTCCAATTTTAGAATAGCAGAATCGGTTGGTTTAAATAACTTGCAATTAAATGGAGTTTCTATAAATCCTAATCCTGCAAATGCTGAGTTTGTTGTAAGTTTGTCGCCAGGTCAATTTGAAAACGAAAATTTTACAATGTATAATT
>JBILJV010000016.1:0-42186 GCA_044377005.1 Bacteroidia bacterium
ATCACTTAAAAGTTGTTCGTGATTAAAGGGCAATTGAGGGTTTAGTAATAACTCTTTGGAAGTCAACTTAAAGCCATCTTCAAACAATCGATTTACGATGGCTTTACTTTCCTCTGCCGAATAAAATTCAGTAAGGGATTTTAGAGCAGATTGGTATGCTTCTTTGATAGAAATCAAACGATTAAAAATAAAATTTTTTTATTTTCAACAATTCAAATGGCAATTTCAAGGTGTAGGTCCAGGAAATTTTGGAATCCCCTTTTTCAATCCATTTTCTCAGGGGTACTTCAATTATACGTTGTTTGCAGACTTCATGCCCTTGAAAGTTAATTAATCTAGCAAACAATTCTACATCAAACATCCATGTACTAATAAATGGTTTGTCGAACAAAAGAGAAACGTGTTTGTGTGCAATTAACTTAGCGCCACATTGGGTATCATACACATGTAATTTTAGTAATCTAGAAGTAAGGGTGCCTATAATTCTGCTAATGTAATGTCTAAATTCATTGCGAACGATAATACTTCCGAGTCTGTTGATTCGGGAACCAATCAACATATCAAAATCAATGTTTTTGGGAATAAAGTCTAAGAAATAATCAATTTCATTTAATTCAGTTGAGAAGTCAGCATCAAAATAGCCAACCCATTGGAGTTGAGTTTCTGATCTTAAAAGCAACATTCCTTGTCTAACAGCTTCGGCTTTTCCTCCATTTTTAGGACTATTGTAAACTGTAATTTGTTGAGGTAATAGCGAGGCTGTATTTTCAATAACTTGTTTGGTATTGTCAACACTTCCGTCGTTTACAAGCACCACTTTGATGTGGGGGTGAAGCGACAAAAACTCGATTAGATAGTTTGTATCTAATCTTCTGGCTTCATTGTAACACGGTATTATGATGCCGATGGTTTGCATATGGCAAAATTGGATAAACCTGGTAATTTTATGCCTATTTTAGAGAAAAACTTAGAGATAAAATAATCCAAAAGTAAAATTTTAGTAATCAAATTGGTTTTAAAGCGACTGCCTTTCCATTCCACTAAACCAGTTGTTTCTTTGGCGGATATTAATGATTCTTTAGTTTTTTGTATTAATCTTGGCAACAATAAAAGTGTAAAAAAATAAGATACTTTTACCACATTCATGTTTGCAGATCGGAGATTATTACGAAGTAATGCGTTGTTATATCTTCTGTAATGGCCCAAAAAGACGTCATGCGAACAGAACAAGGATTGGAAGGCAGGAACTGTAATTACAAAAACTGTTTCTTTGGTAATAAATGGATATGAACAAACCATTTTCATAAAATCGATATCAAATTCAATGTGTTCGATAACATCCATTAAAAAAACAACATCAATGGTTCCTGTGTAATGTGCTTGTAAATCATCCAAAGACTTAAAAAAACGAGTTGCTGGATTTTCATTATTCAAAGATTGCAACATAGAGTCATCAAAATTAATATCAACCCCAAAGTGTGGAACATTTAATTGATTGAGCTGATAAAACTGACTGATAAAGAAACTATCACCACAACCTAAGTCTAGCACAGCATTAATTTTTTGTGGTTTGTGTTGTTGAAACAAATCATTGGCTACCTGAAGACGAGCAAGTTCCCAAGGGTGACGAGTGATAATTTGAGCGTCTCTAGCATTCAATTCTCTTAAATCCATAATGGACAAAAGTAATACATTTATTTAAAATCCTATATTTTGAGTTTAAGTTTTGATGGAAGACTTAAGAGTAGTGCGTAACATTTTCGTGAGTGAATGGTATTTTTAGATTTATAAAACAAAGAAGTCTTACTTTTGCAGTATTACTTCGCAACAAACATACCTTCAGTTGGCTCTCAACCTTGCTCAAAAAGGTTTTGGGTTAGTCTCGCCAAATCCTATGGTAGGTTGTGTCATAGTGCATAATGAACACATTATTGGTGAAGGCTATCACCAACAATATGGTGGACCTCACGCCGAAGTCAATGCTATAAATGTTGTATCAAACCTTTCTTTACTTCGTGATTCAACCGTTTATGTTACACTAGAACCTTGCAGTCACTATGGCAAAACGCCTCCATGTGCCAATCTACTTATACAACATGGGGTTAAAAAAGTAATTATTGCATGTTTGGACCCCAATCCACTTGTTTCGGGTAAGGGGGTTGCTTTACTTAAAGCTGCGGGAATTGAAGTTGAGGTTGGAATTTTAGAAAACGAAGCACTTGAACTGAACAAACGATTTATTACCTATCACACCCAAAAGCGACCTTACATTATTTTGAAATGGGCAATGTCTAATGATGGATATATGAGTCACTCTGAAACCCAACAGATTAGTGGGCATAAAGCACAACTAATGCTTCATCAATGGCGCACCCAAGAGGATGCATTTGTAATAGGAACTGAAACTTTGCTTACAGACAATCCCCAACTAAACAGCCGTTTGGTTATTGGCAAAAATCCTATTCGAGTGGCTATTGACTTCGATTTAAAATCGCAGAACCTGCCTTTACATTTTTATGATCAGACGCAAATAACTTACGTATTGAATGGAAAGAAAGAAAGTAAAGAGGGTGAAGTAGAATTTATAAAAATTGCTAATAAAAATCCACATTCTATTGTAGAATGTTTGTATCAAAAATCTATTCAAAGTATTGTTATTGAGGGAGGACAACGTTTGTTAAATAGTTTTATAAGTGCGGGTTTGTATGATGAAATTAGGGTTTTCAAATCCAAGCAACTTATACTCAATGGTGGTCAATTAGCGCCTGAAATTCCTGAATTTAATGCAACAATAAGTGATTTAGAAACAGACGAACTATTGGTTTATCAAAATACAAAACCTAATCCAGCATAAACAGGCAATCCATTTATCCTTTTGGCATTGAGCGGTTTCAGATATAAAGGAGCATTGATAATAAAAATATTATTAAAAGCTCTCAAGCGAATTTGAAGATTATTATAAAAAAATGAACGGGCTTTTACCTCGTATAAGCGTTCAATAAACTGTTGATTACCATAAGAAATAGCGTTTCTAAAAATGAGCTTGGCCGCAATATTCCCCAAATCACCTGATACTTTCATTATAAAATTAAGACCTAAGTCACCATTAAGGGTGCTTTTCTCAAAAACTTGACCTGTATTTAATAAAGTATTGGCTCTGGGATTAATACTTATTCCAAAAAAATCATTCGAAAGCGGTCGAATAATTCGGTAATACAAGGGAGTTTCTATGTCTGCTGAAAAATTACCAATTCCATTAAACAAGGCATTAATAGCCATGGAAGAATCCATTTGATTAGAGATAATAGAATTATTGATTGACATTCTGGTATTACCAACATAATCGGCTATTAAACTATTGCTAATAACCACCGATTCTCCCTGACTTGGCACACTAAGTTGGGCTAATCTACTACGTGAACTGTCCATCGTAAAATCAAAAAAATTGTATTTAATATTTTGTTTTTGTGCTAATATTGAACAACAAATCATGCAATGGAAACCTATAAGTCCTCCTGATAATTTCATTATAAATGATGTTAAGTGTTGAGTAAGTTTTACCTCAAAGTAAAGATTGTGAAAAATAGAACGCAATAAAAAGTAAAGTTATTATAAATATTCTACTTTTTTTTATTGTGCTATTAAGCAAAAAAATGAGAAAAATAAAACGCTTCTAAAACTATAAAAAATACCATAGGTTTGTTGTTCATGATTTTCCTTCTTTTATCTATCCTTTTATCTTCATTGCTATTTGTTGGATTTAAGTGGTTGAGCAAACAATCTGTATACTTATTAATGGTTATTATGGGTAATTATATTAGCTGTATTGTCACTGCTTTTATTCTAAATAAGGGATTTGCATTTGAAAATTTTAACACCACAGATATTATTCAATGTTTGGGATTAGGCATTTTATTCTTTTTTACTTTTTATGCCATGGGATATTCTTCTACACACATTGGGGTTGGCATTACTGGAGCTAGCACTAAAATGTCATTGGTAATTCCTGTTTTTTTCGGAATAATATTTTTGAATGAACCATTTCATTTGTTTCAAATTTTTGGTTTTATAATGGCATTAATTGCTGTCGTATTAATCTCATATAATCCTCGAGACAAAATAGGCAAATCACAATGGTTAATTCCTATTTTTATATTTTTTAGTTCGGGGTTAATAGACACCTTATTGAATATTATTCAAAGTACATTTGTACAAAAACAAGCCTCATTAGCCACAGGAATAGCCGTTATTTTTACAGGTGCACTTATAAGTTCTTTTGTTTTTATAGCAATAAGCAATAGAGCTATATTAACCCATACTCGAAGCTTATTTTTTGGCTTTTTGTTAGGTATCCCAAATTACTTTTCTGTGTATTTTTTAATATTGGCCTTGGGTTCTGGAATAATGCCATCCAATGTCTTTTACATGATTAATAATACATCCGTCATGTTATTATCCTTTTTACTAGCATTAATATTGTTTAAAGAAAAAATCAATACTCTGAAATTTGTTGGCATAACATTGTCTATCATTGCCATTTATTTATCATTAAAATAAATTTTTTGAATTATAAAAATGACTGATTTTATCAAATTAAAAAATGTCATCAATGAAAGTATTGATTAATTTTGTTTAATTTTGATTTGTAAAAGTCATCTATGTTATTTGCCAACACATATACCATTATTACAGCTCCCCAATCCTCTGTATACAAAAGCAAAGGGAGTCGTTTTTTGGCTTTTGCATTACCAATAAAAAGTGAATTAGACGCTAAAACTGAAATACAAAAACTTAAGCAAATCTATCCCGACGCTTCTCACCACTGTTATGCGTATGTATTACAATTCGATAAATCTCTTTTAAAAACAAATGATGATGGAGAACCAGCCAATACTGCCGGGAAACCTATTTTAAGACAGATTCAAAAACACGACCTTACCAATATTCTTGTAGTTGTTGTTCGCTATTTTGGCGGCACATTATTGGGCGTTTCAGGCTTAATAGAAGCTTATGGTAAGGCTACAGAAGAATGTTTGGCAATCTGTGAAAAATCGGTAAAATTGATTTTTGAGAAATATGAAATATGTTGTGAATATGGCCTTGAACAAGAAATCTATAAGGCTTGTAAACAATTTAATGGTATCATTCACGTTATTGAAAATCAGGATTTATTTTGTGCTAAAATTAAAATACCTTTGCCAATGGTAGAGGGTTTTAAAAGTCTTTTACAAAAAAACTATAAAATACAATTTAAGTACATAGGCATTGCATGATATATAAGTTAGCAAAAATTTGGTTTCTAATTGGTTTTATTTCATTAATAAATGCCCAAAGTTCAGATTTTTTTTCGATAAAAGATGTTGAGAAATACCGCTTTGACCATTTGGAATTGAACAACGAAAATGATGTTTCCTATTTTCTAAAAAATGCCTCAAAATTTAACTTTATTGAAGCTTTAAAAATCAATCAAACTTCCCAATTGCCTCAAATTATTGAGAAATTAGATGATTTTTATGACCTTAAATTATTACAACTTAAGGATTATACAGGCGACCTTACATCGGCTACTTTTGCCAATGAATTACCAATTGAAATTCTACATTTGAGTGTAAAAGAGGATGAACTTAATCAACTTATTTTCCTTAAAAATCTCAATAAACTTTCACACCTATATCTCTATTTAGAAGGTAGACCTGAGGATTTTTCTCCATTAAAAAATATGGCACCGCTCAAGGAATTTCACTTGATAGCCGATTTACTTCCGACTCATTTAGATGCGGTACTTGATGCCATTCAGAACCAAACACAGTTGCAAGGTCTAGGACTAAGTTTGGACCGTGTTACCGATTTACCCAAACGTATAACAAATTACATTACCCTTCCCAAATTGACTCTTTATGACAACTTATCTGTGTTTACCAACAAAGGAATTGATGAATTACTCGAAGAGAAAATAAGCATTCAATATGCGCTTGCCAATGATTTGTTTTCAGGCATTGCCATCAGTTATTTATCAAACAAAGAACAGTTAAATGAATTTGAGATTGCCCATTTGAAAAAAATTTACAATGGTGAATTGTTTATGACTCAAAACGAAGTAGAAAGTAATGTTGATGGAACAGCCAAAATTATACAATATAACAAACCATTTACGCCTACTTTTCCAATTACACCTGAGTTTAACCCTCCCTATGATGCAATTAAAAATAAACATGAAGTTTTTAAAATAAATCCTAATTTTCACAGTATACTTTATTCTAAAACTGGATTAAAAATTATCATTCCTGCTGAAAGTTTTGTTAACAATGAGAAACAAGGGGTAAAGGATCCTGTTTACATTCAAATTCAGCAATTGCAAACGCCTATCGAGTTAACGTTTGCAGGTGTAGTATTAAAAAACAAAAACGAACAGTTTAACTCTAAATTTTTGGTGAACATTAACGCCACTAGTGAAAAACAAAACATCCATTTAATAGAAGGGCAATCTATTAAATTGCAACTGCCCGTGTCTACAGACAGTGCGCAAATACATTTCTATGATTATGAATCCAACTCTTGGCAAAATCTTCAATTATATCAACAAGTTTTTGGTTCTACCTTCACTCCTATAGATTTTTATAAAATAGAAAATGATATACAAACAGCTCCCTATCACCTAATAGATACTTCCAAATTCGAAACCCGTTTTCACAGTGGTAAACATTATTGGCTCAGTGATGAACACAATAAAAATCAATTAATTTTTAAAAAGCAAAACTACTATACCGATTTGGACCGCACTTGGACCAAAGATTATAACAAAAAAGGGCAACTGACTGGTTACAGAGTAAAAAAGGGAAAAGTACTGGTTAAAATTCAAAAAGTAATTCCTAAAAAAAAAGCCGTTGATCGTCAATATTTTAAAATAATAGACAAAACAAAAGAACTCATTATACCAGAATTAAAGGTATTGCGTTCCATCAATTTTAATGTAAAAATAGACCCAAATGACAAACGTGCTTTCAACAACGATTACATTAAAAATGCGCATTATTACGATGTAAAAATAAATTGGAGATTGGGTAAAGAATACTGTATTATTACTTTAAAAACAATAAATGGATTTAAGACCTTAGAGGCATGGATTACGGATACAGAAGATTTAAAAACAAAGAAAAAACAAATAAAAGCCTTTGCAAAAGCTTACAAAAAATACGAACAATTAAGAGAAAAAAGAGCGAGAGAATTTGATGCTTTAAACTTGTTGCGTTATCAAGAGTTTGTCGACTATGAAAATCAGAAAATAAAACAATTAGAAAAAGCCAATCAAACCACAGAATTAAAGATTCAACAGTTGGGTAGTTTTTCATTGTTATACAGCAAGGAACCTGAGTTTTCTACTCACTTAATAGCGCAATATACCGATGAATCGGGCTTACCTATAGATGTCAAAGATTTGTACCTCATAGACAAGCGCTATGCTACAACATTTAAAATTACGGTGGGCAATCTTTCCTTTAGTCCTTCGGAGTGTCAGTTTATCATTGCAACTGATTACAGTGGGCAGCTTTATTATGCTAGCAAAAGTGACTTTAATTTATCAAGCTTAAAAAACAATTCCCTTACCTATATTCAACTTAAAAAAGTAAAATCTGAAATAGATTCAGTTGACTTTTTTACTCCATTGACCAAATAATTACATGTTAAAAAAGCAGCTTTCCATTATATTTTTAACTATTTTTATTGATTTATTGGGATTTGGTATTGTTATTCCAATATTACCAAGTTTAGTCGTTAGTGACTTGGGAAAACCAGAATATATGGTTGGTATTGTTGCGGCATTAGCACCCTTTATGCAATTTCTATTTGCGCCTTATTGGGGCAGTTTAAGCGACAGGAAAGGCCGCCGTCCTGTTATTTTAATCAGTATTGTTATAACCTTTGTGGCTTACATTACTTTTTCTTTTGTCACCTCCATTTACATTTTAATATTATCGAGGGTATTGGCGGGTTTGGGTTCAGGTAATTTTTCGGCCGCACAAGCTTATGTAGCAGATATATCACCTGCCGAGCGAAGAGCTAAAAATATGGGATTAATAGGTGCTGCTTTTGGTTTAGGCTTTATTTTTGGGCCGCCCATTGGTGGATTTTTAAAAGAACATTACGGCATAGCTTCCATTGGTTATTTTACATCAGCCTTGTGTTTAATAAACTTTGTATTTGCATTTGTATCCCTTCCAGAGAGCAACCACCACAAGCAGCATACCAAACAATCATTGAAAGTGGTATTTAGTCAAATTAAATTGGCATTAGAAAATAAAACCATTCGATTGATATTTATGATAAATGGTTTGTTTATTGCGGCATTCAGCATGATGCAAATAGCCTCACCATTACTATGGAAACAACATTATGGATTCAACGACAAACAAGTCGGTTACATTTTTGGTTTTATTGGTTTGTGTTCCGTGCTGGTACAGGGTGGATTGATAGGTTTATTTGTTAAATATTTAGGCGAAAAAAGAATGTTATTATTAGGTTCGTTGTTAATGAGTATTGGCTTGTTTACTATGCCTATTGTGTCTGCAGAATTATTTATCCCTATAGAATTATTGGCTATTACAATCATTGCGTTGTCCAATGGGTTGATAATGCCTGCTGCCAATGCGATTGTTAGCAAGCAGGCGCCTTCCAATCAGCAAGGAACGGTCCTTGGAGCCATGCAGAGTTTGGGTTCATTAGCACGCACCATAGGGCCATTATTTTCGGGTGTATTGTACATGATATGGTATGCATTGCCCTATTTTACAGGTACATTATTGATGTTAATTTCATTTGGGATTTCAGCTGTTTTGTTAAAGAAAAATAGTGCATCGATAAATTGAAATCCTTACCTTTGCGCATAGAAAGGTCGGCCATATTTGAAAAAATTAACATCATTTCAATAACAGCTGAACCGCTTTATCAAAACCAGGCTTTTTTACCCTAGTGGGATTTTTGGAATCTTGTATTCTGAGGACGTTAGAAGGTTGCGATTCCTGTGGAGGCTAAATCCTATTTATTTACGGATTTTTATCAAAACCGACCTTTCTTTTATTGTTTTAAGGAATCTTTCGAAAGTAATATTAATCAAAGAACAATTGAGTCTGATTTTTCATATATTTAAGTAATTCCCCTTTATCTGCTCTAGAAATATTCATTTTACTGTCATCGCTAAAAACAATAATACCATCTCCAAAGCTTTTTTGTATTTCCACTATTTTAGAAACATTGACAATATTGGATCTATTCAATCTAAAAAAACTATTATTCATTAACTTTTCCTCGAAGAATTTCAGATTTTTAGATGCATAACATTTTTTTTCATCACCTTCTGTATAAAAAATACAATAACTCCCATCAGACTCAATCCTTAAAATTTTATTTACCTCTAGAAATAATGTTTTTTCATGGGTATGAACTAATATTTTTTTTTCTATCTGGTTAGGATTGTGAAATACATCGTATTCTTCTTGGTCAATTTTACTTAATAATCTCTCTATCGTATTTTTAAACTCTGTGATATCTATTGGTTTGGTTAAATAATCAAATACATTTAATTTTAATGCCTTTAGAGCAAACTCTTCGAAACTTGAAATAACTATGTAATAAGTCTTAGTATTTTTATTCATTAGTTCAATAAATTCAATACCCGTCATATTTGGCATTTGAACGTCAATAAATACAATATCAACTATGTTGTTTTCGAGATATTGAAATGCTTTTAAAGGATTATTATAAGAATTCTCTATGTTTATTCTATTACCAAAGCACTTATCAATAAAGTTCTCTAGCACTTTAATACTTTGTTTATTGTCATCAACAATTATTGCTTTTAGTTTATTTTTAATCATTTGCGTTAGTTATTATTGGAAGTACTATTATCACTTGAGTTCCAGATTCGTCCAATCTATTTGATATTTTAAAATTGGTTGTTTTTTTATATTTTAATTGTAGCTTATGAATGACTAATTCAATATTTTTTAATCCAAATGAATTAGTTCTAGCTGAAGAAGGATAAAATCCTTTTCCGTTATCTTTAATTTCAATATTTAGATTTGAAACAGTAATATCTACATTAATTTGAATCTTCAAATCTCTATCATATATTTCTGAAAAACCATGAATAAAGGCATTTTCTACAATAGGTTGAATGATATTAGTTGGGATAAGGATATTATTTAAATCAGTTTTGTTAGGATTAGCTATTTTAACCAATAATTCAACGGTTTGTTCTCTATTAATATTTTCTAATGCAATATAATCTTTAATTATTTTTAATTCGCCTTCAATACTTGTCATATTTTTTTCTGAATTTAAAAGTATATTTCTCATTACTTTATTAAACATATTTATAAATTGAAGTGATTTATCGTGATTACCTTCTAAAATTGAATTTTGAAGACTAATCAATGAATTACTTAAGTAATGTGGATTTATCTGCGCTCTCAATGCTTTTAATTCACTTTCTAAGAGTGAGAGTTCACTTTGAATTTTTCTTTGTTTTGTTCTGAAATAGATTTTGCTTGAAAAAATTCCTAATAAAACCAGTAAAATACCATATACTAAATAAGCAAATTTTGTTGCATACCAAGGCGGATTGACAATAAACTTAACAAATAGATGGTTTTTAATATTATCATCACCTCTTTTTCTCAACTGTATTTCATATGTTCCATTATTTAATGACAATAATTCTAAACTGTTATTGTCAATTGGAGTCCATTCGTTGACCAAGTTAGGAACTTTAAATTCAAGGGTATGTAAAGAATTAAATTCATAATTTGGGGTCGAAACTTTAATTAATAATTTACTAAAACCCTCATTGGCCTCTATTGTATTTTTAATAGTCAATGGCTTACCATTTATAAAGATATTATCTATTAGTATTGGATGTTTTTTATTTTCATCTTCAATATGATTTGGATTCACCGTTACAATACCTTCCATATTAGAAAATGCCAATACCCCATTTGGCAAAACAACACCTGAATTAGAAAAACGACCGTTAAATTCATTATTTATAATCCCATTATCAATATTATAGTAATTGTAATAAATATTTAATGTTGACTTTTTTTGGGTTTTTTTTAAATCTGTATATGAAAACCTGAAAAGGCCATTGTTTGTAGGTATCCAATAGTTATTTTTTTTGTCTTTTAAATAGTAATGTGAAAAATTAAGATTAACATTTCTGTCTTTTTGAAAAGTAGTAATTTTTAAATGTTCATCTAACCAGTAAATACCTGAACCATAAGTAAACACCCAATAAGTTCTAAGCAATGAATCATATTGTATATATCGAATATCTTTGTTTTTAAAAAATAAAATATCTGTTTTTGATTGCTTATTTTGGTCATATAAAACAAGCCCATTTCCTACTATTCCTAATAGCCATTGACTACTATTGTTTTTTTTGCAAATGGTATTAATGATACTATTACTAACAGTAAATTCTAATGATAAATTTAAGTTATCGTTAATTTTAAAAACCTGCTCATCGGTAAATACATAATATTTATTTTGATAATAATAAACATCTTCATGATACGAAAATTTATACCGATTATTATTAGAGATTACTTTTTGAAATTTGCATTTTCCATTGGCAAAAATCATTACCGAATCTTTGAAAAATGTAACAACAGTATCTAAACCCTTATTAAAAGCAGCATTAAAATTTTTAACTTCACAGCCATTCATTAATTTTTTTTGAGAATTGTGTGTAAAAACTTCTGAAAAACGATTTGTTAAAACTCTATAAATTTCTTTACGTTTAGTTTCTGTATGTATATCTTGAATATTCTTAAACTGTAATCTTTTTACAATAAAAAAGCCATCACTTTTGGAATAAAAAAAATATAAATTACTATTTCTAATATTGGGAGATACACAGGTGAGTCTGTCTGTTGAGTTAACTTTAACATCTAGTTTATCATACATCAAAGTCCCATTTTTAAAATAAAGATTATAAACCATGGTTTGGTATGTAAATGAGGCTACTGATCCGGTATGACTAAAGTGTAATTGTTCTATATTTAAGGGTTGGTTAATAATTTTTTCAAGATTTAATATCTTAATTAATAACCCTTCTTTATACATAAACAGTTGTTTACTATAATCAACCACTATAAAAGTATCTTTATTAAAGAAAGAAAACAATACTTTATTGACTGAATTTGTTCTTTGAATACCAGAAATACTCTTGTATTCAATTTTATTTATGTCAACATAATAAAGTGATGTATCATTGCAAATATTATAATTTTTTAAATCTAAAATCTCTTTATTTTTAATGATACCTTTTAAAAATGAATTGTGTTGTATAAAAACAATTTTTGAATTAATACTAAATAAAAAATCATCCCCAAATTTTAAATGTTCTAGCTGTACTAAATTGGAATTAGAATCTACTTTAAACAATTGTTTAGTATCATTAATTATAAATAAAGTACCATCTTTTTGTTTGCTGATATTTGAGAAACGATTTGATGTTAATTTTTTTATGTTTAATTGTGAATAATGTAAAAAAAAACGACCGTCAAACCTACTTAAACCAGATTGTGTTGCTATCCAAACATAACCATTTACATCTACTTCTACGTCCATTACTAAGTTGGTATTTAAACCATTTTCTGTAGAATACCTTTTAACAATATAATCTTTATTTATGGATTGAGAATAAATAAAAGGGGCATTATTGAATATAAAATGATAAAATAAAACCCAAAATACAAAGTTTCTGTTATGTAAAGAATTTACAATAAGACTCTTTAGAACTTTCATTAATTAGTAATTTATTAATTTCATAAACCAATGTGGTTACATGTTTAAAAAATGCAAAATTAATACAAAATAGTAGAACTATTTAATAAAAATGCTCATTTCAATAAGTCAATGAAGTCCTATATTTCTTTAACTTGTAATGACTTTTATTCAATGTGTCATATAGAAAAATTAATCTCTATTATTAACAACAATTATTTTAACACTTCGGTATAAAGAGTAATTACATGAAATCACATTGGGACTGCTTGTATAAAAGATTGAAGTGATGGGTATGCAAAATTCATTGACTAGTATATTCCTAACATAGAGTACTCTTTTCTGAGCTAAATAAATATTTAAGACTGAATCACCCGAAGCATCTGAATAGCCAGTAAGATAAAATTTACATTTATTTATTTCTGCACTGTCTATCATACCTAAAAGTATCATTTTGAAATTTTTTAATGATTCTTGATCGACAACATGATTTGAACTATTAAAAAATAAATACGTTTTCATCTCAAAAGTTTGAACCTTTTGTTTTGAATTGATCAATAACAAACTATCACAAACTGATTGAAGTTTAATGTTTTTTTGTTCAATTTGACTTACTGTTTTTTTTAATTGAACAAAATCGTCAATCACTTCTTTGTCAATGGTTTCCATTATTTGATGTTCAACAATTTTTGATAATTTAGTTTCGTTGTATTGTTCTTTAGTTCTAATAGAACATGAACTAAAGATACTAAGTAATACTAGTATGGTAGGTATATTCGTAATTTTTTTAAACATTGATAGATATTTTTTACCCATTGGGTTAATTAATTATTTATAAATACTATTTAATAATTCTTTTAAATTGTTTTTTTCTGTATTTGGTATTGGCTTAATGATAGTTTGATAGTTTGTGTACAGCAAAAGATAATAAGACCTGTATGCCTTTTTGGGCATAAATAAATATTTCAACCAATAATTATCCTTTTTCAATAATTTGAAATTAACTTGATTTAAAGTTTCATAATTGTATTGTTTAAAATACAGATTTATCAACTTCAATTTAAGTAAATTAATATAATCCACTTTATTTGTATTTAAAACCTCAATTTCCATAGTCATTTAATGAATAGTATTTATTTTTAACTAGTTACCAAGAAATATAAACATATTTACACTAAAAAGTTCCTGGTCTTACATCAAAGTTTACTTGAGTAACATTACCGTTAATACTTCCTGTTGTTATAGTATGTGTATGTGCACCATCAGTAGCAAATCCAAGTTCTCTTAGTGATGCTATAACTTTTGGCTCTCCTGATGTCGCGTTAACTGACCCAGCAGTATTACTTGCTCCAGAGGATTGTTGAATTAACCCCCAACCTCCTCCACCTAAAGAACTATTGCCTCCTCTTCCATGTTTATAACCTCCTGTACTATTTGTTGTTTCACTAAGTGTAAAATTTGGTAACTGATCTTTTGTAATGGCTTTTGAATTACTTCCAATCACTAAAGGCAATGTTGAACCATTTTGAAAGAGATAAGCATCACTGGCATTGGGCAGATTTGTGCCAATACGAAGTGCTGAAGCCCATGCTTGCTGTGTTGAATTGAAAATTGATAACGACCTTCCTTTGAGCAATATCCAGCCCAAATGGTCAACGGTCTGAATACTTGATTTAATATTCCCAAAGGACACATTGGGAACACTAACCCATGTAGTTACTGCATTGGACCCTGAACTAGTTAATAATTGAAATGAGGAACCCGATTGACCATTTGGCATTAAGGCACCCGAAAATTGAAGATTACCTACTAAATCAATTCTTTGTGAAGGGGCAGTGGAACCTATACCAACATTACCCATTTGATAAATATTTTGGGTATTACTGGTTGCTGGACAAGTGCCACCAGCAACTAACCAGGGTTCTAACTGTGAAGAGTTATTAACCGAACTGCTGCCGTTCCAAAAAGCAGGCCCTACCAGAACGCCACTGGAGGCATTGGTATTGTATATGATTTGCCCAGTTGAAACACATGTCGGTGAAGTAGGATTGGATAGGGAGGTGTTGGGTAATGATACTGTACCCTCATTGGCTACTTTTAACCAATCGTTACCATTATTAAAGTATACCACTGGTTTAACAGCTGTATTACCTGTGACGCTGGTAGCGGTGTTGAACACCACCATACCTTCCACATCAGCACTCAATGGTGAAGGGTTGTCTGTTGCCGTTAAAGCCACCAGTGGCAAACGCAATCCTTTGTTGGTACTTTCCAATTCTAATACCGAATTGGTATTAATGGAAGAAGTGTTGTCACCCACTATAATTTGGGCTTTTATTGCCGTACTTGTAAGTACGCACGCAATAATTAAGATTTTTTTCATGTTTGTCTCTTTGTGTATATATTTTTGTAATGTAAATTGATTGAAGCATATAGATAATTTCAGCACTATTTTTTTGAATTACCAAAACCAATACTTTTAATTTGTTAATTTATCGCTTATTTTTTAAGATTAACGATTCATACTTTTTCAAAGTACTACCGAGTATTACTGGTATAATTTTTGTAAATAAATGTTAATCAATAGCAACTATATTTAAGTATGGATCTATGCCACCGCCACCGGAAGATCCCACTTGTCTATTTCCACCATTTGGTGATGTGAACCTCACATCAATTGTAATAGCCCCCCCTGTAGCATCTACAAAAGCACTTGTAATTCCCACACCATTATTAATGGTACTAGTAGTAACAGATTCTACATGGGAAATTGGTGAAAGTATAGCATTCGAACTATTATTATATATTGCAAATGTAGCCCAGGGACTAGTACTAAAATTAACTTGACCTGGATTAAATTCAACCTTATAAATTCTACCTGCCGGAAGGGTAAATGTATTGTTCCCTGAACCACGAGTAATACCTCCTGATGAAATATTTGTAGTGGGAAAAGTTAATAAGGTATTTTGTGTATTAAGAATTTGACCTACACCTTCATACTGTGCGTATATTGGTGCCTTGTAGGGCGCGAAAGGTATCCAAGATGTACCATCACTATATTCAATTTGTCTACTAGTTGTATTATAGCGCATAGCACCGGCACCGGCAGCAGTTGCAGTAGCCGTAGAAGTACCTAAACCAAACATACCTGTACCTGGGTTTGTAGTAGAAGTAGGGTTGGAACGAATATCTAACTTTGCATTTGGCGAAGTAGTTCCAATCCCAACATTCCCCATTTGATAAATATTTTGGGTATTTCTGGTTGCAGGGGCTGTAGTTGCTACATTATACCAAGGTTCTAGAGCTGAAGACAAATTTACCCAAGAGCTGCCATTCCAAAAAGATGGCCCAATCTCCACACCTGTTACTGTAGCTGTATTGTAAATCAATTGACCTGTTGCAGTTCCCGCTGGACTTGTACTGCTAGACAATGCCATTTGTGGAAGTACGAATGAACTTGAAGAAGCGATCAAAGACCAACTACTTCCTGTATTATAATAATAACCCGGCACTACATTGTTAGGGGCAGTTCCCGCAGTAGCAGTATTATACACCACCATACCTGTCACATGGGCAGAAAGTGGTGAAACATTGTTAGTGGCAGTTAAAGCCAATCGAGGAAGTAGCAAGCCCTTGTTAGTACTTTCTAATTCTAAAATAGAGTTGCTGTTAATGGTAGCAGGATTGTTTCCAATTTTTACTTGAGCAGATACTTCTGCTGATGAAATTCCTAAAATTAAGATTAGGATCAGATTTTTGATTGTTTTTTTCATTTGATATTGATTTGTTTTTTTAATTGTATGATTTATGATTGGTTTTTATTGATATATAAAATTCTTCGCTTAAATCTTTATTTACGTATACTTTTACATTTATTCAGTCTGTTTAAAATTGACAAACTATGCGCTTTTCATTAATCTAAGGTGAATCTTTAATTTCATTTTCTTTTGATGGTATGTTTTAATTTAACGACTGCAAAATTGAGTTCAATAGTTGTTTCAGTGTCAGAAATACTTAGTTCATCTCCGATAATATCAGCCATTATTTCTCCTGTTTTGTTCATTAACTCTTTTTGTTTTTCGGGGTCATTGGTGTTATTAATTGAATCTAATTTTTGGGCTAATTCTTTGAACTTTGCAAAGGTTTCAATGATTGAAAGAGTGGTTTCTGTGGCTTTTTGACTTTTAAGAATTGTTGCTAACATATAAAGTCCTTTTTCTGTAAAGGCAGAAGGTAACTTCACTTTTCCTCCAGCACTTAATGAAGTCGAAGTTTTCGACTTCATTAAGTGCCACTCCTCTGAATTTAGATTCAAAACATATCCTACCGGAAATTTATCAGGATTGTTTTTTACAGCTTCATTCACTCGTTTGGTTTCTACTCCATACAATGCAGCTACATCGCTGTCCAAAATTACTTTCGTATCTCTGAGCAGTGTTACTTTACTTTCAACTTCGGTATGTGTTAATTGTTTTTTCAATTTAATTTTTTAATAATTTCTTTGTGTTATTTGGAGCATAGTTCTCAACAATCACAGCCCTTCAGCACAAAGCTGTTACTTAGTGCAGGCATGATGAATTTTGGTAAGTTCAAGACATACAAAAATACTTTCTACAAATAGCGAGAGATAAAAGAATTCTATTTATTCAATACAATTTTATAAGTTGTAGTTTGATTATTAGAAACTATGTTTAATAAATACATGGCATTTTCTAAATGAGAAATATCCAGTAATTGTAAACCACTTCTTTTATCATTACTATGCATTATCACTTTACCGTCAAGAGAGGTAAGTATGTATGATATCTTGGCATTTTCAGTTTGGATTTGAATAATTCCTTGAGAAGGATTTGGAAAAACTTGAACCGTTTGATGAATAGCATGATTGAATTCCACCGTTTTAACATCAGAAAGTGTATAGTTTCCATCAAAATCTACCATCGTTAATCTGTATAAATTAACCCCTAAGTGTGCATTTGGATGCAATAAATTATAATGCATGATTTGGTAAGAATGACCTGCACCTTTTACAACACCAATTTCTTTCCAAACTATCCCATCTTTGGAAGTTTCAACTATAAAGTGGCTGTTATTAATTTCACTGCTAGTAATCCAACTTAATTGGGAAACCAAGTGCTTGGCTGGAGAAGCATTAAAATCCACTAATGTGATAGGCAATGGGGTTAATATATTTGAAGACTTACTAAAAAATGCACCGTTTGCAGTAGGGGTAGTTGCTGAACTAGAATAAGATCTAAGTCTAACTGTAGAACCTGAAACAGTTCCTGTTCCACTAATTCCATTGGCATTTGTTCCATCTTGCCAAACGCCTTGGTTTTGTTGTACACTTGATATCCATTGTAAACCTTGATATTGTGTAACAAATGCATCAGCTGGATCAAAACTACTAGCACTTGTAGAGGAATTGTGTTGTAATGATATACTAGCACCTGAACCAGCTGTTGAATAAATATTCCATGTTCTATTTATTCCATCATTGTTTGTAATGATTTCATTTGATGCTGATTCAGTATAACTTTTTACTTGAACAAAAAAATTATCAGAAGCAGAAGGCGTAATGGATGCAGGTGTATAATCTGAGACGGCTCTACCAACAGGAAATTCAAAAGTAGCCGATGTTGCTATTGATTCTTTGGCTAAAAAACCAGTACCGTCCGTTACCACGTACTTTGTTTCATTAGCATTAGATATATTGGAATTTGAAGATAATTCTAAGTTTTGAGTTTTTAATAATAAATGTCCTTGTGTAAAAAGTAAATTTCCAATAATTCGGGTATTTGAAGTATTGAGTTGAACACCTGAGGTATTGTTAATTTCAATATTTATAAGACTTGGTTGTGTTCCACCAATTGAAGCATCATTTCCTCCAATTAATGTTTGTACACCAGCGCCACTAGCAAAAATAAGTTTACCTGTTGGATTTGAAGGTGCTGTAAATTCTGTACCTGTGTTTACGATCATAGTTGAACCCAAGAAATTAAGTTCAGCACCATTTTCAAAATTGACTAAAGCATCTGGACCATATTCAGCATTTACAAACATTGAACTTGTTCCAGAAAAATTAATATTTCCATTAATGTAAATTTGAGAAAAGAGATCATTTGAGTTCAAACAACTAATGACTAAAATTAGTAATAAGCGTAATTCGTATTTCTGTTTCATTTGTAATTGATTTGTTTATCTTTATAATTATATATATGTGACTATTTCCCTATATAAGTGGCACAAAAATGTGATATTAAACCCATTTACTGAAAGTGAAATTTATGAATGAGTTAAAATAACTTGTGAACTATACTAAATAATTCATAAATGGCATTTAAAAATACAACTTATTATTATTTAGTTATTTACCTCATGAATTAAAATAACAATATGGAACATTATTGTAATGACAACAGTAAACTTAAAAAAGGAATTTAATGATAGATTGACTTTGATATCTCATTTCAAAAATGACTCATATTCATTTTGACTTCAAAATCATTTATCAAATTCAAACAATAGATTTGTTGGAATTTTTTTGTAAACCTATCATTGTTATCTAACTCTGACTTCACTTGCTTACTAATAGATTCAAAATCAATATAGTAAACTTGGCTTAACATCTTTTTTATGTATATTTTAAAATCGATTTGAGAAATACTTTTTGAGAAAAAACCATTAGGTTGGATATCTAACAATAAATTAAAATTAATTTTTGTTATTAAATTAGATGATATGACAATTTTTAAATTAGAATTAGACTTTTTATGTTTTTTTATTAATTCAATGTTTGTGGGTAATTCTAAAAAAACATAATCTACAAATAAAATATCTAAAGAATTTAATACTGAATGTTCTATGGATAATTCGTTTGATATTTCAATAGAATTGCTATTTATAAAAACTTGTAACTTTAAGATAAAATTTTTAAGTCCTAATGAAAAGACTTCACTTTTGTCAACTATTAATATATTCATTTTTTTTACAATTAATATTTAAAAAAAATGGAAAAAAAAGTAGAAATTATAAGAGAAAAACAACTTTCAATTTATACATATTTATAATGAGCTACAATACTTAAAAAATAACTTCTACCTTCTTATTCCATTTAAAAAATTAACTTTTTATAATACAATTTTATTTCTAAAAATCATATCGTTAATATTATATTTTATGGATTGAATAAAATAATTTGTGTAGTAAAATAAATAATTTGCGAATAGACTAGAAAAATATATGCTCTTAATTTTCAAAGACTTAAAAACATTCGATTTGTTTGTCTTTGTATTTAAATAAACCTGCTTTGTTTTGTACATTTAGTTTTTTGTAAATGAGCTTAATATGTTTTCTTACTGTATTTACTGAAATTCCTAAATTATCAGCAATACCGATATATGATTCACCGTGTATTAATTTATCTGCAATTTGATTTTGTCTATTCGACAATAAATCTATTTCTTTTGTACTATTACTTTTGTATAAAAAATTAAAAAGCAGAGTACAATAAACAGGGTTGATATATGATCCTTCTTTATATGTTTGATCCAATGCTGAATAAAATAAATGATTAAAAAAGAGTCTATCATTTTGATCAAAAATAGCATTCACTCCACTCATTATTGCATTTTTAAAAAGTTCCTTTTCTTTATTATTTAATATAAGAGCTATTTTAGGGTTGCAATAAACGTATTTTAATTTTTTTAATAAGTTCAAATCATTTTTAATATTATTTAAAGATATGATAATAAAATCAGGATTATAAATATTGCGTTTTCTAGTGTTAATCGCCTTTTCTAAAGTCTCATATTGAACTAATATTGAATACTTTAAATTTAAATAATCTTCTAAATTATATGAAAATTCGCTTTCATCTCTTACTAATACAATCTTATACATTTAACAAATAAATGCATTTGAATAATCCTCTGTTTGACAAATTTATAAATCAATACACATACTTTATGAATTGAGTAAATAAATTTATAAATTGGAATTTATAACATAAATAATTGTATTTCAAATATTTAAATCAAATATATGCAAAGTAATGAAAAATATAAACTTAATTTTATGCTTCGGTTTCGTAGTAGATTTTATAAAACTTTCTACCATTTTCATCGGTACCTTGTTCTATGAGTTCTCTATTACCATGAATATAAATATGGAAATTTTTATCAAGTTTAAGGATACTTTTAAATATACGAGCTTGTTTTTTTACAGCTTGTGCAGAAATTTCAAAACTATCTGAAAGGTCAACCTCGTGTTCCTGACGGTAATTCTGGTCGAACTTACGGAAAGATTCAATGACATTTTCATTGGCAAAAACCTCTGTTTCAAATTCATCTTTCTCGAAGGTATCGTGTTTTTTAAAATAATTTACAGAACGGTTTAACAAATCTATTTGGTCTGCTTTACTAACTTCAAAATCTTCCCCCAATTGTTTAGTAACAAACTGTTTAGCAATACCTAAAAACTGATTGGTTTGGTAAAATTCATTGTTCAACTGCACTATTTCCAAAAAACTGTCTTTCCAATACTGTGCTTCATTTGCCTTGTTTGTACTATCAATGGCTGTTAATACATAGCCGCTTTCTGTACCCGAATTAAAAATCAAACAAGCTTTGTCGAGTTTATTTATATTGACCCCCTTACGACTTTCAATATCAAAACCATCCATTTTTTGTTCTACTTGTAAAAAAGTGTCTTTGTTTTCAGATTTAAACAAACCTATTCCGTCTATATAATCGCCATTCAAAACACAATCTCTAAAGTAAACCACATAAAATTCTCCTCCCTTTATCTTGGGATGTACACTTTGGTTGTATAAATGCTTTGCTAGATTTACTGAATGATCGTACAAAGTATTTGGATCTTCAAAAACTTTTTTAACACAAGAATATACCTCATTTAAGGGCAATTCAATGTCGTGTTTGAATTGATAAAGCTCTTCTGATTTGAATGATGATAGAAAATAATGACTGAGCAAATCCCTTAATTCATCGTTGGTGTTGACATTTTTTTGGGATATAAAATAATCTTCTTCTGCAAACTTATTACCAACTCGGTGGACAAAGAAATTATCAATTATGGCTTCTGAAAATGAAAAATTCATGGAAAACTTATTAAGATTTAAGTTAATTTTACAAGAAATCATTCAATTACATCTTGAATGAGAGATTAACAAAGGATGTTTATTGGGAATGTTTTTATGTTAGACAAAATACTACCAAGCAGGGAACTTACTTGGCTGATATTGGTGCATCATGTTATAAATTGCTATAAAAATATCTTCTGCATTTGGCTTACTGAAATAATCACCATCGGTACCATAAGCAGGACGATGTGCCTTTGCTGCTATTGACAATGGGGCAGAATCTAAATAATTATAACCCCCTTGAATTTCCAATACTTGTTGCATCATATAAGCGGTAGCACCTCCTGGTACATCTTCATCTATAAATACAATTTTGTTGGTTTTTTTCAAAGATTCTACAATCAAATGATTTACATCAAAAGGCAATAAGGTTTGCACATCTATCAATTCACAACTAATATCTAATTGTTGCAATTTTTGCATGGCATCTTGAATGATTCTAAGCGTACTTCCATAACCTACTATAGTAACATCCGAACCTTCTTGTAATATTTCAGGAACTCCTAAAGGCACTGTAAATTCAGCAATATTTTGAGGTAATCTTTCTTTCAAACGGTAACCATTCAAACATTCAACTACGAGTGCAGGTTCGTCTGCTTGTAACAACAAATTATACATACCAGCTGCTTGAGTCATGTTTCTAGGCACACACACATGCATTCCTCTTACAGCATTTATAATCATGCCCATAGGTGAACCACTGTGCCAAATGCCTTCCAATCTGTGTCCACGTGTTCTGATAATCAAAGGTGTTTTTTGCCCACCTTTGGTTCTATATTGCATGGTGGCAATATCATCACTCATAATTTGAACGGCATACAACAAGTAATCCAAATATTGAATCTCGGCAATAGGTCGCAACCCTCTCATAGCAGCACCTATCCCTTGACCAATAATACTTAATTCTCTAATTCCTGTATCACTAACTCTGATTTCACCATATTTTTCTTGCATACCAGCAAAGCCTTGGTTCACATCCCCAATGGTTCCAACATCTTCTCCAAAAGCTAACACTCGTGGGTCTCGCTCCAAAGCAGCATCAAAACAAGCTAAAACAACTTCCCTACCATCCACCAACTTATCATCGACGTAAATTGGTTTTACTTCGGTAATATTTAATGCACGATGAGCAGATTCACTGTGTAAATGAGAAGAATAACGTTCAAAATTGTCAACTATAAATTGCTCATAAAATTGTTTTAAAGCAGTTCTTGCAGAAGAAGGTTGTTGAATAGTAGCAATTAACACTTGATTGATAGCCATTCCAATGTCTTTGCGAATAGCATCTTTGGTTGACTGTAGTGTTTTTACAGCCTCAGCAGCACTTGGATGATCAACGGCATTAAGGTAATCTAAAACAGATGCAATGTCTTTTTTTAATGGGGCTAAATAAGCTTCCCAAGCTTGTTTTTTGGCTTGGTTAACATAGTCAGTTGCTTCATTTTCTATTTCATCTAATTCTTGTGCAGTTGCAATATTGGTTTCTTGCATCCATTCACGCATTTTTTTAATACAATCAAAATCTTGTTCCCATTGTAATCTTTCTTTTGATTTATATCTTTCGTGTGAACCAGAGGTACTGTGACCTTGTGGTTGAGTTACTTCAGTAACGTGAATAAGAACAGGTCTGTGTAAAGTTCTAGAGTGTTCAACTGCTTCCTTGTACACTTGGCACAATTCGGCATAGTCCCACCCTTTTGCTTTGTAAATATCTACGCCAGGACCTAATTCATCGGTATGGAAACCGCTCAACAAAGCACTGATATTTTCCTTAGTAGTCTGGTACTTTGCGGGAACAGAAATTCCGTAAGCATCATCCCAAACACTCATCACCATAGGCACTTGCAATACACCTGCGGCATTCATCACTTCCCAAAAACCACCTTCGCTGGTACTGGCATTGCCGATAGTACCAAAAGCAACTTCATTTCCTTGATTAGAGAAATCGGTATATTGATGTAATTCAGGATTTTGTTTGTATAATTTGGAAGCCAAAGCTAACCCAAGTAAACGGGGCATTTGTCCTGCAGTAGGAGAAATATCAGAACTTGAGTTGTAACGGTCTGTTTGCGGCAACCACTGTCCATTTTCATTTAACAATCTAGACCCAAAATGACCATTCATACTTCTACCAGCGCTGTTTGGTTCGGCTTGTAAATCTGTGTGGGCATAGAGTTGAGCAAAGAAATTTTGAATGGTATTCATTCCTGTGGCAAACATAAAAGTTTGGTCACGGTAATAGCCACTTCTAAAATCACCTTTTTGAAAAGCCTTAGCCATGGCAAGTTGAGCAACCTCTTTACCATCACCAAAAATGCCGAATTTAGCCTTCCCGGTTAACACTTCTTTTCTTCCAATTAAACTGGCTTGTCTACTTTCGTAGGCTAGCTTATAATCGCTCAATACTTCTTTTTTAAATGCTTCAAAATCCATAGTCATTTTGTCTTTTGCAATTGGTTTAGACATCATGCAAAAATAAGATTAAAGGTCAATTTAGCAAAACTGAATTTAAGGGGTAAAAAACAAGTAGTTAGAACCTATTTTAACACCGCTTTATTTCATTAAGAGCAGATGAAGTTTTATTAAAGTCATACTAGAAAAGTTGTGCACGGGGCTGGTGTAAAGAACTTTTATTCAGCATCTGTTTTAGCATTAGATTCCAAATACTTTATCAATTTTTTTTCAATTCTTTGTTTAGCAGCATTTGGAATTTGGTGAAGAGAAATTTGATTTATTTCTTGGCTTGAGGTTGCTTTTTGATTGTACCACTTAGCTAATGTAGATTTTCCAAATTCATTTCTCCATACATAAACCTCATTTTCTTTTATTTGTTGCCATTGTATATCGTCAAAAGTATTGTCAACTGTTACTTTAAAGTGAATCTTTTTACTTTCAATATTTGTAAAATTGACATAAAATTCAGACCAGCTGTGGTTGTTTTGTGCTACAACTTTCCCCTCAAATCCCAATGTTTTCAATAACGCTACAAAAGCCATTTCTCTTTCACTACACCATCCAAATGAAGAAAAGGTATCACAATCATTGGTAGTATATTGAGGATATTCAGACAATAAATCGGTCAAAAACAAATAAGGCGTTCGGTCTATATCCGCAAATGAATTATACTTAGAAAATGGAATGGGTGGTTTAATATTTTTAAGTAATGTGTTTGATTTAACGAAGTAAATGGAATGTCGGGGATTGTTAGGGACCCAATGCCAAAAATAAGGCATATCTAAAACTTTCGCTTGGGCGCAATTATTAGCATTTTGGCAAGTAAACAAGTCATGGAGTAGTTGAAAAGTATAAAAATTTTGTTTAATTAAAGTATCTTTATTAGAAAGTTGAAAAGTTTGACAAAACTCAATAAAAGAAGTTGAATCTTTTTGGTGATAATCTTTCCAATGATTAAGAATCAAAGCTTGAAAAAACTGAGGAATGGTAATTGAACTTAAGTATTTATATTCCTTAATATAAGTTTGATTTACTGTAATAACTTTTGAAGATGAACTTGTTGATGAATAACAAGATTGAAACACAAAAGTTGACAAAATAAAGATATGTAAATGAATGTATTTAATAAATTGACAAACGTAAATTGAATAAAATTATTATATCTGTTCATTATTATTATGTAGATAAGCCAAAGAACATTCTGAATTAAATTGTTACAAAAGTAGCGCATCACTTCCATAAAAAAGTGTAAATTTGCAGTTCAAATTAATTGCAAAAATGAACGGATTTTTTAAAATACCAACCGCTATCAACGAAACTGTATTGGATTACGCAGCAGGAAGTAAAGAGAAATTAGAATTAAAAAAAGCTTTGGCGGAGGGTCGCAGCCAAGTAATAGATATTCCAATGTACATAAATGGTAGAGAGGTAAGAACTGGAAAAACACAAGCAATATTTCCACCACATGACAGACACCATCAAATTGGCGTATTTCACCATGGGGATGCAGAGCATGTTCATTTAGCAATAGAGGCGGCACTTGCAGCCAAACCAATGTGGGAAAACATGCCTTGGGAACAGCGTGCTGCTATATTCCTTAAAGCGGCTGATTTATTAGCAGGTCCATACAGAGCAAAGATGAATGCTGCAACGATGTTAGGTCAGTCGAAAAATGCATATCAAGCCGAAATTGATGCTGCTTGTGAATTAATAGATTTTTTAAGATTCAATGTTCAGTACATGTCAGAAATTTATGCTGACCAACCTTCTGCAAACAGCAAAGGAATATGGAACAGATTGGAACACCGCCCATTAGAAGGATTTACATTTGCACTTACTCCATTTAACTTTACGGCAATTGCTGCAAATTTACCAAGCAGTATGGCAATGATGGGTAATGTTGTCGTTTGGAAACCCGCCTTTACTCAAATTTATTCAGCCAAAGTCATTATGGATTTATTCAAAGAAGCGGGATTACCAGATGGTGTTATCAATATAGTTTATACAGACGGTCCAACCACTGGAGATATCATTTTTAACCATCCTGATTTTGCTGGTTTACATTTTACTGGTTCAACAGGTGTATTCCGTTCAATGTGGAATGCCATTGGTGCTAATATTCATAAATACAAAACCTATCCTCGCATTGTAGGCGAAACAGGTGGTAAAGATTTTGTATTGGTTCATGCAAGTGCAGATGTTGATACGACTGTTGCTGCTTTGGCGCGTGGTGCTTTTGAATACCAAGGACAAAAATGTTCTGCTGCATCAAGAGCTTATATTCCAAGCAACTTATGGAATGCTATTAAAACCAAATTAGTAGAAGAAGTAAAATCAATGAAGGTTGGACCTACTGAAGATTTTACAAATTTTGTAAATGCAGTTATTGATGAAAAATCATTTGATAAATTAGCTGGTTATATTGACAACGCCAAACAAGACCCTAATGCTGAAATTATTGTTGGTGGCACCTATGATAAAAGTCAAGGTTTCTTTATTGACCCAACTATTATAGTGGCTCAAAATCCTCATTACGTCACCATGTGTGAAGAGTTGTTTGGACCTGTTTTGACATTATATGTTTACAATGAGAATGAATTTGAAAAAGCATTAGAATTAGTAAATACAACCAGTGAATATGCTTTAACAGGAGCTGTTATTGCACAAGACCGTTATGCAATTACTCAAGCTACTGAATATTTGAGACATGCCGCAGGTAATTTTTATATCAACGACAAACCTACTGGTGCAGTTGTGGGTCAACAGCCTTTTGGTGGCAGTAGAGCAAGTGGTACTAATGATAAAGCTGGAAGTAAAGCCAATTTGTTAAGATGGACTAGCACTCGCACTATCAAAGAAACTTTAGTGCCCGTAAAAGACTATCGTTATCCTTTTTTACAGGAATCATAAATGACAAATCAAGCTAAACAAGAGCTATACGAACAGCTTTTGATAGAAGCTGATGCAGTCATTGATAGTAATATTTCTTGGATTGGAAATGCAGCCAACTTATGTGCCTTAATTAATATTAAATTCAAGCATTGGTGGTGTGGCATATATTACGTAAACTCTAACAATAAACTTGAACTTGGACCTTTTGTGGGTCCTATTGCTTGCACTTTAATAGGGTATGGCAAAGGCGTGTGTGGTACAGCTTGGAAAGAGCAAAAAACCATTATTGTACCTGATGTTCATCAGTTCGAAGGACATATTGCTTGTTCTGCGGCTAGTAACTCAGAAATCGTTGTTCCTATATTCAAAAGCAAAACTACCGTTGCTGTGCTAGACATAGACAGTGTAGAATTCAATACTTTCGATGAAACAGACCAATTTTATTTAGAGCAATTGGTAAAAAGGCTTCAATTTTAGCCTATTTAAAAAAAAAATGACGTTTTTTTATGGTATAAAATGCTTAATAAGGGTTTTGTACTATTGGTATTTTTATTAATAAACGAATGTTTTTCAATATAATAAGTATTATTATAACTTTTTTATTTATTTTAAAATAGTACAAATTTATCATATAATTGTAGCACTAAATTACATTAACTAATTACAATTTTATGAAAAACTATTTTTACAAGTATTGGACATTCCTATGCCTTTATTATTTTATTAGCTTCGACCACTTTATTTTTGGTCAGGTTGGATTTATGGGTACGGGTAATATTACAGGCAGTAATATTGATGTAAACACCCGCACTTATTTAACATCAGATGCCACACTTGGAAATACATCTATTACTGTGAATAACAGTAGTTTATCTGGTTCGGTGTTTAGTGGCAATTTGTCATCTGGCGATTTAATCTTAATTATTCAAATGCAAGGCGCTTCTATAAACATTGCGAATAATGCAAGTTATGGCGCTATTACGAATTACAATAGTTCGGGACTGTATGAATTCAGATGTGTAAGCAGTGTACCCAATTCAACTACTATAAATTTTAATGTCCCCTTAGCAAATAACTATTCATCAAATGGTAAAACACAAGTGATTAGAGTTCCTAGATACTCTACATTTAATTTAGCAATTGGTAATTCGATAAGGCCAGCTGTCTGGAATGGGAACATTGGAGGAATAACAGTAATTGAAATTGGAGGTAATGGCACTATTAATGGCACAATTGATGCATCAGGCAGCGGATTTAGAGGAGGAGCTAATGACAATACAACACAGCCTGCAACAATGAATATTACCTCTTTTTATTCCAGCAATGTTGCAGATGGTGGAAGAAAAGGAGAGAGTATAGCAGGCGGTGATATTGATTATGATTCTTTGGGGGGAAGATATGGTAGAGGAGCACCTGCTAACGGAGGTGGAGGTGGGAATTCACACAATGCTGGCGGGGGTGGAGGTGCAAATGGAGGAGTAATATCTGCTTGGAATGGATTGGGTAATCCAAATAATGGACCAACAGGTTGGACTACCGCTTGGAATTTAGAAGGTGGCACTTTTTCAGCTAACACATCATCAGGGGGTGGCAGAGGTGGTTATACTTTTTCATTAGATAATAGAAATGCATTAACAACCGGACCAGGAAATTCAAATTGGGGGGGAAACAGTAGAAGAAATTTAGGAGGATATGGAGGAAGACCATTGGCTTTTAGCAATACAAGAATATTTTTTGGAGGAGGAGGTGGCGCAGGTGATGGTAATAATTCAGCGGCAACAGGTGGTGCTAATGGCGGTGGAATGGTTTTAATACTTTGTTATGGGAATTTAACTGGCAGTGGAATTATCACATCAAGTGGAGGAAACTCACCAAATACAATGGCAGGGCACAATGATGCTCCTGGTGGTGGTGGTGGTGGTGGCACTATCTTATTAAGTGTTAATGGCACAATAGGAAATACTTTAAACTTATATGCTAATGGCGGTAGTGGAGGTAATCAATTAATTACTAATAATGAAGCAGAGGGACCAGGAGGAGGTGGCGGAGGCGGAACAATTTCTATCTCTAACGGGAATCCAACAAGAGTAGCAAATGGGGGAATTAATGGAACTACAACTTCTCCTTCCTTAACTGAATTTACCGCTAATGGTGCCACTATAGGTGGCTCAGGAACAACCAATGGTATATTTAATGTTTCATCTATTATTGACCAACCTATTTCGTCTGCAACAAGTTCTGATACTTATTGCGGACCATATGAATTACATGCACAATCTACGAGTGGACATTCTTCTGGAATATGGATAATTGTCAATGGTTCGGGAGGTAGTATTAATGATATACATAATCCTAATGCCACCTTTACAGGCGATTCATTAACAACATACACCCTAATTTGGCAAATAGACAATAATATATGTCAAACCATAAGAGATACCTTTATTTTAACGCCGTTTTGTATGCCTTTACCTATCAAATTAATTTCTTTTGAAGCCTATCAGATTTTAAATCAGCATTATATAGAATGGCAAGTAGCCGATGAAAGGGACATAGCTAAATATGAAATTATGGTATCTTATGATGGCTTAAAATTTAATCAAATTGGAGATATATCTGCATTAAATAACACCAATTCAATTACACACTATGATTTTATAAACACACAACATCTTGCTTCTAAGTCGACATATTACCAACTTAGTGTTACTGAAAACAGTGGAATGGTTTCCTTTAGTAAAATTATACAGTTAGAACACAGTAATACTCAAAATGGAATAAAGGCATTATATCCAAATCCCACTCAAAAAGTATTAAATTTATTGATACAGGGGCAATTACAAACGTATGAAACTATCTTAATTATTGATATTCAAGGAAAAACTATTCAAGAAATTGATTTAAGTCAATTTAGCGATCAATTAATAAAAATAAACACAGAAGAAATACAAAAAGGATTTTATAACATTCAATTAGTAAAAAAAAGTGGATTAAGGGTCCATTCAAAATTTGTAAAAAATTAGTCGCAATAGAGATTTTAAACATTGAAACGAGAGGGTTATTACCAAAACATTTTATTACCTTTGCCTGTTAGAGATTTATTGTGGCAAAACAAAAACAAATCGTCATAAAAGGCGCTCGAGTACATAATTTAAATAACATTGATGTTGAAATTCCGTCTGGAAGTTTTACTGTTGTAACAGGTGTTTCCGGAAGTGGTAAAAGTAGTTTGGTTTTTGACACATTATATGCTGAAGGGCAGCGTAGATATGTTGAAAGCTTAAGCAGTTATGCTCGTCAATTTTTGGGACGAATGAACAAGCCAGAGGTTGATTTTATAGATGGATTAGCCCCTGCAATAGCCATAGAGCAAAAAGTAAACACCAGAAATCCAAGAAGTACTGTTGCAACTAGCACTGAACTCTATGATTATCTTAAGCTTTTGTTTTCCAGAATAGGTAGAACCATTTCACCTATTAGTGGGAATGAGGTTAAAAAACATAGCACAGATGATGTTATTGATGTAATAAAAACCTTTTCACATGAAGAGCCTTTTTTGATTTTAGCTTCTATAAAACTTGAGAAAAAACAAGTTAAAGAACAGTTACAATCATTTATTCAACAAGGTTTTGTGAGATTGATGACTGATGGAAAAATAGAAAAAATTACTGACATTATAGCTGGCGATACTTTTTACAAACAAACGCATTATTTGGTAATTGACCGTTTGGTGATAGACCATGAAGACGATGATTTTTACAGTCGAGTTGCAGATTCAGTAGAGAGTGCTTTTTGGGAGGGACATGGCAGTTGCCATCTTTTTTATGAAGGTCAATATTATATGTTCTCAAATAAGTTTGAAGCAGATGGAATGACTTTTGAACTTCCGACTAAAGATTTTTTAAGTTTCAATAACCCTTTAGGAGCTTGTAAAACATGTGAAGGTTATGGACAAATTATAGGTATAGATGAGGATTTGGTAATTCCTGATAAGCATTTGAGTGTTTATGATGGTTGTGTTGTTCCTTGGCGTGGGGAAATTATGTCAGAATGGAAAACAGATTTTGTGAAAGATGCCATGAAATATGACTTTCCTATACACCGCGCCTACTATGACTTAAATGAAAAGGAAGTTAAAATACTTTGGGAAGGCGCTAAAGGCGTTAGAGGATTGAATGAATTTTTCAAGAACTTAGAGGAACAAGCCTATAAAATTCAATATCGAGTAATGTTGAGTCGATACAGAGGTAAAACTTTATGTCCCGATTGCAAAGGTACTCGACTTAGAAAAGATGCTTCATATGTAAAATTAGTAGCGAGTAATGTAACAGTACAAGTTCCGCAATACAGAAGCATACAAGAAATATTACTTATGCCTGTATCAGAGGCCCATGCTTACTTTCAGAATGTTGAACTTTCAGAATTAGATCAAAAAATAGGTAATAGAATTTTAATTGAGGTTAAAAACAGACTTAACTTTTTAGTCAATGTTGGTTTGGGATATTTAAGTTTAAATAGGCTGAGTAATAGTTTGAGTGGAGGAGAATCTCAAAGGATAAATTTAGCGACCTCATTAGGCAGTAGTTTAACAGGTAGTTTGTATATTTTAGACGAGCCTAGCATTGGTTTACATCCCCGCGATACCTTACATTTAATTTCTGTTTTAAAAGATTTACAGGCCATTGGTAACACTGTAATAGTAGTGGAACATGAAGAAGAAATGATGAAAACTGCTGACAGAATTATTGACATAGGTCCGGGAGCGGGTATTTATGGAGGGAATCTTATCTTCAATGGTGTTTACGATGATTTATTAAAAGATAAAAACAGTTTAACGGGTCAGTATTTAAGTGGTGCTTTAAATATAGAGTTACCATCAAAAAGACGACAATGGTCGAACCAAATTCGAATTATTGGGGCAAGGGAAAACAATTTAAAATCAATTGAAGTTGGTTTTCCATTACAAGTAATTACCTGTATTACAGGGGTAAGTGGAAGCGGGAAAACCACCTTGGTGAAAAACATTTTGTACCCTGCATTAAGTAAAGCTTTGGGGGATTACACAGGCACTAAAACTGGCAAACACGAAAAAATAACAGGGGATATTGACCGACTTAAATCGATAGAAATGGTGGATCAAAACCCTATTGGAAAATCGAGCCGTAGTAATCCTGTAACTTATTTAAAAGCTTATGACAGTATTCGCGATTTATATGCAGAATTGCCTTTGTCAAAAGCCAAAAAACTAAAGCCTTCTCATTTTTCTTTTAATGTTGATGGTGGCCGTTGTGAGCATTGCAAAGGTGAGGGTGATGTTACCATTGAAATGCAATTTATGGCCGATTTGATATTACCATGTGAACATTGCAAAGGCAAAAGGTTTAAAGATGAAATTTTAGAAATTACTTACAAGGATAAGAACATCGCAGACCTACTAGAATTGACTGTTGATGAAGCAATGAAATTTTTTGAAGATGAAAAAACCATTCTCAACAAAATAGAACCTCTTCAAAGTGTTGGTTTAGGCTATGTTTCATTGGGACAGTCGAGCAATACATTAAGTGGAGGAGAAGCTCAAAGAATTAAATTGGCTACATTTTTATCGAAAGGCAATTCCAAAGATCAACACACCTTGTTTATTTTTGATGAACCTACTACAGGATTACATTTTAACGACATCAAAAAACTTTTAACATGTTTTGATGCATTAATAGCAAAAGGCCATTCTATCATTATTATAGAACATCATCCTGATGTCATTAAATATGCAGATTGGGTTATTGACTTAGGTCCTGAGGGAGGTGATAAAGGTGGACATTTGGTTTTTGAAGGCACTCCAGAGGATTTGATTAAATGTGAAGGAAGTTATACTGCCCATTATTTAAAAGACAAACTTAACTGATTATATTAATGCGATTATTTATAAAACCAACTTATGTAATTCCTATTGTTGTTTTTATAGTTTCACTGTTATTTGCCTTATTTTTTTCGCACTTAGGTAATTGCAATTTACCACTTTATCAATGTTTTAACAGATGGGACAGCGGCTTGTATTTAGATATTGCCAAACAAGGCCATACGCTATTTCCATGCGATTATTCTGTATTTTCACCTGAGGAACACATTCAGTGGTGTGGCAATGCAGGTTGGGCACCATTGTATCCTTTTTTAATAAAATTTTTTTCTACCTTATTCCAAATTGACTATGCCATTTGTGCTTGGTTATTAACTCAAGTTTTTTACCTATTTTTTCTTATTGTTATTGCCCAATTAATGGTTGAATCTTATGCTTTCAAGAATTGGTTATTGGTATTATTGGCAAGTATAGTTCCCGGACATATCTATGCACAAGCTTTATTTCCTATGTCACTCACACTTTTTTGTATTAGTATGTTATTTTATGGAATGCTTCATAAACGTTTTCTTATAGCGGGCATTGCAGGCTTTTTTGCTGTATTATCATACAGTATAGGATTTTTATTAATTGGATCATTGAGTTTCTATTTTATTAGTGATTTTATTATTAATAAGCTCAAAATTGAATTAAGAAAACATATCACTTTATTAACATTAACTTCTTTAGGGTTTGCCTCTTTATTACTATACGATTACATAATTACAGGACATTGGGATGCATTATTTTTAATCCAAAAAAAATATGACCATCATTTACAAAACCCAATTGTCTTACTTAAGCAGCACATCGAACGACTTTGGCTATATCGCAATGACATTAAAATATGGATAGAAATTCAAACACTTTTTACTTGCTTAAGCGTAATATCATTAGTCATTTATCTGTATTTTAATTCAAAACTTGACAAACCATTGATTTTCTTTTTTATAGCATTTGCAATGTTGATGTGGTATATACCGTTTTCTATTAATTTGGATGTGGCACTCTATCGCAATATGATAGTATTAACCCCATTAGTCTTTTTACTTAAAAAATTAAAAATTAAATATCTAATAATGATTGGTTTGATATGGTTGAGCTTTTCCATACCATTGGGATATTTATTCATAAAAAGTGTGTTGGTTTAATGAAATCATCAAAAGTTCTTTTTATTGTACTTTTTGCCTTGTTTTTTCAAAATTGTAAAACAAAAAGAATTGCCTCTAATAAGACAGAAATATACTTTAACAATAACATATGTTATAACAACTCATTAAATTATAATTCAAATATTTATAATAAAAAAAATAAAAGCGATAATTCATCTGATTCCTGTAATAAACTACGCCAAGTGAAATTTGAATATTCTTTAAAAAGTGTAAGTGGATTAACAACAATTTCAGAAAAAAAAGAGTATAAAAAAATAGTTGTTAAAAGTCAAAAAGAAAACGAAAACATAAAAACAGGTCCAATAAAAACCTTACGTAAAATAGTTGTCATTATTGCCTCATTATTACTCATAGCAGCCTTTTTTTTATTGTTATTTTCATTAATAAAGTGGCAATCTATTTTTTTATTATGGAGTTCCATTAGTTCAGGAATTAGTTATTTACTTTTTAAAATTGGAAAAAAGCGACTTAAAACAGATTGGATAGAAGCAGATAGAAAACAATTGAAAAAATTAAAGAAATCGGCATTGATTGTTGGTTTGATTTCAGGATTTATCTACATAATAACATTGGTTTTTTAAGTTATTGAAAATAAAACATATCGTCTATTATATTTTTTTAACGCTTGGTATTTGATATAAAAAATCAATCTAAAAACACATTAAATCAATTGAAATATTTTTATCAAATACTTACAATAAATCAAGAATAAATTACTTTTAATCCCATGTGTTTTCAAAGATCTCAAATCTTCCTGATTCATTAATTTTTTACTTTTCCACCCTGAGGCGCTTAAACCACCATCCCTCATAAAAACACTTACATAGGGAGTGTAATGGACCTTAGTTTTATTTAGTTTTATTAACCTCAACAACCAATCAAAATCGCCACTAATTCGGTAAGCAATATCAAAATAACCAACCTTTTGCAATACCTCTTTACTGACAAAAAACCCTGGATGTGGCGGTTGAATTCCAAATCTAAACTGCCATAATTTAAAGGCATTTGCTTTATACTTTCTGAAAGGTTTGTCGAATTGATTGTCTTTGAATATATGAACAGAAGAAGAAATTGCTTCTACTTGAAGGTTCACAAACTGTTTAACAATATCAGAAATAACCTTGGGATGTGCATATTTATCATCTGCATGTAAACAAGCTATAATATCACCATTGGCTTTCATAAAACCCTTGTTTAAAGCATCATACAATCCTTTGTCTGGCTCACTAGTTAAGTGTATTTTGTTAGAATCAAAAGATGTAACAATCTCTAATGTTTTGTCTTTTGACGAACCATCAATAATGATATATTCTATGTTTGGATAATCTTGATCCAATACAGACTGAATGGTATCGCTGATTGTACTTTCAGCATTATAACAAATGGTAACTATACTAACTTTCAAACTATTTTATTATTCTATCTTTTACTACTTGCGCAGGATTTCCTCTGTAAATTGTATAAGGTTCTAAGTTTTTAGAAGCAACGCTCATTATACTCAGAACACTATGTGAACCACATGTAACATTAGGACCTACCAAACTTCTAGCACCAATCCATACTCCATCTTCGAGAACAATGGGACCAGTAATTAAATCAAATTGGGTAGAAGTAAAAGAGTGATTTCCACAAAGCAATAAGGCTCCCTGAGAAACGCATACGTGATTACCAATTTTAACAAAGTCTAAATTGTCTATCCAAACCTCCTCTCCTATCCACACGTGATTACCTATTTCTAATTTCCAAGGATACTTAATATTAACATTAGGTTTAATAAGTACTCCATTTCCTACTTTAGCACCAAATTGTCTTAAAAAGAACAACTTAAGTGCGTAGGAATGGATAAATGATTTGAAAAAAAGAGCATTAACAATGTACCATAAAACTCTTTTTAAAACCGGAGCGCCTGTTTTAAAATGACTATTATTGAATGTATCTAATTGCGTTGTTTTAGACATTGTAAGTATTGCAAATGTAATTAAGAAAATACTTGCGTGTATGTTTCTTTAAAATTATTTATTTTAAAATATTGTGTTGCCTTATTGAAGGCGCCTTTTTGCCACTCTGAATATTCTACTTGACTTAATTGATTAAAAAACTGCAATTCTTCTAACAAAGATTGAGTATTTGTTGGTTCAATTTCCACTCCAGCTTTATCAGATTTAATCCCTTTCCAGGGAGTATTGTTGCCTATTATAACAGGTGTTGAATAAGCAAAACTTTCAAAAATGGCATGACCGAAGTTTTCACCTAAACTAGGCATTACCAAAATATCGTGGTTTAAGAACAATGCTTCAATTTCATGGTGCGGACAGTGTTGAACGTGAGTCATTTGAACACAGAGAGGAAGTAATTTGCATTCCATTTTAAATAAATCGGCATATTGTTTTTCATTAAAGGCCCCACAAAATGTTACGTTTACAGGAAAAGTAACAGACTGCAAAGCCTTTACTAAAGTGATAGGATTTTTTTCGGGCGATATTCTCCCTAGAAACAATAATCTAAGCGTGACTTCATTTTTTTTAAATACTTTTGGTGTAAAAGCAGAAGGGGAGATTGGTAAATTAGGCAATAAACTTACATTGGTTTGGGGACCTAAAACTCTTTTTATTAAAGAAATTTCTTCCTCTGAACTTGCCAGCATTACTTTACTTTTATACAAACCTAATCCTCTTACAAATGCTAAGAATAATTGTTTTTTAATAGGCTTTACATTCAAAGCAGAAGAATGTAACATCCCTCTAACCGCAACATAGCTTTTGGAAACGCCAAATAGCATAGCAAAAAAAGCAGGCAGAAAACTGAAATAAATTGAAAATAATCCATTGATTAATAATCGGTTTGATTTATTAATCTTCACTATTTCTTTAATTTTTTTATATGTAATTTGTTCCTTACTTAAATACAACACTTCAACCCCTTCCTGAACCGTTATCCAAACATTACTTTCTATATTTTTATAAGGGGTAGATGAGTTATAATCTGTATTTCGGGTTACAATTTTAATATGGAAATGACTGTTTAAAAGTTGCGCCAACTGATACACGGATTGAATGGGACCTCCCGCTCTGTATCCGGGCACATACCAGTCAGTAAAAATCAAAAAATGTGGTTTATCAGTCATGATGAATTTCGTTATTGTGCAACCAATGTCCTAAAATAGTTAAAGACCAAATCATATTCCATCTTACATTGTGCTTGTTTTGAAAATAAGAATCTACGTAAAAATCTACAGATGGATTATTTAAAATATTTTGATTTTTAAGTTTATCTATTCCTTCCAATACAAATGGTTTAAGTTCAGTCTTCATCCATTTCTCGTAGGGTAAAACAAATCCCATTTTTTTTCTTGAAACAATTTCATCGGGTAGTAAATCTCCCATTGCATCCACTAAAAGTTGCTTAGGTTTTGATCCAATTTTATAGTGATCGGGCAAACTTAAGACATACTCAATCAACTGATAATCCATAAAAGGCTCTCTTATTTCAAGAGCATGTGCCATTCCCATTTGATCTGTATCTCGCAACAAAACTGGCATTAAATATTTATTCCACTCAAGAATAGATACATCTGAAAGTGAATGAATTGGCATTCCATTGTCATTTGCACTCAATGGCCTTTTGAGTAAATGTTTAAGTTGTCTTTGAGAAAACAATTGTTTGGTAGCTTTATACAAATCGATAGGGCTCATGTCCGACTTCAACCATTCAATTTTACGTTCCAAAGAAACATCTTTTTTAATGAAATTAATCCCATTGACCATTAAAGCTCTCAAAAACTTAGGTATACGTTTAATCCAAATATATTTGTTGTGATAGATGGAGTTAAATACAGGATATCCTGCAAACCATTCATCACCACCCACACCAGAAAGTGCAACTGTTATACCTGCGTTTTTGGTTGCCATAGACACCACATAAGCATTAAGACCGTCGATGCTAGGGTGATCCAAAGCCTTAACAGCCTCAGGTAAAACTTTCAAGAAATCTTCAGGTAAAAGTTTTACTTCTGTATGTTTGGTTTGGTATAAATCTGCTATTTTTTTGGCAAAAGGTGCTTCAGAAAAAGCTTCATCTGCAAAACTGATATTGAAAGTATTGGGCTTATTTCCACATTCGTGCATAGCAGCTACAATAGCACTGCTGTCTATACCACCTGAAAGAAAAGCCCCCAAAGGTACATCAGCCATCAATCGCTTGTCAACTGCCTTAAAGAATAAGTCCTTAACCCTTTCAACTGCTTTTTCGTAAGTATCTGTATTTTTATTTTGTTTATTTATTGACCAATAAGTGTATTGTTTGATTTTATCACCATGTATTTCAAGATAAGTGCCTGCTTGTAAAGATTTAATATCATTTACTAATGTTTCATGCGTCGTTACGGTATGAAAAGTTAAAAAATCACTCAAAGCATTTTCATTGATTTGAAATTCAGTATTTTGGCCTTTCATTATGGTCCTAATTTCGGACGCAAAACTAATTTGGTGATGCTCATTAACATAATAGTAAATAGGCTTAACACCTAATCTATCTCTTATTAAAAATACTTTATCTGCCAAACAATCATACAATGCAATAGCAAACATGCCATCTAAGTGTTCAACAAAAGAAATACCCCACTTAAGGTAAGCTGCTAATATTACTTCGGAGTCGGTTTGTGTTTGGAAATTGTAGTCCGTTAAGCTTGCTTTAAGAGTTTTGAAATTATAAATTTCACCATTAAACACTATTACTACTTGTTGATTGTTTGACCACATGGGTTGGTGACCAAGAGAAGACAAATCAATAATTGAAAGGCGGGTTTGTGCCAATGCAACTTTGTTATTTAACCATATTCCATCGTCATCAGGTCCACGGTGTTTCATTGCTGAAACCATTTTTTTGATGTCAATAGCGGCTTGTGACTGCTCTTTAAAATTAATAATTCCGCTTATTCCACACATGCTGTACTGTTATAAATTTGATGTATAGATTTTGACCACATTTGTTGTGTTAATTTTAAACCATTATGATAACTATTTTCTGCCATTTGCCATAATTCATCCTCACTTTTATTCATTATTTGTTCCAATGCTCTTTGCAATTCTTCTTGATTCAAAGGACTAAAATAATAACCATTACTAAAATCGAGAAATAATGAAGCTGCACCTACTTTATTACTTAAAACAAGTGGCAAAGCGGACAAGCTCATTTCGTGAACTACAACACCCCAAGGTTCGTAAACACTAGGCAATACAAAAACACCCGCTTTCAATATCTCCTCTTTCATATTTGAAGGTTGAACAAAACCGTGGTGAAAAATAGATTCATGTTCAATACGCTCCTCAAAAAACTGACCTAGTCCATAACAATGAAGTTCCCATTTATGGGTTTGTTTCGCATTGGCATTGATAAATGCTTGCCACAATGTATTTAAGTTTTTTTGTGGAATATAGCGCGCCACACTGATTAAAGTTTTGGGATAAACACTATTTTTATTTACTAATTTTTGTTTACCAATTGTTTGGTATAAATCCACATCTGCAACATACAATCCTTTATAAATACAGTTAGAATGAAAACCTAGTTTCTTTGCATAAAGTGCTTGAGAATCACCCGCCACAAATGCATAATTAAAAGATTTAAGCATTGTTTTCTTGGCAACCCAAGACCAAATATTCTGTTTCCACGACCCTTGCCAAGGAGTATCTAACATTAGCACTTTGTGTTTGACTTTCTTTAAGGACTCAGTTAGTTCAATATAAAATTTATTAATCCAACCAGAACACAATAAAATATTAGGATTAAATTCTTCGACCAATTTACTTATTTCGGAATGCTTTTGCGAATCGTAAGTATACCATTTAGACCTTGGCAGTTCATTAAAAACAAAAGGAGCTTCAGGGTTAATTGGATAATGGATAATAAGTAATTCCGAATCAGGATAATCGTGCAAAAACTGCTTAAAACTCGCAATTGTGTATGCTGCTAACTCAGTATATAATATTAATACGCGCAAAATATTTACATTTGCAAAGATTAACTATAATAAATGAATTTCAAAACCTTATTGATGTGGTGTATGTTGATTTCAGTGTTTTACACAGCATCCATCAAAAATGCATTTGGGTTATTTGATTTTTATTGGTTTTATTTAGTTTATCTAATTGTTTGGTTGCGTGGTTTTTATGTAGTTGGATTTAAGAAAATTATATTTAATATTTTTTCTATCTCGATAGGAGCAATTATTTTGCTAAGTATATTAAATTTTTTTCTTTTTGAATACCCTATTTTTGATTTAAGTAAACAAGCCATAGGCTTTATTTACTGTGGATTAGCTTGGTGGTTGACCATGTATGAATATCAGCATGATTTTAAACCTATCATGAAGGCCTATTTGGGCGTTGCATTCGTTGCAGCTGCATTGTGTATTCCCGAACAATTATTGCACATTAACAACATTCATATTACACCTAAGAAAGGCGCATTTATGGGATTATATAGGTGTTATAGTTTTTGCGAAGAACCGTTTTACTTGGCAATGTTACTTTCCACTGCATTAGTATGGTATTTACATCAGTGGTCAACCCTTAACAAATATCAGAAAATAGCCGTCTTTTTTCTATTAAATGGCTTATTCATGACCTTTAGTGGGGCTGCCTGGATAGGAATATTGGTTTATGGTATTTTGGTTATGTTCAAAAAATCAAGTTTAGTCTACAAAGCATTATTAATGATTATTGTTACGCTTATGAGTTTGTTAATAGGCAGCTATCATGGTACTCAAAAACGCATTTCAGATACCATTGAGATTTTTAAATTATTTCCACATTTGCCAAGTTATCAGCAACTTATAAAAACAAATTCTTCATCAAGATCTATTTACTTGCATTCAATTACAGCTTGGGAACAGACCAAAAAAAACCCCATAACCGGAGGTGGTTTGGGGAGTCATCAAAACGCTTATAATAAAGTGGTTATAGAGCCTTTAAAAAAGAGGTCACAACCATTTGTTGTTCATTTGAATGCTGCAGATGCAGCCTCAGGTTTAATTCGTTGGATATCCGAAATGGGCTTATTAGGTGGGGGCTTAATTGTTTTGCTATTAGTTCAATTGTTGTATAAGAAGAAAGGCGCTAACAGTGAAGCGGCAGGCTCTTATTGGATTATCCATTTAATACACGGAGGGAACTATTTCATCCATGGAAGTTTCATTTTTCTGTTCTTGAATTTCAGGACTTGGCGTTTGGTTCAATTGAATAGAGGCAATAAAGAAAGCAAACCATAATTGCCACGTGTAAGGATTGAGCGATGCCACCATAAAACTCTCAAAGAATGCCATAAAAATAGTGGCAAAAACAAAAGGAACTAAACGACGGCTATTGAATTGGTGTTTTACTACATATGTTATTAAACCAATAAGGTATGCCAATAAACCCAATAAGCCAGTATTGAGCCAAATGGTTAAATATGAATTATGGATATTACCATAATTGTGAATTAACATTGGTAATATTTTATAATAGGCTTTGTCCCAACCAGAATATTCTTCAAAAGAAAACCCATGGCCCAACCAAAAATTATTTTGAATTTCCATCCAACAAGCTTGCCATATATAAATCCTTCCTGATGCATAAGAAAAGGTATCCAATCGTAACTCCTTTTCGAGATCAGCAGCCATTACCAATTGCTCAAATAAAAGCATTAAATAGTTATATCCAAGGGTAATACCAATAATTAAAACCAAACCTGCAAAAAAACGCACTCTAAAAAGACTGAAAACAAAGAAAATAAAAAGTGCAAATATTGAATTTCGAGAACTTGCTATAACAATTGACAACACAAAAACAGAC
>JBILJV010000017.1:0-41463 GCA_044377005.1 Bacteroidia bacterium
AATTATAATAACAAATATTACTTAATTTAGTTATTATAAAAGTCCCTATACATTAATAGTTGGTTTAACATTTTGTGTATTCAACATGTAAATGTAATTCAATGCTTTAATATTATGTGTAATGATTCGTGCATTCTTAAAATGCAAATATCTTAATAATTTCTATTACCCCACAAGTTTTTGACTTGATTCTGATTTTTTCCATAATAAAAAAACGCTCCTTTTGAGAGCGTTTTGGGAGCGGTGTGGACGGGACTCGAACCCGTCTCGGCTAAGCCGAGATGACAGGGCATTATTCTAACCTTTCTGTATTTCATTTACAGGTTGTTGAATTAACCATTCCAAATATCTCACATTTTGACGTTTTAATAATTTCTCATATATCAACGCCTCTGTCTTTGTTGAAAATGTTCTATAAAATACTAATTGCCATGGACCTTTGTTTCTGGTATATTCACTTTTACCTAAGTTGTGTTCCTCCAACCTTTTTAATGCATCCAAACTAAATCCCTTATAGTAAACTTGGAAAGTTTCTGAATAAATATTGTAAACAACGAATTTTTCCATCATAAAAAAACGCTCCTTTTGAGAGCGTTTTGGGAGCGGTGTGGACGGGACTCGAACCCGCGACCCCTGCCGTGACAGGGCAGTATTCTAACCAGCTGAACTACCACACCGTTGGTTTTTTGGGACTGCAAATATAAGTCAAAAATCATATTTACAAAAAATATTTTACTTATTTTTTGTAGCGTTCTATTTTATTAGAAATTTTGACACTTTTTCAAGTTATTTATATTTTAGGTATGTAGGGAACTTGAGACCCGTCTTGGCTAAGCCTTGAGTCCCATACACACCGCTCCCAATTAGTTAAAACTTTTGTAAATAATAGGATTTTCTATATAATGTAATAATTTGCAAAATACATTTTAAATACCTTTATTTGCTTAAATTAAAATTACAGAATAAACAAATCTAAACGAAACTTGCAAATTATCTTTATTATCTAGTGTTTTTTAGGGAATTTCTTTCAAATTTACTTCAAAGTATCTAAAAATGAAATTCTTTTAAATCTTTTTGATGAAATTTAATTAATACAATCTTTTTTATAAATATTATTATGAAATTAATATGTTACGCCCTATCCCTTATTATCATAGCTTTTAACTCAATTTCTGCTTTTGCACAAAGACCATATGAAACAAACCCCGATGCTAAAAGAGCCAATGTTTGGATTTTTGAGAATTACAATAGAATTGATTTCAATAGTCAAATAGTTCCTTTATCTAATCCTAAAATATATAATTCTGAAGGTTCTTCAGTATTGTGCGATAAAAATGGAAATTTAGTTTTATTTTCAAATGGTGATAGTTTATGGGATAAAGATAATAAACTAATAAACATAGACTTTAAATTAAATGGGAGCTATACTTCAAGGCAAGGTGTTTTACTTATTAGTCATCCACTAATAAATAATATTGTTTATATTTTCTGTTCCGATGCACAAGGTGGGATTAATGGTTTTAATTATTCAGTTTATGATTTGGAAAACGATTCTTTTTTGTTAAAAAACAAGCAATTGATATATAAAACTAATGAATCTATTTCTGCCACATTCCATAAAAATGGCATAGATATTTGGTTATGTGTGCATGGGTTTAACAATGATATTTACCATAGCTTTCTTTTAACAAAAAATGGACTTAATGAATGTCAAATTTCATCTAATACAGGAGAAGTGTATTGGGGTTCAACCTGGGATGCACAAACAAATATTAAGTTTTCTCCAAATGGGAAATACATTGCTTCTACTTTTGTTTCAAAACCAAGAGTAGAGATACTTAATTTTGATAATGAAACAGGAAAAGTGATTTTCAATTTTGCTTTTAATAAAAACATTTCACAAGGAATAGAATTTTCTAATTATAGTAATTTTCTTTATTGTACTTTTCGTGATAGTGGAATATATAGTTTGAACTTATTAAATAAAAATATTAAAAAAATAAGTGATGCAAAATTAGTTCAACAAATGCAATTAGCTTCCAATGGAATAATATACATAGTTAACTATGATTCTGCTTTTCTTTCTTCGATTGAAAATACTAATTCAATAAATTCGACTTATAATCATAAGTCCCTGATGTTAAATCAAAAGGGAGTTAGTGGTTTGCCTAATTTCAATCAATCCTATTTTTATACTCCATCAATAAACTTCAGTTATCAAATAAATTGCCATACAAACAACATTGAACTAAAAGGGCAAGACACTTTTAATGCTGATTTTCACTCTTGGTATACAAAGAAAAAGCAATCCATAAATAACTATTCATTAATTGGAAATTCAAAGAATTTAAATTATTTAATTACTGACACAGGTGTTTATGAATTTCGGTATATAGCAGAAAAAGGCAACAGAAAAGACACAATTATTAAAACAATAACTGTATACCCTAAAATTAACAAAAACTTTTTAGGAAATGATACAGCTTTTGAAATAGGAGTACCTTTTAATAAAATATTAAAAGCTCCTGACAATATACATTGTCAAAGTTGGTATAATCTAGACACTTTACGCAGTAGTTCCCCAAATTATTCAGCAACTCAAAAAGGAACATATATTTGTAAAGTTACAAGCAAAGCCTTTTGTGAGGATTGGGATACTATTGTTATCAGTGAGTGTATAAATAGTCTAGCTGTTCCAAGTTTATTTAGAAGCAGAGATACGCTTAAAACTTTTCATTTATTAGCTGATAGTTTTGTGTGGTATAGAAACAACCAATTTTATAAAGTAACTAAACAGCCATTCTTAAAATTAACTGATACAGGAACTTATAGTGTAGAAGCAGCAAAACAAGGGCACTGCAATAGGGGTAGTGTGGGTCAGTTAATAGTTAATAGGTTATCAGTTAAAAATATTAGTATTGAGGATTTAAATATTAGAATTTACCCTAATCCCAATAATGGAATTTTAAATATTTTTAATTCAACCAATAAAACATTGCCATTTGAAATTACTAATATGCTTGGACAAAAGGTATATTCTGATAAAATCATAAATGGGAATAACATATTTAAACTTAATTTATCAATTGGGATTTATATTATTTCATTTTATAATCATAATATAGTCAATCAAAAATTAATCATTCAATAAATCATTAAAAAACAATTACTAATTCTATTATTCACTTTATTTGACCATCACAGTTTAAAAGCCCAAGTACCTTGTTGGTTCGATTCATTAAGGATTAAAACACATCTTCAAGACTCCAGTACCAAACAAAATGAAGATTTGTTTTATTATAAATTTATACACTTTTTCAAGTTATTTAATCTTATATAATACTATTTAAGGTGTGTGTAGGATTCGAACTCGTCTCGATCTAAAACATATATTTAAAGTGGTTTTTATTTATGGTAATTTTAAAAATTGATTAAATGCTTATTGTTTCATAAATTCAGAGGTTACTTTACCAAAAACCACTTCTATTATATCTCAATTTGTCTTGGTCTTCTAAAAACTTATACCTGATCCCAAAGCATGCTCCTATGCCATTGGCATTGGTTTCTATGTCTTTGCCATACCTCAAAAAAGCAAATTCAGTTTGTAAAAAGAAATTAATGTCACATGAAAAATTATACTTTAAACCCAAATTTGCTGAGCCTCTCATAAAAGTAGAATAGTAATTTTCAAATTCTATGTTATTAGGATTATAATAGATATAATTATAGTATGGTACATCCAGTTGTTTTAATGCCAACATTCCAAAATCTAAATGAACCCCCATAAATAAAGCTAAGTTTTTTAAAAATGGTTTACTTGCTATTTGATAACCCAAGCCAATAGATTGTGTTTGATAAGTGTAGTTAATAGAAATATCCCTTACACTTGGATTAAAACGATGTTCAATTCCCGTTATTTCAGCTTTGTCTTGTTTTGTCTCGAAATTAAACCTAAAAAGAGCTTCATGTTTATGAATGAAATATTTAAAATTTCGGCGGTCGTTACCAAATACGAAATTGAGTCCTATTTTAACAGGTGAAACAGTGGTATTATTTGTTCTAGCATACTGATAATCCAAATCACTGTCAAGCTCATCTGGAGTTATAGCTTGGGCAAAGTTAACTGTAGTGCGAGAACCATAATGATAGCCACCGCCCCCTATATTAACATCAATTCCTTTAAGTTTATATAAATTGGCAGAATCGTTTATTTGAGAAAAAACTGAGGAAAAAAAATTGAATAAAACAAACAAACCGAATATTTTATAATACATACTTTAATTAATCAGAATAACGATAAAATTATAAAAAATTGTTTGCAACTCAACCCTTTTTTCGGGAAATTATTTTTTGTTGTAATCTTTCAATGATTAATTGAGTGAGCTTTTGTGCAATATCTTCCGTTGTTCCCCCAAATGCCGCTTTTGCTTTGCTTTCTGAAACGTCAATGCGGTATAGAAGTGAATACAACCTATTTAAATCGTGTTCCAATAGATACAGTATTTGTTGTGACACAATTTTAGTCATGTCACTTTGATTCTGTAGTTCAAAACCATTGGTGATGAGCAATTCTCTTAATTCATTATCATGCATTATTTGTCAATATTAAGGACAAAGTTATTCAAGGGATTATTAATAAAGTAAATTCTATAAGAAGTGGGCTTCATAAATGAAATTCGAAATTGATTCAATGCCCTATTTCAATTAGAGCACTGTTGAATTCTTAACTCCTATTTCTTAATAAACTACCAAATCTTAATTCTTTCGCTTTCTGGTAACCACATTTTATCGCCTTCTTTTAAATCAAATGCTTTGTAAAATTCATTTAAATGTCTCAATGGTCCATTGATTCTTTGTCTAGCAGGGGCATGTGGGTCGGTTAATATTCTGTTGCGCAATTCTTCGTCTTTGATGTTATTATGCCATACTTGAGCCCAACTTAAAAAGAATCTTTGTTGCCAAGTAAAACCATCAATAGGGGCAGGTTCTTTTTTGCCTTTCATTGACCTAACTAAGGCGTAATATGCCAATGTAAGTCCGCCCAAATCTGCGATATTTTCGCCTATGGTTAATTCGCCATTCACAAAAACTTGAGGCAATACCTCGAATTTGCTGAAATAGGAAATATAGCTTTTGCTTAAATTGTTAAAATTAGTAAAGTCAGCTTCAGTCCACCAATTTCTTAAGTTACCTACTTCGTCATATTGAGCCCCTTGGTCGTCAAAACCATGGGTGAATTCATGCCCAATAACCGCAATAATGCCACCGTAATTAATAGCATCATCAGCATTAGGATTAAAAAATGGTGCTTGTAAAATGCCCGCAGGAAATACGATTTCATTGTTCAGCGGATTGTAATAAGCATTAACAGTTTGTGGCGACATGTACCAACGTTTTTTGTCAACCGGTTTGCCAATGTCTTTTACCATTTTTTTGTGACTCCATTCGCTGTTCGAAATGACATTGGCAATCAATGTGCTAGGCGTAATATTAATGGCCGAATAATCGTCCCATTGGTCAGGATATCCAATTTTATAAGTGAAAGTAGATAGTTTTTTCTTTGCCATTTTTTTAGTGCTTTCGCTCATCCAAACCAATTGGTCTATTCGTTCGCCATATACGGCACGAACATTTTCTATCATTTCAGATACTTTTTGTTTGGACTCTTCAGGAAAATATTTTTTAGTGTAAAGTCTGCCTAAAATGTTGCCTTCTCCAATGCTTTCTGTTATATCAATTGCTTGAATCTCGCGTTTTTTCTGTTCTTTGATTCCACTTTTAATAACGCCATAAAAATTAAACCTTTCATTCTTAAAGGCTGAAGGTAAATAGGTGCTGTATGAAATAATCAGTTTGTACAAAGTGTATTGTTTTAAAACATCAACCGGAACACTACTCAAAAGGGTATTTAGCTTTTGGTAATATTGAAGGTTTTGAACCACAACCGTATCGGTTATAACTTGTTGTTGTGCAGCAAAATTAACCCAATCAATGTTTTTGCTTTGTTTCTGTAAATCTTTTAATGCGACTTTATTGTAAGTTTTTAGAGGGTCTCTTAATTCAACATTACTCAATTGAATGGCCGCTAATTTGGTTTCAAAGTCAAGCAAAGATTTGCCAATATTAGTTTGTGTTTTACCACTCAACTTCATTAAATTATCTACGTGTTTTACAAATTCATTGCGAATGCTTTTCATGCGTTCATCATTTCCTGAGTAGTAGCTTTTTTCGCCCAAACTTAAACCACCTTGTACCATTTTAACAGCATTCATTGCGCTGTTTTTGTCGTCGGCATCAACATAAATACCTACGACACTAGGAACACCTATTATTTGCAATTTACCACTTAGTGCCACCCATTGGTCCAACTGATTTACTTGTTCTATTTCGTTGATATAGTTTTGCAAAGGACTTAGCCCCAATTTTTCAATCAACATGGTGTCCATAAACGAACGGTACATGTCTGCTATTTTTTGCTCATCGGATTGCGGCTTGTTCGATTTGTTTTTTGAAACCTCATCAATGATACCCTTTAGTTTAACTTCTGAATTTTCTTTGTCTAAAATGCCAAAAGCACCCCAAGTTCCCTCAGTAGAAGGGATTGGATTTAGCTTTTTCCAACCACCATTTGCAAAACTGTCAAAATCATCTTGAGGTCTGTATCTACGGTCGAGGGAGCTCGTATCAAAACCATCATTTATTGCCACTTCTTCTGTTTGTGGCGCACTTGTTGAACTACATTGAGTTAGAGTGCTTAAAATAAGACAAGCCAAAAAGCCATTGTAAAGGGTTTGTTTCATGTTAGCAATTATACTTGTTTTTTATTAATTTCGTGGATTCAATGAATAAAAATTTTAAACTTTTTGCTCTTTTGATGCTTTTCTTCCATACAGGAATTGCAAATGTAAACGCTCAACCCTTACTAAAATTTGATGTTGATACAGCTCAATTTGGTAAAGTATATGCTGGAGATACTGTGTTATACGACTTTGGTTTTACCAATGTTGGTAATGAAGATTTAATCATTAAACAAGCTTGGCCTGCCTGTGGTTGTACTACTCCAACATTTACAGAAGGGGCAATAAAACCAGGTGAAAGAGGTGTGATAAAAGTACAATTTAGAAGTGCCGGTTTTGCAGGACAAACCATGGTTAAGCAAATCATTGTAATAAATAATGGGGCCGAAAAATATGCCGTATTTAAAGTGAAAGTGGTCGATAAAGCGATTGAAGAAGATATATTAAAACATCAAAGTCAAACAAAATCCGCTGAACCTAAAAAGAAGAAAAAGAAAACTAAATCTGTAAAATTTAAACCTAGCCGTAATCCCGAATTTTAATCCATGAAAAAAATACTAATAACAGGCGCTAATGGTTTGCTGGGGCAAAAATTAGTTGATTTATACCTTCAACATTCTGATAAGCATTTTATAGCGACTGCCAAAGGGCCTTGCAGACATCCTCAAAAGGACAATTTACATTATATTGATTTGGACATCAGTAATGAAGCTCAAGTTATGGAGGTCCTAAGCAATGAATGTCCCGATTGTGTTATCAATACGGCTGCCATGACCAATGTAGATGCTTGTGAAACGGATAAAGAGGGTTGTGATACTTTAAATATTCATGCAGTTCAATACTTGGTAAATGCCTGTAACGAAATAAAGGCTCATTTGATTCATATTTCTACTGATTTTATTTTTGATGGTACCCATGGTCCATTGTCTGAGGAGGAAATTCCCAATCCAATTAGCTATTATGGTTTGTCAAAATTAAAGGGGGAACAAATTGTATTAGCTCAATCTCATCACTACGCTATATTAAGAACAGTATTAGTGTATGGTGTGGTTTCGGACATGAGTAGAAGCAATATTGTATTGTGGGCTAAGGGAGCTTTTGAAAAAAAACAAACATTAAATGTTGTTAACGACCAATACCGAACACCAACTTTAGCCGAAGATTTGGCGATGGGTTGTTTTTTAGCTGAGTCAAAAAATGCTGAGGGGATTTATCATATTTCGGGTAAGGACTTTTTTAGAATTGATGAATTAGTAACGGAAGTGGCCGATTTTTTTGGATACGACAAAGGGTTAATAAACACTACTGCTTCAACCGTTCTTAATCAAGCGGCCAAAAGACCACCCAAAACGGGATTTATAATAGAAAAAGCGGAAAGAGAATTAGGCTATAAACCACATTCTTTTAGAGAAGGCTTAGCGCTTATACAAAGTCAATTAGAACAACGATGAATTTAATTTATGTGTTTTTAGGGGGCGGAATTGGCGCTTGTTTAAGATACTTGTTAACACAGGTTATTGGCAAATCAGATGGACATCAATTTCCTTTTAATACATTTATAAGCAACTTATTAGGTTGCTTTATGATTGGACTTTTGTTTAGTTATTTTTTTAAAGCTAAATTGTCAGAACAATATACTTTGTTTTGGATTGTGGGAATTTTAGGCGGTTTTACTACATTTTCATCTTTTGGATTAGAGTTTATTAATCTGTTTAGAAATGGTCATGTATTTACTGCCATTACTTACGCTTTGTTGAGTAATATTGCGGGAATAGGACTTGCTTTCGCAGGAATTCAATTAGTCAAATAAAATAATTGACTTCAATATAAAAAACCTTAAATTTGTAAAACAACACTTTATGAAAAAATCTGTCTTTACTTTTTTATTTGTTCTGCTAGTGCAATCGGCACAGGCCTTACAGATTTTTATTCCGATGGATGAAACCCAAAAAGACCATTTAAAAGCTTATGGAATAGCATTTTATGTGCTTAAATCTGGCGGTGAGGTGGATTGGTTACTCAATTATCAAGGTGGTAGTTTTATGTTTACGTTTAATGCGGCTCAAGAGAGTGAATGTAAAGTTAGGGGAGTGTCTTATCAAATAGTAACGGAAGCCAAAGCTAATGCTATTTACGCCGAAATTTCAAATCCCGAAGTAAACATGGAAACTGTTAAGTTGCTGAAAGTTCCCAAAATAGCAGTTTATACTCCCAAAAATAAGCAACCATGGGATGATGCCGTTACCATGGTAATGGAGTATGCCGAAATACCATACGATAAAGTCTTTGATGACGAAGTGTTGCAAGACAAGTTATTGTTGTATGATTGGCTGCACCTTCATCACGAGGATTTTACGGGACAGTTTGGGAAGTTTTGGTATAATTACAGAAACACTTCTTGGTATCAGGAGGAGGTTAGAGAGAATGAAGCATGTGCAGCACGAAATGGGTTTACCAAAGTGTCGCAATTGAAATTAGCTGTAGCCAAAAAAATAAGAGATTTTTGTTTGGGAGGTGGTTTTTTATTTGCTATGTGCAGTGCTACCGATACGTATGACATAGCCTTAGCAGCCGATGGTATAGATATTTGCGAAAGCGTATTTGATGGAGATGCTGCAGACCCCGATGCACAAGAAAAATTAAATTTTAACCAAACCTTTGCATTCAAGGATTTTACTTTGGAACGAGGACCAATGACCTATGAACATGCAAGTATAGATAATACTCACACCCGTTTTGTAAATGAAACAAGTGATTATTTTACATTGTTCGATTTTAGTGCTAAGTGGGATGTAGTTCCAGCTATGTTGTGCCAAAATCACACCAATACCATTAAAGGATTTATGGGACAAACCACTGCATTCAAAAAACAATACATCAAAAGTGAAGTGGTTATTATGGGTGATTATGCCCCTGCCAACGAAGCCCGCTATATTCATGGAAGTATAGGAAAAGGTACTTGGACTTTTTACAGTGGTCACGACCCCGAAGATTACCAACACATGGTAGGAGAGCCACCTACTAATTTGCAATTGTTCCCCAACAGTCCAGGCTATCGTTTGATTTTAAATAATGTTTTATTCCCAAGTGCTAAAAAGAAAAAATTAAAAACGTAATTGATTTAAGATTTTTTACCCTCAGACAGTCTCAATTTTTCCTTACAATTTTCGTATTTGCGTTTGTAGTTTTCTTTGGCTTCACGTTCAGTTCTAACTAAGTTATCAAGTGTGTTTATGGTAGCATCTTTTGAGTTAATGGTTTCATTACATTGAGCAATGTATTTGTCGAGTAAAAATACCACAGAGTTTTCGGAGGGAGAAGTTTTGAAATGATTAGGAAGGTCATTTTTTAATGAGTGTATTACTGACTCAAATTATGTATTTTGTGGTTTCATAGGGATGGTTTTGAGGAAGAAATTATTTTTTAATATAAAAGGGTTTGAGGTTGAAAAAATTAAAAATAAACTTCAATCCTTTTTTACTATTTTTGTTGAATGCAAATATTTAAAAGTTTAATCGAACAGAAAGCATTTGGTGTTTGCTCTAAAATTGGAGATAAAATGGGCTTGTGCACCAAAAGAATCCGTTTGTTTTTTATTTATACCACCTTTTTAACTCTAGGGTCTCCGTTAATTATTTACATGATTTTAGCTTTTTGGATGAATATCAAAAACTATTATTACGAAAAACGCACAGCAGTGTGGGACTTATAAGTCTCTAATTTCCTCCACCTTGCATATTCCACTAATTCTGTATTCTTTACCACTTTTTATTTCGATACATTGAACCCAAGTTCTAAGTGTTTTCCCTTTTTTAAATACTCTGCCACTTTCTATTCTAAAAACAGTACCAATCGATAAGGTTTCAAGCAGTAATTTTTGGTCTTTGTCATACATTGACAATACTTTACTTAGGTTTTGGTCGCTACAACTACTGGCAGAAGGGTCGTGCATGTATGCTTTGAGTGCTCGTGCAACATCGTCTGGCAACTGGTGGTGACTAATTAATGGTTCTAAAAGCAATTTAAACTCATGTTTCCATTCTTTACCATGCGGGTCTATCTTGTTTCTGAATTTTTCAAAAGCCACTAAGTGCGCCACTTCGTGCAAAAAAGTGGTGATAAAAGCATAGGGATTTAAGTTCTTGTTAACGGAAATTCGGTGGTTTTTCTCGTTTTTAAATGGCGCTCTGTAATCGCCATATTTACTAATTCGGGGTTTACTTAATCTAAGTTGAATTTTATACTGAATAAGCAGTTCCACTACATAATTTTCAGTACCTAGGGGAAGAAAAGGTTTGATTTTTTCTGTTAATTCTGCCTTTGTCAACTCTGATTTTTTTTATTTTTTTTCGGTGAGCCAAGCTTCATAGATACTCTCAAGCTCCTGAAACCAACTTGTTCCAAATTGTCTAATTAAAGGCTCTTTTAAAAATTTAAAAACTGGAACTTTTAACTCATCTCCTAATGTGCATGCTGCACTGCAAATATCCCATTTGTGATAGTTGAGTGTTGTGTATAGGCCAACTTTACCCAAACGAATAGGATATAAATGACAGCTGATAGGCTTAGCGGTATCTATGGCTTTTTCTTTGTAAGCTTTTTCAATTCCACAACCTAGGCAACCATCATTGCGATAAGCAAAAATACATTCACCTGTTGGGTGACAGGTTGTGGCATATTCTATAAAATCATCCCCTTCATAAAAGCCCTCTTTCTCAAAAAGTTTGGCGCTTTGCTCATTTAAATAAGGGGCTAAGTTTTGCCATTCCTTTTGATATGCATTGATTTCATCAATCTCAAGTGGTGCTCCTCTATTGCCTTCAATACAACAAGCGCCTTTACATTTGCTTAAGTTGCAAACAAAATTTGTGTCAAATATTTCTGAGGAGATAAGTGTGTCTCCAAGTTCAATAATCATTTTTTCTTTAAATACTTTTGATAGCCTTCGCGTTCCAATTGCGTAGCTTTCTCTAATACAGTTTCTTCAAGCTCTCGAGCATATTTGTTTAAGTTATTAGAAATATTTGAATTGTTAATAGCTAAAATTTTAGCAGCAAATAGACCAGCATTTTTAGCACCATCTATTGCCATTGTTGCAACTGGAACTCCAGGGGGCATTTGAAGAATACTATAAAGCGAATCAACGCCACTTAATACATTTAATCTTATTGGGACACCAATAACGGGCAGTTCTGTTAAACTTGCAGTCATGCCAGGTAAATGTGCAGCTCCACCGGCGCCTGCAATAATGCATTTGTAGCCATTTTGTTTTGCATTTTTTGCCTCAGTATACATTCGTTTTGGTGTTCTATGGGCACTTACAATACTGATTTTATAAGTTGCTCCTAATTCTTCGAGTATAATTGCCGCTTCCTTCATTACAGGTAGATCGCTGTCTGAACCCATTATTATTAATACATCTGCCATTTTTTTCTATATATTTTACTTTTTTTTAAATTTTATAACGCTTTCATTCCAATGTTTTTTTGTACAAAGGTAGCTTTTTCTTTTACTTCTTCTATTGTAACTCCCAAAACAGTAATGTGACCCATTTTGCGGTGCGGTTTACTTGTACTTTTGTTATACAAATGAATGTATACTCCCTCTGTGGATAGCAATTGATCTAAGCCTGTTAATTGGTATTTCCCATTAACATTCTCAGCACCAAGTAAATTTAACATTGCCGCCGGTTGAATAAGCTGTGTGGAACCTAATGGCATTTTCAGTAAAATGCGATTTAATTGTTCATACTGACTGGTATAACAAGCTTCAATAGTGTGGTGGCCACTATTATGTGGACGTGGGGCAATTTCATTAACATACAATTCATTGTTTTTATCTAAAAACATTTCAATAGCAAAAAGACCAAACCCATTTAATTTTTCAACACATTTTATAGCTAAATCTTTTGCTTTTTGTTCAATATCCTCTGTAATATTGGCTGGTGAAAATAAAAACTCAACCAAATTGGTTTTTGAATTGAATTCCATTTCTACTGAAGGGAAAGTGTCAATTTCTCCTTGTTCGTTTCGAGCAACAATGATGGCAATTTCTATTGCATTAGGAACAAAAGCTTCAATAACACACGGTTCATCAAATGGAATACAACTAGGATTATTTGTAATTTCTTGTTTAGTAAGTAATTCAACACCCTTGCCGTCATATCCACCCTTACGTAATTTTATAGCAACTTTTTCGCTGTTAAAGGTCTTTATTTTTTCTTCACAATCTGCTCTATTGTCTGCTAATAAATAAGGAGCAGTTGCAATTTGATTATTGCTAAAAAATTTTTTTTGTAATCCTTTGTCTTGGATAATTTGCAACAACTTTGGAGAAGGAATAACGCGTTTACCTGAAGCTTCTAATTCAAGTAAGGTATGTGTATCAATATGTTCTATCTCGTAAGTAATTACATCACAGCGTTCTGCCAATTGTTTTATTTTTTCAGAATCATATAAATGACCCACAATATGTTCATTTGCAATTTGTTGCGCAGGTGCATTTTCGCTTTCTAGAATTGTGTAATGAATATTCCATGGTTTCCCAGCCTCAATGAGCATTTTACCCAACTGACCACCACCTATAATTCCGATTTTTATTGTTGAAGGAAGCATTTTATTGTGAATGCAAAAATAGTAATTTATCACTCAGTATCAATTCTTCTATGTAATTCTTTCCATAGATATTCTCAAATGAGTCAATTTTTTGACTGTTAAAATAGTTGTAAAAGGATTTTTTTTCTTTATTGTCTATCATTCCCGCTCTTGTCCACTTGTTCTTTTTTATCCCTACATCAGTAAATACCCGTTTCCCTTTTTTCATTGCTAAATATAATTTGCCAGATTGAATAGTATCATTTTTGATAAAATAAATGGGGTAATTAAACCCTTTTTTATATAAAATTTGGTTTTGAATAAGTGGTTGATTGCTCCAAATAAAAAGGTCATTTTGGTGTTCCAAAGTGATTTTTACTTGAGTTTGAGAGTTGTTGGTGTTAAATACATAGTGAATAAGTACCCCAAAAGTAAAATTCCATACAAAGATAAGGACTAAAAGGTATCTGATTAGACCATCTGCTTGAATTTGGTATTTAATGAGCAATATAGCTATAGTTATAAAAGGCATCATAACCATAAACTCAATATTCCCATCGGATAAAAAAGCAAAAAGTAAGTGAAAAATAAAAGCCAAAATAAGTCCCCATTTTACATGTTGGAATGATGTAGAGGTTTTAGTGAATTTAAAAAAAGAGCGGTTTGACCATGTTTTTACTCCAAAATAAAAAGCAATTAAAATTAGAAAAATAAAGAATTCAAAATAGGTGACAATAAAAATTATTATTTCGCCATGTAATTGTAAAAAAGTTCGGAAAAAATTTACAAATATTAGAATAAATGAAATTGGTTTTACTTGAATTGAAGCATGTCCTCCCTGATACTCGCCCAGTATAAAAGTTAAAAAAGAATCATGAGAAGAGTGCATCAAAAATACTAAAATATAGACAATAGGAATGATTGCAAATGGGATTATAAATTTTAATTTCTCTTTGACGGTTGAATCAGAATAATAGAGCCCAAATACAAAGGCCATACCCCACCACAAATGGACCTGATGGAATAAAATACTAAGAGCGGCAAAAAATCCGGATAACAGCCAATTTGATTTGTTAAAGAATAAGTTAGTACTAAGTAAAGAAAGAAATAAAGGGATTATATAGGTTTCAGCTTCTATAGCATATCGCCAAAATCCGAAACAAACACCACAAACTAAACTAAGTAAGAATGCTTGGTTTTTGGGGGATCCAAGTTTAAGGAAAATAGAATAAATGCAAAAAAGTGAAGCAGTACCTACAAGACTATTTAATATATTTAGACTACTTATTGCTTCAATTTGTGGAATAAAAAACGAGATTAGTTGATGCCAAATAAAGCCTGTAATATTGTAAAGAAGGTGGTGATTCATCAATAAATTTTCTTGATGTTTAACGCATGCCGCATAATACCAAGCGTCAATATGAGGATTAGGATTAGGGAATAATAAATAGAGTAAGCCAAGCCCTAAAAACCACCAAAATATCGGTATGGATACAGATTTAAGAATTTTGTGATGATATTTGATTGTTTAACTGATGTTTTACTGAAGAGATAGTTTCAATAAGATTGCTATTGTCTTCTACACCATTTCCTATTACCAACAAGTCGGCTCCTGCATTATAGGCATCCAATGCATTTTGGGAGTTTTTAATGCCACCTCCTATTACAAGTGGTATTTGGGTGTGTTTTTTTACTTTTTGGATAATTTCTGCCGGTATTGAGTTTAATGCTCCGCTACCTGCATCCATGTATGTGCATTTAAAACCAAGTAGTTGTCCAGCAAGGGCAGTTGCGGTTGCAATATCAGGTTTGTCGGAAGGGATAGGTTTGGTATTGCTAATATAAGAGACACTTGTTTCGCGACCACCATCAATTAGAATGTATGCTGTAGGTACTACATCCAAATTACTTTGGACTAAAAGAGGGGCTGCATTTACGTGTTTGCCAATCAAATATTCTGGATTTCTGCCACTTAATAAAGATAAAAATAAAATACCATCTGCTTCGGGAGAAATCATCATTTCATTTCCAGGAAATAGATAAACAAAACCAGAATAATGTTGTTTAATACTAAGGATGGTTTTTTGTAAATTACTACTACTTAAAAGACTACCACCTACTAAAATAAAATCCACCTGATTTTGCTCACAAAGTTGTGCAATATTTGAGACACTTTCGTTGTTTTTGTCAGGATCTATCAACACTGCAAGCGCTTTTTGATGGTCGATTTGACAAGTTATTAGTTTTGTTGTAAATTGGGACATGAAAAACTAGGATAGTTATTAAATACTGAGGGTAAAAGTAATATTTTTTTTCAAAAAACAAGTAAAATTACACTTAATTTTTGTTTTCAACACAGCAAAAATAACATCAGCAAAGGGTTTTGCATTTTATGTGGAAAAGTCCATTTTAAATTGTCCATTGAATAAGATTAGTTTTGAAGGACTTCTTTGCAAAAAAACGCATTGAAGTCTTTTTGTTTTAAAACCAATTGATTACAAAAAATAAACCATATAGCGTATGCAGCAAAACCTTGACCAAATGAAAAAAGGCCTCAAATTCGAGAGGCTGAACACCAAAGAGGGCGTTTCCCCTTTTGACTTATTTCAATACGAGTACCGTACTTCGGCCATTAAGAATCCTAATGGTGATGTGGTATTTGAAATGAAAAACGTAGAAGTGCCGGCTTCGTGGAGTCAGGTCGCTACAGATATTTTAGCACAAAAATATTTTAGAAAGGCAGGGGTGCCTTTAGAAGATGGTTCACTTGGTAGCGAAACTAGCATTAAACAAGTCGCTCATCGTTTGGCTGATTGCTGGAGACAATGGGGTGAAAAACACAATTATTTTGCTTCAACTAATGATGCTCAAGTGTTTTATGAAGAATTAGTATTCTCTATAATAGCTCAACAATCTGCACCTAATTCTCCTCAATGGTTTAACACAGGATTACATTCTGCATATGGTATTACAGGTAATCCTCAAGGACATTATTATGTAGATCCTGATACTGAGAAATTAATGCGTTCAACCTCTGCATACGAACGCCCTCAGCCTCATGCATGTTTTATTTTATCTGTTGATGATGATTTGGTAAATGAAGGTGGTATCATGGATTTATGGGTTCGTGAAGCACGTATTTTTAAATATGGTTCTGGTGTAGGTACAAATTTCTCTAGAATTAGAGGTAATGGTGAAAAGTTATCAGGTGGAGGAACTTCTTCTGGTTTAATGTCGTTCTTAAAAATTGGTGACAGAGCCGCAGGTGCTATCAAATCTGGTGGAACAACAAGAAGAGCTGCAAAAATGGTTTGTCTAGACTTAGATCATCCTGAAATAATGTCTTTCGTTAATTGGAAAAAAGACGAAGAGAAAAAAGTGGCTGCATTAATTGATGCAGGTTACCCAAGCGATTATGAAGGTGAAGCTTATGCAACTGTCTCTGGTCAAAATTCAAATAACTCAGTTCGTATTCCTAATAAATTCTTTGAAGCATTAAAACAAGATACCAATTGGCAACTAATTGGTCGTGCTAAAGGAAATGTAATGAAAGAAATTCCTGCAAGAGAAGTTTGGGATGCTATTGGTGATGCTGCATGGGCATGTGCTGACCCAGGAGTTCAATACGACGATACTATCAATGAATGGCATACTTGCCCTGAAGGTGGACGTATCAATGCGTCAAACCCATGTTCTGAATATATGTTCTTAGACAATACTGCTTGTAATTTAGCTTCTTTGAACTTGATGAAGTTTTTTGATGCTGATAAATTAGAGTTTGATATCGCCTCTTATGAATATGCTATTCGTTTGTGGACTGTAGTTTTGGAGGTGTCTGTATTAATGGCACAATTCCCAAGTAAAGAAGTAGCTCAATTGAGTTACGAATACCGTACTCTAGGTCTAGGATATGCTAACTTAGGTGCACTATTAATGGTGTCTGGTATTCCTTACGACAGTCCTAAAGCTTCTGCTATCTGCGGTTCATTGACTGCAATACTAACAGGACAATCATACGCTACAAGTGCTGAAATGGCTGCTGTAAAAGGAGCATTCAAAATGTATGATAAAAATAAAAAACACATGTTACGCGTAATTCGTAACCATCGATATGCAGCCTACAATACCCCATTGGCATACGAAGGTTTAAGTATACCTGCTGTAGGTATAGATCCTCAATATTGTCCTGAAGATTTATTAAGATCAGCATGTAATGCATGGGACAAAGCTTTAATGCTAGGTGAAAAATTTGGTTACCGCAATGCCCAATCAACAGTAATAGCACCTACAGGAACTATTGGCTTAGTGATGGATTGTGATACAACAGGCATCGAACCTGATTTCGCACTTGTTAAATTTAAAAAATTAAGCGGTGGTGGATACTTTAAAATTATCAACCAAGCAGTGCCTTCAGCCCTTAAAACATTAGGTTACACTCAAGAAGAGTCTAATGCTATTATCAATTATGCTAAAGGACATGCAACTTTAAAAGGTGCTCCATTTATCAACCATGAAACATTGATGGCAAAAGGATTTTCTGCGGAAGATATTCAAATAGTGGAAGCTCAACTGGAACGTGCATTCGATATTGAGTTTGTATTTAATATTGCTACATTAGGTGAAACAATGTTGCAAAAATTAGGATTTACACCTACTCAATACAATGATGTTAACTTTAATTTATTACACGCTTTAGGCTTTAAATATGCTGAAATTGAAAAAGCAAATGAATTTGTAACAGGAACCATGTCTATAGAAGGTGCCCCTTTCTTAAAAGAAGAACACTATCCTGTGTTTGATACTGCTAACAAATGTGGTAAAAACGGAACTCGTTTCTTACATGCTCATTCTCATATCCGTATGATGGCAGCAGCACAACCATTTATTTCTGGTGCTATTTCAAAAACGATCAACTTGCCTAACGAAGCTTCTGTAGAAGATATCAAATCTTGCTACGAATTAAGTTGGAAATTAGGGATCAAAGCGAATGCGCTATACAGAGATGGCTGTAAATTGTCTCAACCATTGTCAAACAAATCAGACAAAAAAGTAGATGTAACTGAAGATGCGGTAAGCGACCATGTAGACATGGTAGAAAAAGCAGTTGGTATCAATGCAACAACTAGAGTTGAAGATTTAACGCCAGAAATAGTGTTAGAAGCTGCTCGATTGATTATAAACAATAGCAATAACCCATCTTTCAAACAACAATTATCAAATATTGCGACTCGTAAAGTATTGCCAAACAAACGCAAAGGCTTTACTCAAAAATCAAAAATAGATGGAAATACAGTGTTTGTGAGAACAGGTGAATACGAAGATGGAACTTTAGGTGAAATATTTGTAGATATGCACAAAGAAGGCGCTAGTTTCCGTTCATTAATGAACTGTTTTGCTATTGCGGTTTCAATAGGTCTTCAATATGGTGTTCCATTGGAAGAATATTATGACAAATTTACATTCAGCAGATTTGAACCAAGCGGAATGGTAGAAGGTCACGATAATATTAAATCATCAACTTCTGTTGTAGATTTTATCTTTAGATTACTAGGTTTTGAATACCTAAATAGACAAGAACAATTGCATATTAAACCAAAAATTGTAGATGAAATCAGCCCAATTGATGCTTCATACAACTTGGCACAAAATGAAATTCAAATGACTACAACTTCTTCAATTACTGAAACTAACTTATCTTCAGTTGTAAAAAAAGAAGTAAAACAAGTTGTTAAAGCCAATTTGCCACCAAGTATGGGTGATGCACCTGCATGCAAAAGCTGTGGTAATATTACAGTTCGCTCAGGCACATGTTACACTTGCTTAACCTGTGGAACTACAAGCGGTTGTAGTTAATAGATACTTGAAAACTTGACATTAAAAAAAGGGAGCCAATTTGGTTCCCTTTTTTTAATTAAATATATTTTAGGTTTCATTTTATCTTCAATTGCTATACTATCAATCCAGCAGATTCTTTAAATAACCAATACAATATTATTGAAACAAAAGTTATAAATATCATAGCAATAGGAACAACCCAAGTTTTTTTATTGCCGTAAAGTGTGGCTAATCCCAAATAAATAAGTAGTAGTGGCCAAAACTTTAAAACCACATTCCAATTGATATTCAATAAATTGAAATTACGAAGTAATAAAACCACTCCTAGTATCGATAATAAAAGCCCTGCTGTAAAATTTTGATTTTTCATATTAATTGTTTTTATCTTTCTTTTTGTTTAATAATAATCCTAAGCCAATCATGATAAGTATAACAGGCCACAACTTTTGCATTTTTAAGTAAGGTACTAAATTATTTAAAAGCAGTAATACTCCACCAGAAATTAACAATAAACCAAATACTAAACTAGTACTGTCTGTTGATTGTATTTCTTTTATATTGTTATTCGTGTCAGATGAATAGATTGTTTCTGTATAAACATTCTCACTTTTCATAGAGATTGGTTCAGATGGAAGAACAATCCATAAAATAATGTAGATAATTATGCTACTACCACCAGCAAAGAGTAATGCCAAGAATGCAAATCTAAATAAAATAGGGTCTGAGTTAAAATATTGACCTAAGCCACTACATATTCCTGCTATAACTTTATCGTCTTTTTTACGCCATAATTTTTGTGGATTCATATCACAAACATACAAAAGCATTGATTTAAATATAAATACAGATTAAAATAATCGATAAAAACTTAATAATCAACTTTAAAAGAAATACTATTATTTTTTTACAATCCACTTCTATTTAATAGTTTGATATTATTTTTGTGGCATCATGACGAAACAAATCATAGAATGTGTGCCTAATTTTAGTGAAGGGCAAAATCCTGAAATTATCAATCAAATTACCCAAGCCATAGAGAGTGTAGAAGGTGTAAAATTATTACATGTTGACATGGGTAAAGCCACAAATAGAACCGTTGTTACATTTGCAGGTACTCCTGCCGAAGTGGTAGAAGCCGCATTTTTAGGAATTCAAAAAGCAGCTGAATTAATTGACATGAGAACACACAAAGGAGAACACCCTCGCATGGGCGCAACCGATGTTTGTCCTTTTGTGCCTGTTTCGGGTATTAGCATGGAAGAGTGTGCCAAATGGGCCATTGTTTTGGCCGAAAAAGTGGGTAAAGAACTTCAAATTCCTATTTATTTATACGAAGAGGCTCAACCGAATAAAAACCGTTCAAACTTGTCAGTGATTCGAGGAGGTGAATATGAAGGATTTGCCGAAAAAATAAAACTTCCTGAATGGAAACCTGATTTTGGTCCTAGTGATTTACCACTTAAACATGGCGCAACTGTTATTGGTGCTCGCGATTTTTTGATAGCTTACAATGTGAATTTGAATACAAAGTCGACCCGTATTGCCAACAGAATTGCTTTTGATGTAAGAGAAGCAGGAAGGGTAAAGAGAGAAGGAAATCCTTATTCAGGGAAAGTGGTGAAAGATGAAAATGGAGAAGATGTAAGAATTCCGGGGACGTTAAAATCAGTAAAAGCAATTGGTTGGTATATCGAAGAGTATGGGTTAGCGCAAATAAGCATGAATTTAACCAATTACAAAATTACGTCGGTACACAAAGCTTTTGATGAGGTTTGTGCCAAAGCCAATGAACGTGGTGTAAGGGTTACTGGAAGTGAATTGGTAGGATTAGTGCCATTGCAACCCCTCTTAGAGGCTGGTAAATATTATTTAGAAAAACAAGGTAGAAGTGTTGGCGTAAGTGAAGAAGAACTGATTCACATAGCAGTTGAATCTTTGGGGCTCAACCAATTAAGCCCTTTCAATCCACAAGAACGAATTATTGAATACGTTTTACAACAACAAAACAAAACCGCGCTAATCGATTTAACAATTAAACAATTTGCCAACGAAACGGCAAGCGAGAGTCCTGCTCCTGGAGGTGGTTCCGTAAGTGCATTATGCGGAACTATAGGCATCAGTTTAGGTGCTATGGTTGCCAATTTAAGTGCAGATAAAAGGGGTTGGGAGGATCGTACAACTGAATTCTCTACTTGGGCAGAAAAAGCACAAGGATTGAAACAGCAATTATTATCTTTTATAGATGAAGATACTCAGGCGTTTAATGCAATAATGTCTGCGATGCAATTACCAAAATCAACTGATGAAGAAAAAAATAGTCGAAAACTGGCTATCGAAAATGCCTCAGTTTACGCAACGGAAGTACCTTTAAAAACAATGAAGGTTGCGTTTCAATGTATTGACATTCTTCGTCAAATGGTAGAACAAGGCAATCAGAACAGTATAACCGATGCTGGTGTGGGCTTATTGTGTATTAAAACTGCGGTAAGAGGAGCCTATTTTAATGTCATGATTAATGCCAAGGGTTTGTCTAACAAACAACAAGCTGCTGCATTTGCCGAAGAAGCAAAACAATTGTTGAAAGAAAATCATACTCAAATTGACTCAATACTTCAACGTGTTGAAGAGGCTATTGCTTTTTAGAATCAACAATGGACATTGAGCAATTTAGAAACTATTGCATTTCCAAACCTGGTGTGAGCGAGGAATGTCCTTTTGGTCCTGATACATTAGTCTTCAAAGTGATGGGCAAAGTATTTGCCTTGTGTAGTTTAAACGATTTTCAAAGCATCAATTTAAAATGCAATCCCGAAAAAGCCATAGAATTAAGGGAGGAATATCCTCAAATAAAACCAGGATACCACATGAATAAAACCCATTGGAATACGGTTTATATTGAAGGTTTGTCCGAGCAATTATTAAATGAACTTATAGACCATAGCTATGAGATGGTTAAATCAAAGTTGACTCAAAAAGAAAAATTAGTATTAATGGGATTAGAAAAACAATAGAAAATTAAAAAAATAAGTGTAAAATTGAAGCATTGATATTTAAATCAATAGTCAAAAAATATTTAAAAAATAAGAGTTAAAAAAGATATGAAAAAAGCATTTTTATTTCCAGGACAAGGCGCTCAATTTGTAGGGATGGGAAAAGATTTATACGATCAACATCCTGAAGCTAAAGCGATGTTCGAAAAAGCAAACGAGATATTAGGTTTCCGAATTACTGATGAAATGTTTAACGGAACTGATGAGGGTTTAAAACAAACCAATATTACACAACCAGCCATTTTTTTACATTCAGTTATAGCAGCCAAATGTTTAGGTGAATCATTTCAGCCAGACATGGTTGCTGGTCATAGTTTAGGTGAGTTTTCGGCTTTGGTTGCCAATGGAACCCTAACTTTTGAAGACGGTTTAAAATTGGTGTATCAACGTGCCATGGCTATGCAAGAAGCATGTCAATTGAAGCCCAGTACAATGGCGGCTGTATTGGGATTAGATGACAGTAAAGTTGAAGAAATTTGTGCTTCTATAACAAGTGGCATTGTAGTTCCGGCCAATTATAATTGCCCGGGACAATTGGTTATTTCAGGTGAAATAGAAGCAGTGAATGAAGCTTGCGAAAAACTAAAAGCCGCTGGAGCCAAACGTGCTTTAGTGTTGCAAGTTGGAGGCGCATTTCATTCGCCTTTAATGAAACCTGCTGAAGAAAAATTAGCTATTGCCATAGAAAATACAATATTCAGTCAAGGCTCTTGTCCTATTTATCAAAATGTGACAGCTCAAGCTGAAGTAAATCCAGAACAAATAAAAGCGAACCTATTAAAACAACTAACTGCTCCTGTAAAATGGACTCAATGTGTTCAATCTATGGTAACGGATGGGGCAGTTCGTTTTGAAGAATGTGGTCCTGGAAAAGTGTTACAAGGCTTGGTTAAGAAAATAGCGCCAAGCTCTGAAATTGCTTAATCTTCTTCTATACTAGCTTCTCTTAGAAAGGATTTAATAACTCTTTTCTTGGTGTATTTATTTCTAATTATTATGTATGTACTACATAATCCAACTACTACGATAAACAAAATACTTAATTGCGCCGAGAGTTTGTTTTGAAGGGGTAAAGAAATTACAATAATTGAAATAAATGCCTGAATTGAAGCATAAATAATAGAAATATTTACATGCTTATATTTGCCAACATGCACTAGTTTTTTGAATAAAAAATCTCGATGTGGTACAAAAATATTTTCTCTTAAAAGGAGTTTGAAAATAACAGTAAGTGCGGCATCTATTCCTATAACAACAAACAAAAGAAGATATGCATAATTACCTGTCGCAAATATTAAATTGACCATTAAGTAAAAAATAACAAACGCAATAGAAATGCTTCCTACATCTCCAGCAAATGCTACGGCTTTGTTCCTTAAATTAAAAAACAAAAAGATAGAAACACCAATGATTAATGTGTATATAAATTCGTTGGTAATAAAGGTAATCTCATGCCCTGTAGTATCATAGGTATGATTGTTTAGCCACCAAAAACTGACCAAAATTACCAAGGAATTTAAACCTAGCATTCCATTAATGCCATCCATAAAGTTGAAGGCATTTAATACGCCTATTCCAAAAATAACCGAGGCAATAATCAAAGGTAATTTATCGGTTGTAATATATTCAAACGGAAGGTCAATGGCTAATAAAATGAGTGCAAAAAGTTGAAAAATAAGCCTTATGAAATGTTTAACAAAAACTATGTCATCAATAAAGCTGATTAACGACATCATTATTAAGCCTATAATAAAGTAAGAACTTAATGTGAATGGGTAAACGATACTGTATAAAAACAACCCTAAAAGAATAAAAATACCATATCCTGTTATCGTTCTATTGTTATGAGAACTCCTACCTACGGGGTGGTCGTAAATATTAAGTTTAGCAGCTACTTTTAAATAAGCAAAAGCCATCAATAACATTCCTAGAGGGGCAATTAAAAAATAGTAAAGTTTTAACATATAATTGATTAAGAGCTAAAGATTAAGATTGATACATTTTTTCTATCCATTGACTGTATCTTTCTTCAATAACTTTTCTTTTTTGTTTGAGAGTTACGGTTAGTTCGCCGCTTTCTATACTAAAAGGATTCCTTTTAATTATAAAGCTTCGAACTCGAGCGTAATTCGAAAGGTGCAAAGATAGTTTTTTTATGTCCTCTTCTAACCATTTTTTTAATTGTTCATCCTCGATAATATCCTCATCACCATTGAAGTTTAGATTATTTAAACCTATGAAATCTTTTAATTTTTCTTCTTTAGGGATAATAATGGCTGTTACGTATTCTCTTTGGTCTCCTATAATAAAGATTTGTTCAATTTTATCACTCTGTAAATAAGTGTTTTCAATAGGTGTAGGATAAATGTTTTTACCTAAACTGGTTTTAAGCATGTTTTTATATCGGTCAGTAATTTTAATATAACCTTTGTAAAACTTACCTATATCGCCTGTATGAAACCAACCTTCTTCGTCCATTACTAATGCTGTTTCTTTAGGGTTATTGTAATATCCTAACATAATATTGGGACCTTTGCACAATATTTCACCCTCTTCACATTCAAAATCTTCTTTGAAACTATCATAAGTTTGGATAGTAATCATTTCTTTGGTTTCTATATTTTGGATAGCCACTTGCTGTCTTGGGGCTACTCTTCCGCTTGTACCGTGAATTTGTCTGTGAAATTCGTTTACTGTAACAAATGGAGATGTTTCAGTAAGCCCATAACCTTGTTGGCAACGGATACCTACATTGCCAAAAAATTCACCAATATGCTGTGGAAGAGCACCACCACCCGAAACCAATAATTTCAATCTTCCACCCAACTTAGCTTTTATCTTACTGAATACTAATTTCTCAGCAATGCTGTGTTTAATTTTTAATAAAGTTCCAATGGATTTCTTATTCTCAGTATTTAAACGTACTTGTTCACCTACAGACAAACACCAATTAAAGATTTTCAATGTAATGCCACCTTTTGCTTCTGCGTTACCTCTGATTCTACCCTCTAAACGTTCCAACAAACGAGGTACGCAAGTCATGATAGAAGGTTGAGCTTCCATAAAATTTTGAGCCACTTTTTCTATGCTTTCAGCAAAAGCAATTTGAGCACCAATATAAGTCGGTAAATAGTATCCAGCCATTCTCTCATAAACGTGACTTAACGGCAAAAAGGATAAAAAACGGTCGTCACTGTTGATGCTAGGACAAAGTTCATAAGCGTCATAACAATTGCTCATAAAGTTGTAATGACTCAACATTGTACCTTTAGGAACGCCTGTGGTACCACTGGTATATATCAATGCTGCCAAATCATTGTGCTGAATGGTTGGCAATATGGCGTCTATGTCTTTTTTATAGGTTGAAACTAATTTTTTGGCTTCTTCTTTAAGGTAATTAACGGTTAAATATTTTTCTTGATTGGCAGATTTATCGTCAAAGGCCAAAAAAACATGCTGAATGTCAGGACATTTTTGTTCAACCTTTAAGAATTTTTTGAATAAAAACGGATTGCCTAGTAATACAGCTTTACTGTTGCTGTCATTTAGTATAAATGCAGTTTCTTCTGCAGTTAAAGTTGGATAAATAGAAACATTGACAGCCCCTATTTTCTGTAAAGCTTGGTCAAGGTATATAAATTCAGGACAATTGTCTAAACAAATAGCTACTTTATCGTTTTTACGTATGCCAATGTGGTAAAGATAACTTGCCCAAAGTTCAATATTTTCAAGGGTGGTTTGGTAAGTGATTGACTCGTATTCTTTACCGTTTTTTTCCATAAGGAAAACGTGATCAGGCTTGTGTATGTTATTTGCAGAGTTTAGAAAGAATTCGTGGAGTGAACCAAAATTTGTATCTTTTACTGTCATAAATTTATTGAATATTTATTTTGCGAAGTTATTTGAAAATATTTCTTTTACAAGTATGTTTAAATCAAATTGCCAATTATAATTTGTGGCATAAATAAGGTTTAAATGATTGATGTGTTGAAGGTCTTTATTTTTGTTTGCTAAGTGTTCACCTACTTTAAAAACACCTAACTTTAACAAGGGTAGTTTTTTTATGTCGACATTGTGATGGTATCCAACCCACGTTTTTTTACCAATTAAACAAGACATCCAATTGCTATAGATATGTCTGAATATCTTAAAATTCCAAAGTATAAATACTGCAGAAGGAATCAATAGTAAGCAAATAATCAAATCAAACATTCTTTTTTTGTTTCTAGTCTCTTGATTGTTAAGTGCAGGTGTAATATCCACACTGTAAAATTCACCACTAGTGTTTTTGGAATTACTGCCAATAATAAATTCACCTTTCTCAGGCATTATTTTAAACTTTACATGGGTATTGTTACTGTTACTCATCATTTCCATTATTTCTGTACCCGGAATATCTTTGGCACAAAATATAATTTCATTGATTTGGTATAAGTCTATCAAATCATTTAAATGTTCCGAATGTCCCATCCAATCTCCAACTGTATTAGAAAATTTAGGACGAATAAATCCAATCAGTTTAAAACGATTGGGATATAATATCAAAATTTGTTTGACTCTTTCACATTCTTCAGGTTCGCCAATAATAACGACTTGTGATAGTTGACTGGTATTGGTATTCAAATGTTTGTATTTTAAGAAATGAAAAACTAAGCGGTTGAATATACTTATTAATAAAGCCAAAGTTGCGCCCAATACAATCAATGCCCTAGAAAATCTCATATTTTCAGGTAGCAATGCATAGGCGGTAAGTAAAGTAACAGAACCTAAAATAATGCCTCGAGATGATTTAGATAAATCAAACTTGTATTGATAACCACCACTAACATAAATGCCGCCTATCCAAAAAAGACAATAAATAGGGACATGTAAATACAAATAATGGTCGGGATAAAAACCGCCAATTACAAACTTGTTGTAATGTTCCCAATATCTAGTAATACCAACATAAGCCAAATAGGTGAGTAGATAATCTGCTGCCACCAATTTCAATTGACTAAGCGTTCGATTGATAAGGGCGATAATTGCTCTTAAAAAGATAGCTAAATTAATACACACTGAAAACCACCAACCTTGTTGTTTGCTGAAATGTTTTTTGGCAAATTTGGCCATAGCTTGGTAAAAAATTTTGACATAATTTACGCTGTGCTTTTTGGTGCTTTCTCCTTTGTAATGAATGATGGTAGTTTCGGCAAAATAGACATTTTTGTAGCCTGCCTTTTGAATGCGATAGCTTAAATCAATGTCTTCGCCATACATAAAAAAACTTTCATCAAAATAACCAACTTCATCCAATACCTTTTTCTTAATCAACATAAAAGCACCACTCAATACATCCACTTCGTGGTTTTCAAATTCATTGAGGTAGCTTAGGTGGTAAGCCCCGAATCTTTTAGAGTTTGGAAAAAGTTTCGCCAAGCCACTCATTTTGTAAAAGGCAACCATTGGCGTTGGTAAACCCCTTTTTGATTCAGGTAAAAAAGTTCCTCTGCCATCTATCATCCTTACTCCCAAAGCGCCAACATCTGTGTGTGAAAGTAAATATTGATGTGTTTTGCTAAGGCTGTCTTCGCTTAAAACAGTGTCTGGATTTAGTATTAATACATGTTGCCCTTTGGCTATTTCTATTCCTTGGTTATTTGCTCTGCTAAACCCAACATTGTCTTGATTGTCAATTAAAATAACATCCTTGAAACGCCTGCGTATCATGTTGCATGATTCGTCAGCAGAATGGTTGTCAACGACAATGATTTCTATGTTTAAATTGGACGCTGCTTTATAAACAGATAAAACGGTTTGTTCAAGCAAAGCTTGTACGTTGTAATTCACTATTATGACCGAAATATCTACCAATGTTTTATTTGCAAATATATTATTTTAATACATTGCAAATACAAAAGATTTCAAAAGCTAAAAGGATTGGTGATTCACTTACAAAAGTTGTTTCCAAGTCCCTTTAATTAAATTGTATTTGAGCGTTGATGGCAATGCTTTGAACCAATATTGACTTAAATGGGTCGCAAAACTTGGTTGCATATAACAGTTGATAGTACAGCCCTCGCAAGCCGCATGCCTTCCTTCCATTTTTATGGCTTTTTGGATGTTTTTACTGCTCCATAATTCATACAAATTATTGCTGATTTTATGGTTCTCAAGTCCCAAATGATAACAAGGAAGTACCAATTCATTTTCAGGGGAAATAACCACGGTGGTACTTCCTGCTTTACAAACCGGTTTTGCAATATGATTGCCGCCATTTTTTCTGAGTTCTATAAATCCTTGGTTCAAGTAAACGAACTTTTTTTTGCCCCAAATACTCAATATTTCTAAATCTTCTTTGCTTAACTGCGCTCCAACTTCGTTGTATTCAAACACGGGATTAAGAATTAACATGAACTGATTGGGAAGGCAAAAACGGTTGTAAACTTCCTCTATTTCGTGAATATTGTGACTGAAAACAGTGAAAATGATGTCGGGTCTTTCGTTAAGGTTTTTAGCGACTTCTATAGATTCTAAAAATTTATCAAATAATTTAACTCCACGGCTTTCGTTATGTGCTGCTTCATGAGGTGAGTCTAATGAAAAATGAAGCATGTCAATAAGCCCTTTTAATGAAGTGGCCATTTTAGGATAAAGTAGTGCATTCGTTGTCACTGTTGTAATAAATCCCAATGATTTAGCGATTCTCAAAAAATCGGGTAATTGCCTGTGAAGGAGTGGTTCACCACCCGTAAAATCTATAACATTTACACCTAGTCTTTTTAAGTCTTTCAGGTTTTGGGTCACTTCATCGAGTGTTACGTAAGGCGAAGGTTTTTCCCATATATCGCAAAATGAACATTTGGCATTACATCGGTAAGTGACATAATAATTGCACAATACTGGATGTTGGGTCAAAGGAATATTCATCATCAATAGGCGCCCTCGTATTTGCGAATAAACCACTCTATGGTAAGCAAAATCAAAATCAAAGCAAAAATCCATTTCGAATGAATTAAATCTTCAACAGTTTTTTCAATTCTTGTTTTGCCTGTAATGTTGGTGTTGTTTTTTATCGTTTTAACCAATTCACTCAATTCATTATTCTTAAAAAAATGGCCGTTATGTTTTTGTGAAAGGTCTCTTAATAATTGAAAGTTTGCTTGTGTTTCCAATGATTCCAATTGAAGTGCATTGACTATTATTTTGCCACTTACGGTTTCCGTAATTCCTTCTGCTTTTGCAGTATAGTTGTACAATCCTGAATTTAAAAAGCCTAAGTCTGCTTGGTATTTTTTCTGAACAGGCGTAAAATTATATTGAAAGGATTTATTGGCATTATTCTTAATGGTTAATTGAACATTTTTGTTCACTATTGCTTCATAGTTTGCGTTGTATAATTCGGCATAAAATTTAACAGGCTCGTCTTCATCGTATTTGTTTTGTGTAGGATAAGCTTTAAACTTGCGTTTGTCTTCTTTATTGGTTAAAAATTGAATGGTTTTATTGATGATTTCATTGCTTGCATTGTGGTTTTCATTTTCTTCATAATCGGACAAGCGCCATTTCCAAAGGCCTTCACCATACAAAAAAGCCGTTTTTTCACCATTGCTACTATAAAAAGTTAACATCGGAATAACGGTATTTACACTTCCAATTTTTTGATAGGCCAAAGTGTAGGAAGGGTCGGCAGTTTCGTAAAAACCATAAGGCGATTTAAGTGGTGGAAATTTGCCAAGAGACTCAAAAGTATTGGTTTCTAATGTAAATAACTGAAAATTAGTATTGGCCGTAACTTGACTTTCATTAAATCTGTTTTGATGCTTGGCTATTTTGGCAAATGGGGATAATTGATTCAGTTGGTCCACATTGGTTTGAGTGCCCACAATGCACCAAACAGGTATTTTAGCTTGCTTTATAGCATTCATTAATCCTTGCGAAGGGCTCGACTTAGAAGGTACTTGGTGTAAAATTAAGACACTGAATTGTTGTAAATCTTTTGGGTTAAATGAACCAAGGTCAGTACAGATTAGCTCATAGTTTTCTTGGGTTTTTACAGCCTCTTTTATTGCACCAATATCGGGGTGTGGTCCATTGTAAACCAAAGCTATTTTTTCTCTTCCATCTATCACATCCACAAACACATCTTGTCGGTTGTTTTTTATTGTAAATTCGTTTTCTACAGCTTGAACATTTACAATCAGGTGTTTAACTCCCGGGAGGTCAGCAGCCACATTGACACTAACTGTTTTGTAGAAATTAGGTTGATTGATTGAAACTGTTTCTGTGTGCAATGTTTTGCCATTTGAACTAACCGTAAGTACTGTGTTTTTGCCTTCACAACCGTTGGCTTGAATCGCAATTTCAACAGGAAATAAATTGTTCAAATAGGCAATTGCATTGGCATTTGCTTCTTTTATTTTCAAGTCTTTTTTTAATAAAGTATCACCTAATCCAACAGTGTATAAGTGAGTAGCGGTATTAAATGATTTGTACAAAGGGTTAATGCCACGGTTAAAAACTCCATCGGATGCCAATACCACCGCACCAATATTTTGTCGGGTGTAAGTATTGTTTACATAATCAAACAACTGACTAATATGGGTCTTTTTTTGATTAAATTGAAAAGAGTCTGAAGGCGTTATTTCACTACCAAGTGCTAAGTAATCAACATCAAAGTCCTCGCCCAATTGGTCTTTCAAATCCTTCCACTCATTCGTAAATCTTGCTTCATAATCCAGTTTTGAGGCGTTGTTTATGACAGATTCTGATTGGTCAAGCACCAATATTATTTTCGGCTTTTCGAGCGTCTTTTTTTTGTAAACAAACAAAGGAGACAAAAGTAGAAAGCACAAAATAGAAACAACTAAAAAACGGAGAATAAACAGTATTTTGTATAAAGTTGATTTTAAATGCGACTGATAAAGCAAAAAAGCATAGCCCAATCCTGCTAGTAAACAGAACACTATAGACCACCAAGGTGCAGAAAGTAGCAATTGCATTTGATGCAAATTTAATCCATTTGAGATAGATTAAAAAAGGTTAATCAATACTTATTTTAAAAGAATTGAAAATATAACAACACTTTAGTGATGTGTGTTAAAACAAAAACATACTTTAATTTAAAAATTAAAACAATAAATCATTTACTTTGCTATCCACTTATATGCAAACAAAAAAAGTCATAATCATTGGTGCAGGAATTGCCGGTATTGCAACAGCATTGAGGCTTAGGGCAAAGGGTTTTGAGGTCGAAGTATATGAGGCAAATGCCTATCCGGGTGGTAAATTATCGGAACTGCAATTGGGTCATTACCGCTTTGATGCAGGTCCTTCTCTGTTCACTATGCCCATGTTTGTCGATGAATTGTTTGAACTATATGGAGAAAATCCAAGACAGCATTTCAACTACATTAAATTAGACACTGCCTGTCACTATTTTTATCCGGATGGCACTCAGTTTAACTCGCCAAGTTCGGCCGAAGCATTTAAGGAAATAGCGCATCAAAAATTTGGTGAAGACAAAGCAACCGTGACTCGTTTTTTAAATAAAAGTAAGTTGATGTACAATGTAACACGTCCTGTTTTTTTGGAAAAATCATTGCATAAGTTCAGTACTTATTTTTGTAAAACAGGAATTATTGGTATTCTAAATTTATGGCGCTTGAATATGTTGACGAGTATGAATGTTAAAAATTCACAAATCTTCAAAAGCAAGTATTTGGTCCAGTTTTTTAACCGTTATGCAACCTACAATGGCAGCAATCCTTATATTGCGCCTGCTACTTTAAATATTATCCCTCACCTGGAATTTGGTTATGGTACTTTCTTTCCTGTAAAAGGGATGCACAGTATTACCCAATCTTTGGTTGATTTGGCTGAGAGAAAAGGAGTTAAGTTTATATACAATGCCGCCGTTCAATCTATAGTAGTGGAGGGAAATAGAAGTAAAGGAATAATATTGAATGGGCAGTTTATTGCCGCAGATATTACAGTAAGTAACATGGATGTGTATCCAACTTACAAAAAATTAATGCCTACTATTAAAACCCCAAGCAAAGTCAATAAGGTAGAATCAAGCAGTAGTGCTCTTATTTTTTATTGGGGAATTAAAAAGGATTTTCCAGAATTGGGATTGCATAATATTTTGTTTACAGAGGATTATCAAAAGGAGTTTAATACACTTTTTAATGAAAAAACAATTGACAATGACCCGACCATATACATAAACATCAGTTCAAAATGTCGGCAAGAAGATGCCCCACAGGGTTCGGAAAACTGGTTTGTAATGATTAATGTGCCTTGTAATGAAGGTCAAGATTGGGATGCTTTAATTAAAACTGCACGTGAAAAGGTGATTTCAAAAATCAATCAAATGCTAAAAACGGATATAGAATCATTGATAGAAGAAGAACAATTACTAGACCCAAGATTGATAGAATCCAAAACCTCGAGTTACAAAGGGGCACTCTATGGCAGTAGTAGTAATGCAGTGATGTCTGCATTTTTCAGGCATGCCAATTTCAGTGGAAGTATACGTGATTTGTATTTTTGTGGAGGGAGTGTTCATCCCGGAGGAGGAATTCCATTGTGTCTATTGAGTGCCAAAATTACGAGCAATTTGATTTTAGACAATTGACTTTTGGTCGTTTAACAATTAAATTAATCGAATGTAATTTTGATAAAAGAATAAACGGATTAGCTTTGACAAAATTTTTAAAAAGAAAATACAAGATGCGTAAATTGGTTTTATTTGGTGTTTTTTCACTCATGGTGAGCTCAATTAGAGCACAATCTTCTCCTTTTTCATTGAAAGATTGTATTGATTACGCTTGGAAAAATAACTTAGATGTGCAACAAGCGCTTTTAAGTCAAAAAAGTGTTGAGATAGATGAACGCCAAAGTTACACCAGTTTGTTGCCATCTCTTTCTGCAAGTGCTGGTCAGCATTATCAATTTGGTAGAACGATTGACAGGTTTACGAATACATTTATAAACCAAACATTGCGCTCCAATAATATTGGTATCAATGCTGGTTTAACTGTTTTTAATGGTTTTCAAAACTACAATAACATAAAGCAACAGCAAACATTAAGAAAAGCATCTGCCGAAAATATAGAAAATACCAAGAACCAAGTTGCTATCAATGTTTCTTCAGCTTATTTGTTGGTAATACAAAGTTTAGAACAGGTTAAAAATGCAGAAATGCAAGTGCAAACAACCCAACAAAATATTATTAGAGCTCAAAAAATGGTGGATGCAGGTGTGGCAGATTTAACAGTTTTGCTAACTCAAAAAGCGCAACTTGCCAATGAAGAATTGGCGGTAATTAATGCCAATGCACAATACAATAATGCCATCCTTAGTCTTAAAATGTTGATGCAATATCCATTTAACGACCCATTTGAGTTATTAATGCCTGCCAATATTCAAACACTTATGGCACAAACAGGAACTGCTGATGATATTTACAGAGCTGCCGTGTCCAAATTACCACAAGTAAGGGCGGCGGTATTACAAAAAGAAGCTGCTGATATACAGATAAGAGTGAGTCAAAGTTTGTGGTCTCCAACGGTATCATTGTACGGGTCGGTTAGCACCGTATTTTCTGAGAATGCCAAAGAAATTACAGGCGTAAATATCAATGGAACTCAAGTTATTGGTGTCACTCAAAATGGGAATGAAAATGTGGTGCAACCAATTTATTCATTTCAAACCAGAACCATAGATTTTAATAAACAACTGCGAGACAACATCGGTCAAAGTGCAGGAATAAGTTTAAGTTGGAACTTGTTTAATGGATTTCAGGCTCAAAATCAAATTGCAAAATCGAAAATAAACAGTCAGGTGAGTGAATTGAATTTAAAAAGAGTAGAAAATGCATTGATGAATGAGATAAACTTAGCCTACAACAATTATTTAGCAGCTAACCAAAGGTATGCAGCCACATCAAAAAGTGTGGAAGCGCAGCAAAACAATTTGAATTACATTCAAAAAAGATACGAAGCCGGGGCAACCAATGTATTTGAATTAACACAAGCCAAAAACAATTACAGTATGGCAACATCCAATGAAATACAAGCCAAATATGAAGTTGTATTTAGAGCACTTATTATAGAATTTTACAAAGGAAATCCAATCGCATTATAAAAAAACCATGTCAACCAAAAAAATAATTATAGTTTTAGCAAGTGTCAGTATTGTGCTAATAGTAGCTGTGCTTTTTGCTAAAAAAGATAAAAAAGGATTGAAGATAGCGACAGACAAAGTAAGTCTTCAGAATATTGTGGAGGAAGTAACAGCAAGTGGTACTATATATCCTGAAAATGAAGTTAAAATTAGTCCCGATGTGTCAGGAGAAATTATAGACTTATACATTCAAGAGGGTGAACAGGTCCAAAAAGGACAGTTATTGGCAAGAATTAACCCCGATATTTACCAAACACAATTGGAACAAGCCAATGCTGGACTCAATAATGCTAAAGCCAATGCAGCCAATGTACAAGCGCAACTTACAAGAGTAAGAGCCAGTTTGGAATTGCAAAAAAAGACTTATGAAATGCAAAAGAAATTATTTGAGGATAAAGTGATAAGTCAACAAGAATTTAATACCGCAGAGGCTCAGTATTTAATGTCCAAAGCAGAATATGAATCGGCAGAGAAACAGGTTTTGGCATCGCAATACAACACTGCTTCTGTTCAAGCTAGTGTAAATCAGGCGGGTAAAAATTACAACCGAACCAATGTCATTGCCCCTACATCAGGTGTTATTACGGGTTTGGTTACAAAAAAAGGAGAACGTGTGGTTGGTACTGCACAAATGGCAGGTACAGAAATGATGCGTATTTCTAATTTAAGTAGAATGGAAGTAAGGGTAGAAGTGAACGAAAATGATATCGTTAGAATTCATGTAGGAGACAGTGCAGGAGTGGAAGTAAATGCTTTTCCTGGAAAAATGTTTAAGGGAATAGTAACACAAGTTGCCAATAGTTCAAAATCTACAGGAGTGCAAATGAGTACAGATCAGGTTACCAAATATGAAGTGAAAGTATTGATATTGGAATCATCTTACCAAAAATTATTAGAGGAAAATAAAGGAAGATGGCTGTTCAGACCAGGAATGTCTTCAACGGTTCATATTTATACCACCTACAAAAAACAAGTTACAGCTATTGATGTCAGCGCCATTACTATGAAAGAGAAAAAAGGGGATGCCACTGAAAAAGAAGAAGTAGTGTTTGTGTATGAAAATGGAATTGCCAAAAAGAGAGTTGTTAAAACAGGAATTCAAGATACCAAATTTATACATGTTATAAGTGGACTGAAAGAGGGAGACGAAGTAATAGTTGCACCTTACGAAGCCATTAGTTTTAAACTAACCGATGGCATGAAAGTCAAAAAAACAGAACGAGAGTTATTGTATAATAACGAAGAATAGTTAGTGGTTAAATTGTTTCACGCCGTGCAGTGTGAGGTTAAGAGTCATTATGCATTCTGGAAAATTTTGTCGTCAAAAATATTACTGAATCAAGTTCAGCACAGGTCTTTTAAACTCTCCCTTTTTAAATGTTATTTTGTTTACTTTTTAGCACTAATAAAAATTTAAATATTTTCGATTTAGCAGTAAATTGGTTTTATTGATATTATTATAATTTTATATAGAACACATATCGGTTTGATAATCTTATCTTTGTAAAAAATAAATGTTATGAGTAAAGTAAGCGCAAAAACAAACAGAATCGGTTTAAGTAAAGACAAAAGTAAAAATTTAAGTAAATTACTCAACGATTTACTTTCCAATTACCAAGTATTTTACATGAACACCCGTGGCTATCATTGGAATATCAAAGGGGATAATTTTTTTGAATTACATTTGAAGTTCGAGGAATTTTACACCGATTTCCAAATTAAAATTGACGAAATTGCTGAAAGAATTTTGACTCTAGGTCATACTCCTCTTCACAGTTTTACGGATTATCTTAAACATTCCTCTATCAAAGAAGACACCAATAGTTTTGTTGGAAAAGAATCATTGAGCTCTGTTTTAAATTCATTTGAAAAGTTAATACAACTTCAAAGAGAAATTCTTGCAGTTGCATCGGAAGCCGAGGATGAAGGTACTAATGCTTTAATGAGTGATTATATCCGCCTCCAAGAAAAAACCATTTGGATGTTGACAGCCTACCTCAACAAGTAGTTTACTTAATGAGGTGAATAACCCCGTTGATGGTTTTGCGGTCTGAAAACTCTTTTCTTTTACTGTCCAACTCTAAAATATAGTAATAGATTCCACTGGTAAGTGGTTCGTTACTGTTATTCAAATAACCTGTCCAACATTCAGTAGGCAATGTGCCCTCAAATACCAAAATACCCCAACGGTTGTAAATCCAAATTTTGGCTTCATCGCACCCTGGGTTTAAACCGCCTATGGTATAACAATCATTCGTGTTGTCATTATTGGGAGTAAATACATTTGGAATCTTAATAGATTGTAAAGGGTCGTTGAAATACGGAATAATAGTGCTTTGTGTATCCTTACACCCTGAGGTAGGGTGCGTTACTTTTAACAATACTTTAAAGTAACCATCTTTGGTGTAAATGTGTTTTGGATTGTCGGTGAAAGATAAGTCACTGCTGTCGCCAAAATTCCATTCAGGGTCAATCCCGTTTTCGGATAAATTAGTAAATATGAATTCATTGCTACAAACTTCTGTTTTAAATTCAAAAGCAGCTTTTGGAACGTCTTTTACTTCGATAAAAGTAGAATCAAATTCAGAAACATTGCATGAAAAAGAATCCACAGCCAATAGTTTTACCTTAAAAATGCCTGGTTTGGTGTAAATATGGATAGGGTTTTTGCCAGTATCAATAGGAGTACCATCTCCAAAATCCCAATAATATTGCCTTGCAAGGATGCTTGTTTTGGTAAATTGTACAGATAGAGGGAAACAACCTACTTTAGGGGTAGCATTAAATAATGCATCAATTGAATAGTTGATTTGAAAATCTATTTTAAAGGTAGCATTACTACACCTTGGACTTAAATTCTTAGGGAATGGCACATTAGAGGTAACAGGAAAATCTTGATTACCTCCCACATCAGGACAACTAGCACAAACAGATTGATAAACAACACCTCTTTTGTCAAACCTAGAAGTGCCTCCATCCACATGGTCCTCTGTTTTGTCACCACCATAATAGGTGGCATAAAGTAAATTAGAGGCATTTTTGTTTAAAACTAACAAGTAAAAATCTTTATTGTCAGTATTAGGTTGAATAGCATTTGATGAAATTGGTAAACCAAATGTTGTCAAAGAGTGTAAACCATCATAGTCTATAGGACTACCCCAACCAGAAAAGTAAATATTGTCACATCTGTCTACCAAAAATGCAGAAGGAGAAAGTTCGGGGTTATTGTTCCTGTTGCCAAAAGTAGTAGCCAAATTGATTACAGCAATATTGGGTGAATATCGAATTACAAATTGACTTTTTTTGTCAGAACCATACGTGTTAGGGGTTCGGTTTATATCTCCATCTGTTTGACCAGCAGCATACACCTGACCATTCACATCAATGTCTAAAAAAAAGATTTGGTCGTATGAAGGCGTTCCAAAATAAGTACTGTTGATGAGTTTCCCTTTTTGGGTCATTTTTGTAACAAAACCATCCGCACGACCGCCATTGTATGCATTTTGATGGCCGATTACAGGAAATGCCATGGCATTGCTAGCTGTACCACCACCTATGTATATAAAAGTATCATACATTCTAATAGAATACATGGCATCGTCATCGTTTCCACCTAAATAGGTGCTAAAGCGCAACTTTCTTATCAATGGGTCAAAGCTAAATATACAACCATCTTGGAGCGAAGCACGCGAACTTTGTATGGCATTTCTTATAGGAAAATTGGCACTGTAAGTCGTAGATGCTACGTAGATATTGTTGCTTGAATCTACAATTACATCACCTCTAAAGTCATCAGCATAGTTGAACCTTAAATCATTCCCATTGATACCGTCAAAACCACTGCCACCAATATACGAGCCACCCATCATCGTGCTTCCATTTTCACTTAATTTAACAACGAAAATATCAGTTTGACCATTGATGGTTCTGTCATAAGCCGAATCGTGAACCGGAAAATCATTGGAATAAGTGGTGCCCATAACAATTAAATTGTCCTGATTGTCCACCACTAAACTGTGAGGAAATTCGTCTCTACCACCGCCCAAATAAGTGCCATATAATTGGGTATTGCCTGCACTGTCAAATTTGTTGATACCAATGTCACAAGGAAGATTGGCAGGTGCTAAACCCTGACCTCCAGAATAAACGGTTTGAAAAGCGCCTGTTGTAAAAGGGAAATCACCCGAATTTGTTCCTGTGCCACCATCAACAATGCCCGCACCATAAAGGTTAGATTTAGAATCAGGAGTCGATGTAAATCCGAAATTATCACCTTGACTGCCACTGTATGTCGAAAAAACCAAAACTGGGTCAATAATCAAACGATGGTTTTGATGGTATTCAGCAACCTCAAATGAAACAACATAAGAATTCTTATTTTTTTTGAGTTGATACTTGCAAGGAATTACAACAGTGTCATTGTCTATAATTTGGTAGGCATAAGGTTTGTGTTCAATAAGCGTGCCCACACTGGTCTTTATTTTTAAGTGCCCGTTTTCTAGCGATAACCCCGAGGTAAATACGTATTTTAATTGGATATTTCGATGGTTACCTGATGGATTAATTATAAAATTATGTTTGCTAGCTTGATGTAAATAAAGAACTTCCCAGTCAATATTTGGATAGATATTTTGATAATAAAGTTTGCCATAAGAACGCAGTTGGGTATGCCAATTCTGTGGTTGAGAACCCTTGTAAAAGTTGTATAAAGTTGGAGAAGGAGAAGAAGGGATTATTTGAGGTTTTAAAGCGTTAACAAATTCAACATCATAGCGGTGAGCGGGAACAATAATGTCATGTTTTAAGGTTTTGTACTTGTGTAAGTGATGCCAAAGGCTGTCTTTTATGACTTCATCATTCAATACAATAGAATAACCTGTTGTATTAAAATAAGCCATTCCATTTTTGAATTGATGGGTATAAGTAATGTTATCCGGGAATCTGCCTTTGTTTTCTAGTAAAAGTTGGGCTTCAGATTGATTGAAAATAAATAAAATCAAACCAATAATGAGTGGTTTCAAAACAAAAACTATTTGTTGTAGATTTCGATTCAATTTTATTTATTTTAATTGATTTTATTACAAAGATAAACAATTTGATGTTTTAGTTGCTTTATAAATGAAAAATACCCAAATCAAGTGTATTTTTGCCTACTTGTTATTAAACAGGAATTATAAAGAAAAAAAATGTCAGAGTTAAACGAATTACAAATACAAAGAAGACAAAAGTTAGATCAACTTTTTCAATTAGGAATCAACCCTTATCCAGCTGAATTGTGGGATATAAATGCCTATTCTCAAGAGATTTTAAATGATTTTAATGCAGAAGAAAATAATTTTCAAGAGGTAAGTATGGCAGGAAGAATCATGAGTATTCAACCCAAGGGGAAAGTTTGTTTTATGAAAATTCAAGACAAAGAAGGTCGTTTTCAGTTGTATGTAGGTAGAGACAATATTTGTCCTGAAGAAGATAAAACCTTGTTTGATCAAGTGGTTCTACATTTATTGGATATTGGTGACATAGTAGGTGTTAAAGGTGAAGTCTTTGTAACCAAAACAGGTGAAACAACACTAAGAGTTAAAACTTTAAAAGTATTATGTAAATCATTGAATCCACTACCAATTGTAAAAGAAAAAGATGGGGTTCTTTATGATGCATTCAGTGATTCAGAATTGAGACATCGCATGCGATATGTCGATTTAATAGTGAATACCCACGTTAAAGAAACATTCATTAAACGTTCCAAAGTAATACAGTCGCTTAGAAATACTTTTTTAGACAGCGGTTATATGGAAGTAGAAACGCCGATTTTACAAACTGTTCATGGTGGTGCTGCTGCCCGCCCTTTCAAAACACATCACAACGCACTTGACATACCATTGTTCTTGAGAATAGCCAATGAATTGTATTTAAAAAGACTCATAGTGGGTGGATTTGATGGCGTGTTTGAGTTTGCTAAAAATTTCAGAAACGAAGGAATAGATAAAACGCACAATCCTGAATTTACTGGATTAGAAATATATGTTGCATACAAGGATTACAATTGGATGATGGATTACACCGAACAAATGATAGAAAAAGTAGCCATGGATGTAAACGGAACAACAGAAGTTTTGGTGGGAGAACAAGCCATTAGTTTTGCTCGACCATACAAACGTATTACCATGTTTGATGCGATAAAAGAACACACAGGTGTTGATATTTCAAAAATGGATGAAGCCCAAATAAGAGAAGCTTGCAAACAAATGGGAATTGCTACCGATGCGAGCATGGGTAAAGGAAAGTTAATAGATGAAATATTTGGGGCAAAATGCGAAATGCATTGTATTCAACCAACCTTTATTACAGATTACCCTATCGAAATGAGTCCATTAACCAAAAAACACCGAACAGTTGAAGGTTTGGTTGAAAGATTTGAATTGTTTGTTAATGGCAAAGAAATTGCAAATGCGTATTCTGAATTAAACGATCCAATTGACCAAAGAGAACGTTTTGAAGAACAATTAAAATTGGCAGGTAGAGGCGATGATGAGGCAATGCCATTTGATGAAGATTTTTTAAGATCACTTGAATATGGAATGCCACCAACTGCTGGTTTAGGGGTAGGTATAGACAGATTAACCATGATGATGACTAACCAATCTTCTATACAAGAAGTATTGTTTTTCCCACAAATGAGACCGGAAAGAGGATAATGATTTAAATGGTTAAAGATTTGTATCTAACTATTCGCTGTTGAGAAGTGATGTTAACTTCTTCTATATCATTGTTAGGAAATGCTTTAATCATAGTGTCGCATTGATTAAAAAGTCTTCAAAAAAAAATAGCAAGATCATTATTGAACTTGCTATTTTTTTTTGAAGACAGATTAACTATTGTTTTACCAACTTAATAGTACCTCTAAATACACCGTTGCTTTTTAGTGTTACGTAGTAAATGCCTTCTGACCAATTGGTTATTGTTAATTTTCTCTGAGTTTCATCACTGTTTATCTGATGATTTTCTATTAGTTTACCCGAT